>JAQXOE010000001.1 GCA_029098505.1 Bacteroidales bacterium
CTGCGGTTGTACTGCAGGTGGAAAAGCTTGCTCTGGTGCAGCTCCAGCACCTTTCTGCTCCCGTCCTTCAGGTCCGGGACAAATGAGCATTCCCCGGGATAGAAGCAGTCGGTCACATCCGGCCTGAGTTTCGTCAGAAGAGCCTCCAGAGCCTTACGGTGCGCTCTTCGCCTGCGCAGGAACCCAAGGGTCTTGAAGATGAAATTCTTACCGTTGTCATCCGAATAATTGACTCCGAAATCGACGAATTCCACTCCATCCGGGAAAGGATAGAATGTCGGCCTGCCTTTCTGGTCCGTCGTTGCCACGACAATCCTGAAAGGCCCCTTCTCCGGATGCTCAAGCAGCCAGCGAACCTTGTTCAGAAGAACCCTTTCCATCCCGCCGGGATTGTAGAGGGAGTGTATGCAAAACAGGAGAGTCATAATAAAGATTCATTAATTTCCCCTTTGCTGGATTCCCTCAAACAAAGGAATATAGCCATCACGACGAATATGTCCGTCGAGACTTTCATCCAGACAATGAAGTTGATGATAAGTATGCAGAAGAACATCCAGCTGTATGCCGGAAAGCGCTTCATGAGTACGTTCGCGCAAGCCGCCATATAGACACAGAACATAAGCAGGCCGATGAGCCCGAAATAGAAAATGAAACGGAGATAGCCGATGTCGGTTGCCATATAATAACCACCGAAGTTCTGCCCGATGTAATTCATATCTCGATTGAATGGATTCTCAAGATAACCGTCACCAATAATCCAAGTGTGAAGAGTGTCGGGAAATACAATCATATTCTTTAATATGTTGTTTGAATTTGTTTCCCATTTGCCTGTTTCAAAAAGAGAAAAGAAGCCTTCGAATCCAAAACGGAAATTGTCCTTGAAAACGGGTGACTCTGTATATAAAACCGAACAAACAATGACAGCAACAATGCCGACAGCTATCCATCGTTGAAGAATAAAGAATCGATTCCCTTCTGTATTACGGTCAACTGCGGCTCCTATCAGCCAAACCAGCATAGCCAATCCAACGCCCACAATAGTCGTCCTTGCAATGATGTTGCCGATTACAGAAATCACAAAAAAGGAAAGGAGATACAGCCAGATCCATTGTTTTTTCTCCGTACGGGCAATCTTCATACTCAAGAATGCTAGAATTACCAAAACACAGGAAAACCTCGTTCCGGCAACATCGAGGCTACAGCCTATTCCATAGAGACGGTTGGCTTTTTCCAAGGTATCGTTTTCAACAAAACCCTGTCCCAGAACCAGTTGATTGACCAATTCCTTAAACCACGGAAAACTGTCGATCATTATCGCAAGTCCACACTGCATCACACAAACAGCAATGAGATAGTTTCCGACAATCTCAACCGTTGCTTCTCCGTGAAGCCATTTGATTGCCGAAACGACGACATACGCTCCTCCCATCCATACCCACATCGAAATAATGTAGGAAGCATAGGTGTAATCATTTGTGTGATTGATCACAGCCGAAGCAAAGGCGGCCAGGGACACTAGGGCTGCAAGAACAGACAAGAAAAAAAACGAACGGCTCAGAGATGCCGTGCGTCCCTTTGCCAGATCAAGTGCAAACAGAACTAGTCCGACTGCTGCCAATGCCATTTTGGTATTGACCCCCGGTAAGAAAGTGAACTCGAAGGGAAAAAAGAACATACTGGTCAGCACGACCAGAAACAGCATAGCTATGAGTTTCAAAAGCTTCATTTAAAGAGTATTCTGTATGCAAATTTATAAACAATCCAATAATACAGACGAACCCCGAGCCATAAATTCTTCGCGGCCATCCATTGCAACAGTCTTGTACGAAATGCTACGTCCTTATTGGACATGACATAAGCATTGGCCTCAGGATACCATTCCTGCCATAATCGGTACTGGTCTGAGCTGTCGGAAATCAGGAAAGGAAGTTTGATGCTCAGCTTGAAATTGGATATTTCAACATCGAGAGAGGATCCGTATCTTGATTCAAGGAAAGAAACCGTACTGTCGACATTGAAACGGACGTCAGCCAATTGTTTAGGTGACTGCGTCTTCGAAAAAGCGGCGCTATTGGTCTGAACGTAATGGTATAGCGCCTCCTTGATGTGAGCGACCCGCTTCGCGCCACATAGGATTTGTATCATTGTCATATCCTCCCCCATAGAATGGCCATCCGGGAAATGGATTTCATCATACAATTCCCTACTTACAAGCTTATTCCATACGTTATACTTCATCGTTCCTCCCAAAAACCCCTTTTTAAGCATTTCCTGTGGGTCTTCGAAATCCGGGTTTCCCATATATCGTTCCGATTTTTCAAAGGAGAGGAAAAAGTCGCAATATACATAATCCGCCCTTTTGGACCGAGCTTCAGATACCATCCTTTCCAGAAGGTTCTCCTCTACCCAATCATCTCCGTCACAATGGAAAATGAACTCTCCCTTTGCTATGGCCAGTCCGCTGTTCCTTGCGCTCGGGAGGCCCTTGTTCTCTTCGTGACTGATTATCTTCACATCCCGGTCATAACGGGATATGACGGATTCTAAAACCGCCAGACTGTCATCCTGGGTACAGTCATTGACAAAGATAAATTCCACGTCACGCAAAGTCTGTCTCATCAGGCTCTCCGCACAACGGCCGATGAATCGCCCGACATTATAGATTGGGATTATTACCGACACTTCAGGCATTTCTAATCTTCTTTTTTGCGTTAACAAGGAATGTGATGAACCTCTTTCCGAATATTCTTCGCAAAGCATTCTTGAAGCGGGCAGACCTCGGGACCCAGGATTCTGCATAGTGGTGGATTGTTCGTGTATTTTCCGTAATCATCAACTTCCTGGTGTCATAATCGATTGGGCAGAAATAATCCTTTGGATAAATGGTAAAGCCACAACACTCCTGGATCTCCGGGGTATTCCGAAGACCGTACTTCTGCAACTGCTCCGTAGTAATCTCGACAATGTTCTTCAGACAAGGAGTGCCGTTATCGTTGAGGAAATGCGCACAAGAATAAACTTTTATCATTTCCCCAAACAAAGCATTCTCCCGGCATACACCTATACCGAGGCCGGGCGCGACAGTAATCTTTTCATCATTCTGCTGTTCCACTCCCAAAAAATTTCCGCCAGACAGGACATCATCCATATTTCTGATGACCTCCACATCAGTATCGAAATATACGCCTCCGTTATGATACAGAATCCAGAATCTGGCATAGTCGCTGACGAAAGCATATTTGCCGGCAGAATACGCCTCACGAGTGTAAGGGATTGCATTTACATCAAAATTGCTTTCATCCCAGCGTCTGATTTCATGTTCCGGAAGGAACTTCTTCCAGGACGCGATACATTTCTCTGCACTTCTGGGGAGCGGCTTGCCTCCGAACCAGCAATAGTGTATTACCTTCTCCATTTGCTATAACTTGTATAATATACCACTCTTATATCCGGAAAACTTCTGTTTTAACAGGTCAAATCTCAACTTAAGCAATGATATAAGCAGGTTTACTGTTATGGTATAACCCATGAACAAGATAGCCCAAACGCGCGATATGCCTGCGATTTTTCTCCAAATGAATTTTCTCCAAAAGACCATCTTGAAACGGCAGTCACAATAAGCAAGAACCCGTTCTTTCTCTTCGCTCACGATACTTGTTCCAGCATCCAAGTGTACAATTCCGGAATCAAATGATGTCAACACTTTCAAACCCTCCTGATGCATCTTGTAAAATAAAACCTGATCCTCTCCTAAGGCATAAGGCATCTCATCTAACCAAGGTTCATCTTCAAAAGCTATTCCCAAGAAGTCAGACTTGCGACATAACAGGCAAGGCCCCGCATTTGTTTGCGATTGCATAACCAATCTCGGATGCTTATTATACGAATAACCTCCGTTAAGCATTACTTTATATCCCCATTTGCTGTCCCTTTTTCTGGCATAAATCCTTCCGGATAGTGTCATAAGAATCTCTGTCTTTCTCGGTCTATCCGCATTATGGAACACATCCGGAGAAATGACGTTTCCCCCATTTTCTGACATTTCGCGGAATAATCTTTCCACTGAATCTCCAGGTAAATAAACATCATCATCCAGCATCAAAAGATAATCAGTATGAACTTCATCATACCTCAAAGCACGTTGTGCCACCATACCCTTCGGTACATAAACATACTTTTCCTTTCCACATGTCTCTTTTGGAATCGGATAGCCTTCTGCAATATAAACGATTATCTCCTTCGGAGGAATCGTTTGGGACACAAGTGAATCCAAGAGTGTCTGATATTTCTCTCCAGCCTTGCCAAGAGTTCTGATCACAGCTGTATATTCCATATCACCTTCCAATTATTGAACGCATTCTGTCAAACAAAACCACGGCGGGCCTGAGATTATGAGTTATCAGCCAAGCCAGTATCTTAATCTTCTTATTTACGAACGGGCAGGAAAAGATGAACTCCTTCCCGTCATTGAAGAGCTCCATAAATCGCTGATGTTCAGATGGGTCCAACAACAACTCCTGTGCGCCTTTCAAGACCCTCCAACTCATCACTTTCCTATAGTCCTCATAAACGCCCTGCTCCTTGAAGAAACGAATCGTATCCTGATAGACCCATTGCTCGTCCACCTCGGTCTTCCTGCTCATATTCGACATAATTGATGTCGGTCTGTAACGATAGTGATAAAACGGTCTGTGGACATTCACTATTTTCTTAGCAAAATGACAGAGCCTGACTATCAAGTGAAAGTCCTCGCAATAACTTACCCCATCCGGAGATTTGAGATAATGCTCTGTATACAATGAACGCTTGGCTATGCTACCCCAAATTGTCGTCCACGTGTATGCAATGTAACGTGACATCGAGTCTTTCTTGTCAATGCTCCACGTGGGAAGCTTATAATTTCCCGCATAAGGCCCATACTTCATAAAGTCCCCGAAGACCAAGTCTGCTTCCGTAGCCTTCGCAGCCTCTATCAAGGACTCTATCATATCGGGCTCTATCCAGTCATCCCCATCAACATGCATTATCCAATCTCCTTTCGCGACTGATAGTCCTGCATTTCTCGCTGAAGTCAAACCGCCGTTCTCCTTGTGAATTACTTTTATCCTGACATCTTTTTCCGCATATTCATCACATATACGACCACAATTATCCGGGCTACCATCATCTACGAGAATCAGTTCAAACAACTCGTAAGTTTGAGCCAATATGCTCTCAACACAAACCCTGATATAATTCTCAATATTATATACCGGGACTATTATTGATACTTTATCAATCATCATTATCCGTTATTTGTATTAGCAAGATCCTTGAACAAGACATCCCATTGGGACATAATGCTTTCTTCCGAGAATTCAGTTGATTTTTCCCTAGCCTTGGCTCCCATTGATTTACGCAACTTGGTATCCCTCATCAACGTTTCCATCAGGCATGCAAACAAGTCAACATCCCCATCTTCAACCAGGAAACCGTTCACCTCATTCTCTATAATGTCCCTTGGCCATATTATAAAGTATTTTCATCTTCATTATTATAGGAGCCATCCCCCTGTGCTTAATTTCCGGACTATATCATATGAAAGAAACAGGTTATTCTTAATGAAAAAGGTCAATATCTTTCCTTTGAAACTTGAGTCACTTATATACGTAGCATAAAAGTTTCCGTCAATCTGACTAAAAACCGTACGCCTGGTTTTTCTATCTACCTTATTATGGTATAATGCAGTAAGAACCCTCCTCATATATGTTGCCTTCAACCAACATAGGGAGTTTACCGCTTTTCTCTCCCATTTATTTCCGTTATTTAGCAAGTTGTCAACCGCTTCAATGATATTGTGACATCCAGACATCTCTGACTTGAGCGAAAAAACTCTCTTTGTCAAAGAACCTTCTGTATCGGCGTTATATTTATAATCTGTATCACTTGATACATACAATCCATCAATTTGGGACAAATATGAATAAAAGAATACTGCATCTTCACCTATGTTCATATTTTCATTGAACCTAAGATTCTTAGTGTCGATTACATGCTTACTATAGAGTTTTGCCCATGGTCCTGTATGCCAACTCATATCGTATTCAGAGAAAAGGATTTGAAAATTTGCCTTATCCACCATACGTGCTTTATAGTTTTCTTCCCGGCGACCATTATTGAAGATATATTCCGAGAAAGAAATCACTAGTTCCACATTAGGATGATTGTTAGTATGACCAATCAGATTGCTCAAAAGTTTCTCCCCAGTCCAATCATCACTGTCCACAAAAGACACCCATTTTCCCCTCGCATTATCCAGTCCAACATTTCGCGCCGAACTCACACCGCCGTTCTCCTTGTGAAACACTTTCACACGGCTGTCCTTTTGGGCATATTCATCACAAATCTCACCGGAACGGTCCTTGCTGCCGTCGTTGATGAGGAGCAACTCAAAGTTCCTGTATGTTTGACCAAGTATGCTGTCGATGCAGCGGTTCAAGGTCTGCTCGGAATTATAAACCGGAACTATTACAGAAATCAAACTATCTGACATATAGCAAGTTACTTTTTATTTAGACCCTGTTTCAAAAACTCCAGTGAAGATTCGGCCTTTTGCATAAGGACTTTGTCGATGAACTTCCAGTCAATAGGCTTATCCAGATCAACAGGAGCATCGATCAGACACCTGTCCATCAAGCCCAACGGCTGTAACAAAGACTCTATCCTCGAAAGTCCCCTTTCTAGATTTCCGAAAACGCCGAAAGGCTTGTGAAACAATATGCTGAAGACACAGGCGTGGAAAGAGTCGGTCAGGATAAATTCTGCATCGGCAAAGCCTCTGAGCCAGTTCTCGAGCGGAGGCTGTTTGCGCTCTCCAATGGAAATGTCAACATCCCAAGATATCTCAGTTTTGGAATTGGCATAAAACGGAACCAGTCCCCGTTTCTCTGCGAATTCGGAGATAAAGGCATCCTTTTCTTCCGTCCGGTCCAGGACATATACCATCAGATTCCCTGGAGATTGCGGTGCAGTCGAGGCAAAACGCTGATAATCCTCCCTGCGGAGCAGCATTGTCGGGTCCAAAACCTGGCAAGCCTGGACATCGAACAATTCCTTGCACAACCTGATGCCGGATTTTTCCCTGACTGAGATGGCGGAAAACAGCTTAAGGTATTCCCTGCCGCAAGCTATCTGCGCTTCAGAAAATTCATTGACATCTACTCCGAAGGATGCTGCGTAAGCTATTCTGGAAATATCCGAATGTCCCAGAAAGGCGGTAAAGAATCTCGTGACATCCGAGGTATAATTAGGCCGCCACACCTGGTCGCTTCCCACCACAAACGCATCATACTCCCTTGCAAGACCTTCGTTCCATTCCTCCGGAGCAAGGAAACGGCAATTGAGGTTGTTCGAGATGAACCTGTCAGTGTTTTTCCTTGCCCACTTGTAAGGATCCTCAAAAATCGGCAGCTGTCTATCCCCCTGAAAATATTTCCTGTACAGCCTTTTTACCCACACCAACGGCATAACGACCGGATTGTGAAGCCGGGAATGTTTCGGCTGAAGGTGCACCACCTCGTGCCCCATCCTTTCCAGAACTGTCTGAAGGGCATAGGCCTGAAGGATGCCGCCATAGTTGGTAAGCAGTGGTAGTGTAAGTATTGCAATCTTCATAATATCAAACTATTCGATGTGTTCTATGCCCTTCTCAACTTCTTTCTCAGTGCAAGCAGGATATTTGCCGCCAGTACAAGATGGATAAAAAGAGCATTGGAAAAAACCTTTCCGGGATTTCCGTCCTTCTTCCCAGTTCGAAGGTGATGAAACGGCTGGTCGCTGCACTCAAGGCGCTGGAGATGATTGCAAACATCGAGACGAAGCCGCCGACGACATTGGAGATTATCATGCTGAAGAGCATCCTGACATAAAGCATCAGGGTGTTCTTCGCTATGCGTTTATTGTTGTCGGATTGGCTGCTGCTCATAGTGTTGTCCCAAAGATAATCATTTTTTCTTCCAATCCTCGAACCCCGGGCAAAGTCTGTCCTTTTCCGAGAGTATGGCCGCCTCGAGAGGGATGCGCCAGTCTATTCCCAGGCTTTTATCCGTCGGGTTGATGCCCGCTTCTGCCTCCGGGTGATAGAATTCGTCGCATTTGTATTGGAAGATGGCGATATCGGAAAGGACGGCGAAGCCGTGGGCAAAGCCCTTGTCAATGAAGAATTGCCTCCTGTTCTCTTCGCTGAGCTCCACAGCGAAATGTTGCCCGAAGCTGGGCGAACCCTCGCGTATGTCCAACGCGATATCGAGCACCCGGCCTTTGATGCAGCGGACAAGCTTGCTTTGGGCGAAAGGCGCTTTCTGGTAGTGAAGGCCGCGAATTACACCGTAGGACGACATTGACTCATTGTCCTGAACGAAACGTATCTGGCGGCCGATGAGAGGAGCGACTTTTTCATCGAATTCCCTTTGGGAATAGCTTTCGAAAAAGTATCCGCGGCTGTCGTTGAAAATCTTCGGCTCAATGATGAGCAGGCCCTCTATCGGAGTTGTGATTACGTCCATAATCGTCTATGCGTCAAGCTGTTCCTTTTCGTCAATCATTCGCAACAGGTATTGCCCGTACTGGTTTTTTATCATCGGCTTGGCCAGTTCGCGCAGTTTTTCAGCTGAAATCCATCCCTGGCTGTAGCCTATGCTTTCGAGGCAGGCGATTTTCAGCCCCTGACGTTTCTCAATGACTTCGACGAAGGTCGAAGCTTCCGAGAGCGAGTCGTGAGTGCCTGTGTCGAGCCAGGCAAAGCCTCTTCCGAGTGTCTGCACCTTGAGCTCGCCGTCGCTGAGGAAGCACTGGTTGACGCTGGTGATTTCGAGCTCTCCGCGCGCTGAGGGCTTGATGCTCTTCGCGACCTCCACTACCTTGTTCGGGTAGAAGTACAAGCCGACGACGGCGTAATTGCTCTTCGGCACCTTCGGTTTCTCTTCGATGCTGAGGCAATTGCCATTCGCGTCAAATTCGGCTACGCCGTAACGCTCGGGGTCGCTGACCCAATATCCGAAGACGGTAGCCTTGGCGTCCTGCTCTGCGCTGCGGACAGCCTCCTTGAGCATAGAGGTGAAGCCCGCACCGTGGAAGATGTTGTCACCGAGGACGAGGCAGGCGGCGTCATTGCCAATGAAATCTTGGCCGATTATAAACGCTTGAGCCAGTCCGTCGGGACTGGGCTGCTCAGCATATTGGAAGTTTACTCCGAAGTCTGACCCGTCGCCGAGCAGTCTTTTGAAGCTCGGAAGGTCCGTAGGCGTGGAGATGATGAGTATGTCGCGTATTCCCGCCAGCATCAGGGTGCTGATAGGGTAATAGACCATCGGTTTGTCGTAGATGGGTAGCAATTGCTTGCTGACACCTTTGGTAATGGGGTAGAGCCGTGTTCCGGACCCTCCAGCCAGTACTATTCCTTTCATTGTTTCAGTGTTTGTGTTTGTTTAGAATTTCTTGCCGAATACAATGCTGCAGAAAGTCATAAAGAGTATCTTGGCATCAAAGGCAAGTGAACGGTGCCTCAGGTAATAGAGGTCGTATTTTAGTCTTTTGACCATCTTTTCCACGGTGTCGGTGTAGCCGTTGAAGAGGGTAGCGTATGAGGTTACACCTGGACGTATCTGGAAGAGATAGTAGAATCTCGGGTCAATTTCGATAATCTGCTCGATGAAGTACTGCCTCTCAGGTCTAGGCCCGATAAAGGCCATATCGCCTCTGAAGACGTTGTAGAGCTGTGGCAATTCGTCGAGATGATGCGCTCTGATGAATCTGCCGACCTTGGTGAGTCGTGGGTCGTTTTCGCCAGAATAGAGGGCCGGTCCGAACTTTTCAGCATCGGTGCGCATAGACCTGAACTTGTAGATGTAGAAAGGTCGTCCGAAGCGTCCTATTCGCTCCTGCTTGTATATCGCAGGCCCGCCATCCTCGAGCTTTATGGCAATATACACTATCAGGAAAAGAGGCGAGAATACCACCAGGCAGATTGATGAGATAATGCAATCGATGATGCGCTTGCTGATGCGACCGAAGCGTCCCATACCGTCGGCAATGTATTCAACGTCCGCAGTAATCTCCTTGACTGCCTTCTGGTTCATATTGCCGAATCTGACGTCCTCGATCTTCGGTGCAACGAGTATGTGGATACCGAGTTCGAGCCAGAGGTCAATCAGCTCGTGCTTCTGCACTTCTTCCTTATCTTCATTGGCATAAAGTATACATTCGATGCCCTGCTGTTCTCGGAGGAGGGCGAGCTCACCCCTGTCCTTGTAGGCGAAGACTTTGCGGCCGTTTATGATCTGGCCGTCCATTGCCGCATTGTCGGTGATGAAGCCAATGATGTCGTAGTGTGGGGATTCGTCGAGACGCGCCACCATTGCAATGGACTTGATGCTTGTGCCATAGACAATTACGCGGAGGCGCTCTATGTTCTTGTCCATAGTCAGAGCATTGGTCTTCAATATGTGTATCATCACGACTCTGACAATGATGAGTATGAAGACCGAGAAGAGGGCATCAAGCACAAGGGTGAAGATGTCTATCCTGGTGTGGCCACTGCCAATCAACTTGAGAAGGATGCATATACCCAAGAGCAATTCCTTGATGAGCGTGGCCTTGGTCAGGGCCGAGATGGCGTTGAAATTCGAGTACCTGATTACTATCATGTAGGTCTTCGTCAGGTAGAATCCTATAAAAGAGGCAATCCCGGAGAACAAAAGCCAGAGCAGGGTGAACTTCTGGAAGCCAAAGAAAGGCTCGGACATCCATCTCATCAGCAGAATGGCAATAAGCGATGCGGTGCAGGAAAGACCGAGGTCAAGCAACATAATCATCCAGTTGCTTGCAAAATCTCCTTTTTTCTTGAATAGTGTCATTTCTTTACAATGCAAGTAGGTACATTCATAGGGAATCGCTCCCACTTCTGTTAAAGGAGCACTTGTGACTGTGGAGAGTCAACGGATACGCGACTGGCCTCACCAGGGTGTCCGGTCATTCAATCTGTTCTTGCTCTCGTTATATCATGCTAGCGTCCTTCGCCAATACAAAAGTAATCATTTAAAAGATTATGTGATAATAAATTCAGTCACTATTGTACAAATGAGAATGCTTTGCTAATATTTGCTATTGTGAATTGTATTATTTATAATTGCAAAGATATTTTTTCAATATCTCACTTATTATATTAAAAGAAAGATATGGCTTACAAAATCGTTGACATTGAAGGTATCGGCCCGCTTTATGCCGAAAAGTTGAACGCTGCAGGCATCGTTAATGCTGACCAGCTTCTTGAAAAGTGTGCTGCTCCTGCAGGCCGTAAGGCGCTCGAGGAGGAGACAGGTATCTCCGGTAAACTCATCCTTACTTGGACTAACCATGCTGACCTCTATAGAGTAAAGGGTATCGGTCCTCAGTTTGCAGAACTTCTTGAGGCTGCAGGTGTGGATACTGTAAAGGAACTTGCTCACCGTAATGCTGCAAATCTCGTTGCAAAGATGAACGAGGTTAACGAGGAGAAGCACCTCGTCCACAGAGTCCCTGTAGAGCTTGAAGTCCAGAAGATGATTGACCAGGCCAAGGAGCTTCCTGGCGTAATTACATACTAATCAAGTGCCTTTGGTCCCGCTGCGGGGACTGCCTTTGAGGTATCTCGTGGGGCCTAACTGCTTGATAATCAGCAAGATAAGCACTTGTCTATGGGAAATTTTGACCATAGACAAGTGCTTAAGTCATTGATACTCTGAGGGTTAGGTTCCACGTGGCGCTGCTCTACGGCTGTCGTGCTCGAAGGCCTCACGTGGCGCTGCTCTACGACTGCTGTGCCCGAAGGCTCCACGTGGTGCTGCTCTACGACTGCTGTGCCCGAAGGCTCCACGCGGCGCTGGCCTGGAACCAAACTCAGAACTAGCCTCCAGAACCAAGCCGCCGGAACCAAGCCCGGACGCTAAGTAGGAAAGCCGAATTCGCCGGATTTCAGAATGTTACAGCACTGGCTCCTCAAGCATTTCTGAAGCCACTGCACTGCAGTCGTCATTGAGCTTGAAGACCATATACTTCTTGCTGTCTGAGGTCATTGGTGTCCAAAGCTGTTCACCATCTGTGCCGTTAGGATTACCACACTTTGCGAAGTTGGTCCAAGCATCCACCATCTGGTTTGAGAGTACATCATCTACATCGGTGAAAGGTCTGTCACTTCTTGAGAGAGTGTGGAAGATGTACCAGAGCTCCGATGAGTGGAAGGCTCCCTTAAGCGGATGAGGGTTCTCCTCGCTGTCCGGAAGAGGACGTGCGAACTCGTACGCATATGCAGGTTTGCCTGCCGCCTCACGTACCTCGCAGAACTTCTCTATTCCTGCTCCGAGGGCTCCCATATCATTCATCGTGAAGCCGATCATATAAGGGATGTCCTTGATGCGACCTGCCAATGCTGCATCGTCAAAGCTTTCTGAGGTGACGTAGCCGTCCACTACAGGCGATGAGGTCAGGCGTGCATATGTGCCGGTTTCCTGTGCATATCGTGATGCAAGTGTGAAGATTTCCTCTGTTGATGCTGCGCGCATCTTCTCGAGGGTGTCATAGCCGCCCCAGTCGAAGATGGCCTTATTGGCCTCCATTCCTGCCTGAAGGTCAGCGCCGCCGATGATTGCCCTGCCGCTGATTCCGCCGCCGCTCTGGATGATGGCCTTCTTGACCATATTGCCGGTAAGAGATGTGGTGACGAGGTTCTTGATGCTCATTGCACCTGCGCTCTGGCCGAAGATGGTGATGTTCTCAGGGTCTCCGCCGAACTGTGCGATATTGTTGTAAACCCACTTGAGGGCTGCTACCTGGTCGAGGGTACCGTAATTGCCACTGACACCGTTCTCGTTCTCGGCGCTGAGGAAAGGATGGGTGAGGAAGCCGAAGATGCCGAGGCGGTAGTTGATGGTAACAAGGATGACTCCTCTTTCTGCCCAGGCTTCGCCGTCCATTTCAGGCTCGAAGCCCCAGCCGGCAGTGTAACCGCCGCCGTGAACCCACATTGCAACAGGCAGCTTGGTGTCAGTCTTGCCAAGGGTCTTGGTCGGAGCCCAAACATTGAGGTAGAGGCAGTCCTCGCTGAACTCCGGATCTCCGTCGAAGAAGAATTCAGGGGTATAAACCTCCTCTGGCCTATGCTTGTTCTGCATTGAAGGTGCTCCCCAGGTGTCTGCAATCTTGACGCCTTCCCAGGCTGTTACAGGCTGCGGTGCCTTCCACCTGAGCTCTCCTACAGGAGCTGCAGCATATGGGATTCCGCGATAAACTGTCACTCCCTCTGTTTCGGAAGCTATGCCCTGAACCTTGCCTCCTTCGATTTCGAGGATAGGGTTGGTCTCAGTTTTTGAGCAGCCGCTGAATATGGTCACAACGGCTGCAAGAAGAATTGTGATTCTTTTCATGATAGGTGTTTGTTTTTTTTTCGCTGCGAAGATAAACAAAATAGGCTAAAAATGTGATATATTTGGTGTTCAATTACCGATTAAGACTATGAAACGGATACTGATTGCCTTCTTTGCAGCGATACTCCTTTTTTCCTGCAGCGATAATTATAAAGAGAAAGCTTACCTTGATTTTCTCTATGAGTATATGCCCTTGCCCGACCGCCTTGCCCACGATGAGGATTGGTGGCGTGAGAATGTCAGGAAGACGCTGGAGGTCCGCGATCGTATGGCATGGGATGTACCCGAGCGCGAGTTTCGGCATTTCGTGCTCCCGTTGAGGGTGAACAATGAGTTTCTCGACGATTTCCGCCTCGTTTATGCGGATTCGCTTTGCGCGAGGGTAGAGGGTATGACAATGGAGGAGGCCGCTATCGAAATCAACCATTGGTGCCACGAATATGTGACCTATCGTCCTTCGGATGCCCGCACTTCATCTCCTCTCGCGACTATGCGCGCCGGGTTGGGACGCTGCGGTGAGGAGTCGGTATTCGCAGTTGCGGCAATGCGCGCTGCCGGTATTCCTGCCCGCCAGGTTTATACCCCGCGTTGGGCCCATACAGATGACAATCACGCGTGGATAGAGGTCTTTGTGGACGGGGACTGGCATTTTATGGGTGCCTGCGAGCCTGAACCTGTGCTCGACCTGGCCTGGTTCAATGCCCCAGTGTCAAGGGCTATGTTATTGCATACCAGGGTGTTCGGAGATTATCACGGAGACGAGGATGTCATCTCGCGGAATCAGTGCTACACCGAAATCAATGTCATCAAGAATTATGTTCCTTCGCGTCGCAATGTCGTTACCGTTCTCGATACAGAGGGCCGTCCAGTCGTCGGCGCGAACGTCAAGTTCCAGATTTATAATTACGCCGAATTCTATACGGTCGCCAGCTATATCAGCGACTCGAAGGGTCAGGCTTCGCTGGATACCGGTCTCGGCGATTTGGTGATACTCGCTACTTCGGGAGACAGTTTCGGAATGACTCTCGCCGGTGCGAATTCTCCTTCTTCTGTTTCCGATGGCAATGTGCTTGAGACGAAGCTGGTGCTCGACCGAAAATTCGGCGATTCGTTCGTACTCGATTTCGATATTAATCCTCCGGTGGAGCAGGCTCTCCCTTCAACTGCGACCGAGGAGCAGACTGCTGCCAATGCTGTAAGACTTGCCCGCGAGGATGAGATCAGGAATGCCCGTCCTCACGGCAATGCTGCTGTCCTTGACGCTTTCCGCTCTATTCACGCTGATGCCGCACCTCTGGCGGAGGCTATTATTAACTCGCTCAGCGTCAAGGATTTGAATGATGTGACTATGGATGTGCTCGAAGACGCCTACGCCCATTGCGGCGAGAGCTTCGACCCTAACATAGATGCGCCGCGCGTCGAGTACGAGGCTTTATTGCCATATATGATGGAGATAGGGCAAGGACTTAGCCTCAGCGGTCCTCGTGAGGTCTGGGACTGGGTGTGCGACAATGTTGTCATTGACAATGAATCGAATCCTCAGCGTCTGCGTATTCCGCCACTGCTCGTCTGGAGGAGTCTCAGGGCTGATGATTATTCCCGTGACATTTTCTTTGTTGCGCTCTGCCGTGCATTGGGCTTCCCGGCACGTCTGGATGAGGTTACTGGTAAGATTCAGTATCTTGAGAACGGAGTTTGGAATGATGTGAAGACTGCTGTAAATGCTCCTCAGGGCACTCTGGCGTTGACTTATGAGGCCGAGGGTATAAAGTCTCCTGCTTATTACACTCATTTCTCGCTCACTTCACTTGCCAACGGTTCATTGCTCTCATTCAATGAGTACGAGCCTTTGGATTTCAATTACCTCTTCTCGAAGCCTTACAGTATGGATGAGGGTCCGTACCTGCTGACTACCGGTAGACGCTTGGCAAATGGCGGCGTCTTAGCGAGAGCTCAGGTATTCAATATAGAGGAAGCTGCTCAGACTGAGCTGAATATGTTAGTGCGCAAGTCCGATGACGAGCTTTCGGTTTTGGGCTCTTTCGATGCGGAGAAACTCTTCCTTCCTGCCGCTGCCGAGGCAGAGCAGAGTATTTTGTCAGCGACCGGCAGAGGCTGGTTTATGGTAGGAGTGCTCGGTACCAGCGGAGATGAACCTTCCAACCACGCCATTCAGCAGTTGGGCGCAGCTGCTCAGGATATCAATGACTGGGGACATCCGCTTGTGCTTATGAGAAGTGAGGCTGCTGCGGCTTCCGCTTTGGAGATTCCGGGACTGGAGAATGCGATTTATGGCGTGGACAAGGATGGCAAGGTGGCCCAGATGCTGCGTGAAGGCGTTGAGGCTGAGGGAGTCAGACTTCCTGTAATCATAGTCGGAGACAGTTTCGGCCGCATCGTTTATTATACCCAGGGTTACAATACTTCATTGGCAGAGGATCTCCGCTCCGTTTTCCATCGCCTTCAGTAAGAATTCCATCGGCTGGGTGAATGCATTGTGATTTATCGCCAATGTATTCACTCCCAGCCCAATAGGGTAGAGGAGTGATATTCCTCAGCCTTAGTGCTTTCAGCTATTATGTCAATGTTCGAAGGACGGACTCTGCAGCCCGCCATTATGATTATGCGTCCTGCAGCCTGTTTGACCAGTTCCGCGATGGTGAACCTTCCTTCGAGGGCATTTTTTTCGTGACCGGAGGTCAGGAGTCTGTCGCAGCCCAGGGCTATCACCTCTTCGAGACAGGTCCTGACATCGGAACATTCGTCGAAGGCACGGTGGAAGGTGATGCTGAGTGGTCTGGCTTCCGCAATGAGCCTGCGCATACAGTCCATATCCACACTCCCGTCAGGGCGCAGGGCTCCAATAACTACTCCGTTGACACCCAATGACTTGCATAAGCGGATATCCTTAAGCATAGCCTGAATCTCGTCTTCGCTGAAAACGAAGTCTCCTCCCCTTGGGCGGACGAGCACATTGACACAGAGCCCCGGGTTCTCTTTCAGGGCCTGTTCAATCATCCCTTTAGAGGGTGTGATACCTCCTATTTCGAGTTTTTCGCAGAGCTCCACCCTCGAAGCTCCGTTTTCCGCTGCGATACGCGCCGCCTCTGCCGACGGGCAGCAGGCTTCTCTGAAATAGCGTCCCATTATTCAGGCTTTTGTGCGATGATGGCTACGTAAGAGCCTCTGTCATAGCCGTCTGAAGGGTCCTCTACTACGAGGTGGGCATAGTGGGGAAGGGTGGTCAGAGTCTGTCTGTACCTTATGTTCACAAAGCCGTTTTCCTCTATTACGGCAGTCTTGTCAGCTGTGGTTCTCCACTTGGCTTCCTTTACGAGCTCGATAGGATATTCGTCCTGAGGCTTGGTGTCGTTGAGAAGGGGATGGTCCCAGGTGCCCAGGGTCATTGCCAGATTGTACATAGTTCCGAAAGAGCTCTCCTTCGGTACGTCGATGACGACGATGCGTCCTCCTGGAACGAGAGATGCATAGGCTTTTCTCAATGCCAGACCAAGGTCGTTCATATAGCAGGGGCAGCCGTTGAACAGAACGGTGTCGTACAGCCCTGTGCCGTAGTCAGCCTCTTCTCCTGTTCCTATTTCTACCTCGAAGCCGCGCTTGCGGGCGATTTCGGCCATAGAGGTCGAAGGCTCTATACCCTTTATTATCTGTATTCCGTATTCGTCTCTGAGGGATTTTTCGAAGAATGCGCTTCCGCAGCCAATTGACAGTATCCTGCCAGCATCCTGAAGGGTGTCAGCAACCAGTCTGAGCTCGGTTTCAAAAAGTTTTTCATTGTTCATAAACCATTCGTCATACTGAGTGGCGAATTCATCAAATCTTTGGTATCCCATTTCTCGTTCTTTTTTCTCGGCAAAAGTAAGGCTTTTTTTGGAACTAGGTGTTATCTTTGTAAATCTTATTGAAATACTACCATTTATGGCAGACGAAAAGATCATTTTCTCAATGGCGGGCGTGGGCAAGGTCCTCCCGCACAACAATAAAGTAATCCTTAAGGATATTTATCTTTCTTTCTTCTATGGAGCCAAAATCGGAATCGTCGGACTGAACGGTTCGGGTAAATCGACCCTGATGAAGATTATTGCCGGAATCGAGAAGTATTACAAGGGCGAAGTGGTCTGGGCTCCCGGCTATACCGTCGGTTATCTGGAGCAGGAGCCTCAGATGGATCCCGACAAGACCGTCCTGGAAGTGGTTCAGGAGGGTGTGCAGGAAGTTATGGACCTTCTGAAGGAGTATGAGGACATCAATCTCGCCTTCTGCGACCCTGAGGTGATGGAGGATCCTGACAAGATGAATGCGCTCATTGAGCGTCAGGGCGAGCTCACCGAAAAAATCGACCATTGCGGCGGCTGGGAGATTGACTCCAAGCTTGAAAGGGCAATGGATGCTCTTCAGTGCCCGCCGGTGGATGCGAAGGTAGCCACTCTTTCAGGAGGTGAGCGCCGCAGAGTCGCGCTTTGCCGCCTTTTGCTCCGCGAGCCTGATGTGCTCCTGCTCGACGAGCCTACCAACCATCTTGACACCGAATCGATTCAGTGGCTCGAAGCCCATCTGCAGCAGTACAAGGGCACAGTCATTGCCGTAACCCACGACCGTTATTTCTTGGACAATGTGGCCGGCTGGATACTTGAACTGGACCGCGGCGAGGGCATTCCTTGGAAGGGCAATTATTCTTCTTGGCTGGACCAGAAGAGCAAGCGCCTGGCCCAGGAGGAGAAGCAGGAAAGCAAGCGCAGAAAGGCCCTGGAGCGCGAGCTCGAGTGGGTGCGTATGGCTCCTAAGGCTCGCCAGGCCAAGCAGAAAGCCCGTATCGGTGCATACGAGAAGATGGCCTCGGCTGACAGCAAGGAGAAGGAGGCAGCTCTCGAGATTTTTATCCCGAACGGACCACGTCTTGGCAATCAGGTCATCGAATTCCACAATGTGTCAAAGGCTTACGGCGACAAGCTCCTTTTCGAGAATCTTGACTTCGTGCTTCCGCCTGCAGGAATCGTGGGTGTCATAGGCCCTAACGGAGCCGGCAAGACCACTCTCTTCCGCCTCATTATGGGGCTTGAGGCTCCTGACAGCGGTTCGATTGTCATCGGAGATACCGTCAAGCTCTCCTATGTAGATCAGCAGCACAAGAGCATCGACCCGGAAAAGACTGTATATCAGACCATTGCCAATGACTCCGACTTCGTGAAGCTGGGCAATAGGGAGATGCCGGCCAGAAGCTATGTTTCGCGCTTCAATTTCAGCGGCGCGGACCAGGAGAAGAAGTGCGGTATACTCTCCGGAGGTGAGAGGAACAGACTCCATCTTGCTCTCACTCTTAAGGATGAGGGCAATGTGATTCTTCTCGACGAGCCTACCAACGATGTGGATGTGAACACTATACGCGCTTTGGAGGAAGGTTTGGAAAACTTCGCCGGCTGTGCTGTCGTAGTTTCCCACGACCGTTGGTTCCTTGACCGTATCGCTACCCATATTCTTGCCTTCGAGGGAGATTCACAGGTCTATTTCTTCGAGGGTTCTTATTCCGAGTACGAGGAGAATAAGAAGAAGCGCCTCGGCAATGATGAGCCGAAACGCTTCAAATACAAGAAACTTATGGAGTAGTAATACGTTTTCTTTTCCTCTCGAAGAGAATAACGCATAGGGTCAATATTGCTATCATAAGCGTTCAATTTCAAATATCATCATAAACTGAACGAAAACAGGCTTCGTGCCGGTTTAATAGTCTTCAAATGGTCACAGATGGCGTCAGCTATAAGTCTGTGGCCATTTTCGTTAGGATGTATTCCATCCTCGCAGAGATAATCCCTGTAGTCCTTCTTGGAGAAGAATACCGAGGTAATATCTATTATCGGCACCTTCAGGGCAATTGCCAGCTTGAACACCTGAAGGTTGTACATCTCGTGCCAGCTTGAGATGGTCTCGTATGTGCCTCCGAGCCACTCCTTGATCACCGCTTTCTGCCTTTTGTCCATTGAACCGGTGAAATGGTTGAAGTATCTCTCCGGGTCCAAAGGTGTGAGCGAAAGCATTATCGGTGATGAACCGAGCCTGGATACCTCATCTATCAGCTCCTTGTACTTAAGTGAGAAGGTTCTGAGGTCGTTCTTTGGCTTGTGGGCTTCGTTTGGAGCAGCAGCGATTTCCTCCCAGTTGTGGTCGCAGTCATTTCCGCCGTACTCGAGGAGGGTAAAGTCTGCTTTGCTGATGGCGTCAAGATGTCTTTTCATCATCTTTTCGCCAGTATCCACAGTGCTGCCGAACTTTCCGTAATTATGTACGTCCAAGCCCAGTCTCTTTCCGCAGAGAGTGGTGAAGTTGTCTTCCAGACAGGTGTATCTGACGCTGTCATTGCCACTTCTTTCCTTATCTATGATGACTCCTTTGAGTACTGAATCTCCGAATGCTATGATGCTTTTCATTTTGTTTCCGTTTTTATCGTTGGCAAAATTACTGTCACTTTAACGCTCGGAAAAATGAATGTGAGATGTGACTAACGAAAGTGATGAAAATCGATGAATTGTGACTAAAACAGCTTATTTGTGACAAAAATTTCATCATTTCTGCTTTAGTCACTATATTTGTGGTGACTAAACTTCGTCACATTATGGAACTTTTGCCTCCTGTTTTCAAAAAGTTTTCTACTCAGATATGGCATTTCTTGATGATGCCGGCATTCTTCATTGCCTTTATTCTGCTTTACCGTCCTTTTGACGCCAGAACCTTCCTGGATGCCGGGAGGGAGCTGTTTTCTTTCAATCTTACGATTTGTACCTGCATCATTCTTGTCTGTATGGTCGCATCCCGTCTTTCATTCTATTATATCTGGCGGAAGAGGCATATTTCATATATAAGTTACGGCTTCTATTGTCTTGCTGAAATCTTTCTGCTCTCACTCTTCTGCGCACTTTATATCTGGTTGATCTCAAGACGTGTTGCTCCATATTTCAACGTACTTGGGAATTGCCTGCAGATTTGCCTGATGTGCCTGATTATTCCATATGTGGTGCTGACACTTGTCTTTATGCTGATAGAGGCCGGAAAACGCCCTGTAGAGGTGGATAATGACGCGTTGGTTCGTTTTACTGACAGCCAGCAGCGTTTGAAGCTGGTCATTGCTGCTTCTGCCATACTTTTCATAGAAGCTGAAGAGAATTATGTCAGGATACATTATCTTGAGTCCGGTCTTGAGAAGGAATATGTACTCAGGAACTCTATGAAGAACATTGACGAGCTTGTAAGCCGTTATGGTCTGGTACGCAGTCACCGTTCATACATTGTCAATCCTGCACACGTAAAAATACTCCGCAAGGACAAGGAAGGTGTCATACTTGCGGAGCTTGATGCCGGAACAAAAGAAATACCGGTCTCGAAAAAGTTCTACGACCGGCTTTCTTCCATACTGTAGTATTTCTATTTTACTCTTTAAAGTCTTTATCAGTCGAGATACCAGCACCAGTTGTGTGTATCCTCCTCGCGTCCGTCCTGTATGCCGCGGATACGGTCATACAGCTTGCGGCTGATTGCTCCGCATTCAGCTCCCGAAGGTACCTCGATTCTTCTTTCAACGCTTTCCGACTCAAGAGTCTTCTTGTCGTCAATTGAGCAGACAGGTGTGATGACCACTGCTGTTCCGCAAGCATTGATCTCATCGAATTCGCAGAGCTCCTCTACAGGGATTGCCCTCTTCTCTACCTTGAGTCCGAAGTCTTCAGCTACGGTCTGGAGGCTCTTGTTTGTAATCGATGGCAATACTGAGTCGGAGAGTGGTGTCACGTAGGTATTGTCCTTGATAGCCAGGAAGTTGGATGAACCGAATTCGTCGATTTTGGTCTTGGTTGCAGGGTCGAGGAAGAGGAGCTCACCGTAACCTTGCTTGTGGGCGAGGTTGTAAGGGTGGAGCGATGTGGCATAGTTTGCCGCGATTTTGAAGGCTCCTGTTCCGTTCGGAGCGGCTCTGTCGTAATTTCTAGAAATGACTGCAGTAGCCGGAGTAAGTATCTTTGCTCCTGAGTAAGTTCCTACAGGCGAGCACATTACGGCGAAAATCACTTCTGTGCTGGAGGCAATGCCCAGCTGAGGATTTATTCCGATCAGCACGGGTCTGATGTACATCGATGCTCCGTAGCCATAAGGCGGGAGGAAATCAATGTTCTCCCTTACGCACTGTTTGCACATACTGATAAACATTTCTTCAGAAGGTACGGCCATATCGAGATGTGCACCGCTTCTGCGTATGCGCTTTGCGTTCTCGTCCGGGCGGAAAAGCCTTACCTTGCCGTCAACGCCTCTGAAGGCCTTGAGCCCCTCGAAGCAGGCATTGGCATAGTGGAATACTCCTGCAAAAGCATTGAAGTGAAAATTGAAATCCTGTGTAGCTACAGGTGCTGTCCATTCGCCATCCTTGTAAGAGCTGACGATTATCACGTTGGTCTTTCTGTATTTGAAAGAAAGATCAGACCAATCCAATTCTGCCATAGTTTATTTTCTTTAAGGTTATTGATGATTTTTTTTAGACACTAAGGGGGCATTACAGGAAATCTGAATGACGGTTCCCTGCAAATGCTAAATGTTGGCGGCAATCCAGTCTCCAACCTCGGAGGTGCTGTATGCCTTTCCGTTGCCTGCAAGGTCTTCGGTGACTATGCCTTTCTCTATCGATGCCGCCACAGCCTCGCGTATTGCCCTTCCTTCCTCCATCAGTCCGAAGGCGTACTCGAACATCATTGCGGCTGAGAGTATGGTCGCTACAGGGTTGGCAATGTTCTTTCCTGCAGCCTGAGGGTAGGAGCCGTGTATAGGCTCATATACGCCTGTGTGCTCTCCGATTGAAGCGGAAGCCAGAAGTCCCATCGAGCCGGAAACGCAGCTGGCCTCGTCAGTGAGTATGTCTCCGAAGGTGTTCTCGGTGACTATGACGTCGAAGAACTTCGGCCCTGTGATGAGTTTCATTGCCGCATTGTCCACATACATATAGTCTGTGGTGACCTCAGGGTATTGAGGCGCCATTTCCTGAGCGACCTGCCTCCAAAGGCGTGAAGACTCAAGTACATTGGCCTTGTCCACGACTGTGAGATGCTTGCGGCGCTTCATTGCATATTCGTACGAGAGCTTGAGTATGCGTTCAACCTCGTAGCGGTGGTAGATGTTGGTGTCGTAGGCCGTGTCACCATTGTCCTCGCGTCCCTTGGCTCCGAAATACATTCCGCCTGTGAGCTCGCGCATACAGAGGAAGTCCGCGCCGTCCACAAGCTCTTCCTTGAGAGGGCTTTTGTGTATAAGGGATTTGAAGGTCTCTACTGGGCGCAGGTTGGCGTAGAGGCCGAGCTTCTTGCGCATTGCGAGCAGTCCCTGCTCAGGGCGAACCTTCGCTTTAGGGTCATTGTCATACTTCGGGTCTCCGACTGCTCCGAAGAGTACTGCATCGCTTTCGAGACAGGTCTTGTAGGTCTCGTCCGGGAAGGCATCCCCGTATCTGTCAATGGCGCATGCGCCTACGTAGCCGAAACTGTATTCTACCTCGTGTCCGAACTTTCTGCAGACCGCATCTACGACTTTCACTGCCTGTTCAACCACTTCAGGACCTATGCCGTCTCCCGGCAATTTTGCAATCTTGAGTTTCATAATATGTTAATTCTTAAGCTTCTCAATAAGGTTCAACATTTTGAAGGTGGCCTTTATCGCCGCTTCAGTCTGGTCTGCATCCAAGCCTCTGGTCTTGATTTCCGTGCCTTCATTGTCCCAGGTGATTACGGTCTGGACGAGGGCGTCTGTCTTTCCTCCCGGAGGGATGCTCACCGAGTAGTCGGTAAGGATGGGGTGGTGCTTGCCCAGCTTGTCATATACCTTCCATAGGGCCTTCATGAAGGCATCGTACTGGCCGGCTCCGGATGCGACTTGCTCGTACTCAGTGCCGTCAATGCTTATTCTGATTGTTGCTACGGGCTTCATGCTCCTGGTGAGCTGGAGGCTGTAGTTCACAACTTTGATATTGTCTTCAGTGGCCGCGAATTCTCCTTTCAGGACATCTGTGATGATGAAAGGCAGATCTTCGGTAGTGACATTCTCTTTTTTGTCGCCGAGTTCCACAACCCTCTTGGTGACGAGTTTTACCTGCTCCGGAGTGAGGGTGATGCCCAGCTCCTCAAGGTTTTTCTGGATATTGGCCTTGCCGCTGGTCTTGCCCAGGGCATATTTTCTGACTCTGCCGAAACGCTCCGGAAGCAGATTATTGACATAAAGGCTTCCCTTCGAGTCTCCGTCAGCGTGGACTCCTGCGCTCTGGGTGAAGACCGCCTCGCCCGTGATGGGTCTGTTGGCAGGTATTCTGATGCCGGAGATGCTGGCGACGTACTGGCAGACGTGGGTGATGCGGCTTTCGTCTATATTGTTCTGTACCTTGAGATGGTCGTTGAGTACTCCCACTATGCTGGCGACAGGTGTATTGCCTGTGCGCTCACCGAGGCCGTTTACGGTCACGTGTATGCCTTTCATTCCCGCTCTTACAGCCGCTGCGGTATTGGCAACGGAGAGGTCGTAATCGTTGTGCCCGTGGAAGTCGAAGTGAAGCTCCGGATACTTGTCCACCATCAGTTTGCAGAAGCTGAAGGCCTCATCGGTGTAGAGCACTCCGAGTGTGTCAGGGAGCATGAAACGCTCTATTCCGCAGTCCTTCAGGGCCTCCACCATACCGAAAACATAGTCGGGGCTGTCCTTCATTCCATTGCTCCAGTCCTCAAGGTAGAGATTGACTTTCAGACCTCTATCCTTCGCGAGGGCTACGTTTCTTCGTATGTCCTCCCAATGCTGCTCGGGTCTTTTCCTAAGCTGTAGGGTGACGTGCTTCAGCGAACCCTTTGAGAGGAGATTCATCACGCGTCCGCCCGCTCCGGCTATCCATTCTATCGAGACACCGTCATCGACGAAGCCCAGAGCCTCTATCCTGTCAATGCAGCCGTTTGCAGCTGCCCAGGAACAGATTTTCTTGAAGGCCTGTTTCTCTCCCTCGGATACGCGCGCCGATACCGCCTCGATTCTATCTACCTTCAGTTCGTCAATCAGAAGCTTGGCAATGGCAAGTTTCTCCTCCGAGTTGAAGGAGACTCCGGCTGTCTGCTCTCCGTCGCGGAGTGTGGTGTCCATTATCTCTATCATACTCTCTTCTCGTATTCTTCGATGGCTGCCTTTTTCTCGAGGAGGTAATCGATGTCGTCAAGAGCATTCATAAGGCAATATTTCTTGTAGCCGTTGAGTTCGAAACTTTCGCTTCTTCCACTCGCGAGATTCGTCACCGTCTGCGCGCCCACATCCACTCTCACCTTGCTTTGAGGGTCTGCGGCAATGGACGCGAAAAGCTCGCTGAGGAATCCCTCCGAAACTACGACAGGAAGCACGAAGTTATTCAGCTCGTTGTTCTTGTGAATGTCAGCGAAGAAGCTGGAAATCACCACTTTGAAGCCGTATCCTGCAATAGCCCAGGCTGCGTGCTCGCGGCTGGAACCCGAACCGAAGTTCTTGCCTGCTACGAGGATTTCGCAGACTCCTGGAGCCGGCTTGCGGTTGAAAGGGGAGCGGTTGAAAACAAAGTCTTCCTTGGCCTTGCCGTCCTTGTCATATCTCCAGTCGCAGAAGAGGTTCTCGCCGAAGAAACTTTCCTCCCTGGTAGTGGCTTTAAGGAAGCGCGCAGGGATAATCTGGTCTGTGTCAACGTTCTCCAGAGGGAGGGGGACACAAGTGCTTTCTATGATGTCGAATTTCTGTTTCATCTTTCTTATGCCATAAAGTTTCTCGGATCCGTCACTTTGCCTGTGATGGCAGCGGCGGCAGCGGTCAGCGGGCTGGCGAGGAAGGTCCTCGAACCAGGACCCTGACGACCTTCGAAGTTTCTGTTACTGGTTGATACTGAGTATTTTCCTGCAGGAATCTTATCATCGTTCATAGCGAGGCAGGCAGAACAGCCCGGCTGGCGGATCTGGAATCCTGCTGCCTCCAGCTCCTTGTCGAGTCCCTCTGCCTTGATCTGGTCATAGACCATCCACGAGCCGGGAACGAGCCATGCGGTGACATTCTCGGCCTTTCTGTGTCCGCGGACTATCGAAGTAAAGGCTCTGAAATCCTCTATTCTGCCATTGGTGCAGGCTCCTAGGAAGACATAGTCGATGTCCTTTCCAAGCAGACTCTGTCCGGCTTCAAGTCCCATATAATCAAGGGCTTTCTTCGCTGCGTCCTGAGGAATGCTTCCGTCTATAGGCATACCCATACCAGGGTTGGTTCCGTAGGTTATCATTGGGGTGATATCAGCGGCATCGAAGACGAGTTCCTTGTCGAAAACGGCATCGTCGTCGCTTTTAAGTGTCTTCCAATACTGAACTGCCTTGTCCCAGTCTTCGCCCTTCGGTGCGTATTCGCGGCCTTTGATGTACTCGAAGCTTACCTCGTCAGGAGCGACGAAGCCTCCGCGAGCGCCCATCTCGATAGAGAGGTTGCACAGGGTGAGACGTCCTTCCATTGACAATGATCTGACGGCAGAGCCTCGGTATTCGATGAAATACCCGGTAGCACCGCTGGTGGTGAGCTTCATCATTAGATAGAGGGCAATGTCCTTGGCGGTGACTCCCTTGCCCAATTCACCTTCTATCCTGATACTCATACTCTTAGGCTTCTGCTGGAGTATGCACTGGGATGCGAGCACCATCTCCACTTCGCTGGTTCCGATTCCGAAGGCTACTGCACCCATTGCTCCGTGAGTGGAGGTGTGGGAGTCTCCGCAGACTATGGTCATTCCCGGAAGAGACAGACCCTTTTCAGGTCCCACTACGTGGATGATTCCGTTGTCGTGGCTGCCCATAGCGAAATGCTTGATGCCGAATTCGGCGGCGTTGGCGGCGAGAGTCTCCACCTGCTTCCTTCCCACAGGGTCCTCTATTGGCTTGTCCTGGTCGTGGGTTGGGGTGTTGTGGTCAGGCATACAAACCACCTTTTCCGGCCTGAGGCACTTGATGCCCCTTGCCCTCAGACCTTCAAAAGCCTGGGGACTGGTCACTTCGTGGCAATATAGCCTGTCTATGTAGAGCTGGACCGGGCCGTCTTCGATTTCAGTGACTACGTGCTTGTCCCAGATTTTGTCAAACAGAGTGTTCATTCCGATCTTACTATTTCGAGAATTTGTTAATACAGTCGATAAATGCTTCTACTGAGGCGCTTACAATGTCGGTATTGGCTCCGAAGCCGTAGAATACGTGGCCCTCGGTCTCCACCTGCATATGCACCTTGCCGACATCGTCGGAACCCTTGGTGATGTTCTGGATGGTGAATTCCTTGATGGTCATATTGCGCCTGATGATCTGCTTGATGGCCTTGATGGCTGCATCCACAGGGCCATTGCCCGAAGCCGCTGCCTCAAATTTTTCTCCGGCAATGTCAATGCCGACGCTTGCGACCGGACGCACTCCGACACCGCTGGTAACCTGCAGATAGTCAAGCTTTATGTGATTGTTCTCGCTGCGCTCCACGCCGGCAAGTACGAGCAGGTCGTCGTCATTGACCTCCTTCTTCTTGTCAGCAAGCTTCAGAAAATCCTGATAAATCTTGTCGAGTTTCTCAGGGCTGAGCTTGATGCCGAGCAGTTCGAGCCTGAATTTGAGGGCTGCGTGTCCGCTTCTCGCTGTGAGGGCTATGTTGTTGTCATCCAGACCGATATCCTTAGGGTCAATGATTTCGTAGGTGGAAACGTTCTTCAGCACTCCGTCCTGGTGTATTCCAGAAGAATGAGCGAAGGCGTTTCTGCCTACTATTGCCTTGTTGGCTTGGATAGGCATATTCATCAGGCTGGAGACCGTGCGGCTGAGAGGGTATATCTTCCTGGTGTTGATGCCGGTCGTGAGATTCAGGTCCTTGTGGCACTTGATAATCATCGCGATTTCCTCGAGTGAGGTGTTACCGGCCCTTTCGCCAACGCCGTTGATGGTAACCTCCACCTGACGCGCTCCATTGATTACACCAGCCATAGTATTGGCAGTAGCCATACCGAGGTCATTGTGGCAATGGGTGGAGATGATGGCCTTGTCAATGCCGTTAACGTGCTCCATAAGATACTTGATCTTCTCTCCATACTCCGAAGGGAGACAGTAACCGGTGGTATCAGGGATGTTGACCACAGTGGCGCCCGCCTTGATAACGGCTTCAACCACACGCGCAAGGTATTCATTGTCAGTTCTTCCCGCATCCTCGGCATAAAACTCCACGTCCTCTACATACTGCTTGGCATATTTAACTGCCTTGACAGCACGTTCGATGATCTCTTCGCGGGTGGAGTTGAATTTGTACTTGATATGTGAGTCGGAAGTACCGATTCCGGTGTGAATTCTCTTGTTCTTGGCGTATTTCAGCGCTTCAACCGCTACGTCAATGTCCTTCTGGACAGCGCGGGTGAGTGCGCAGATGGTAGGCCAGGTGACAGCCTTGGATATTTCAACAACGGAGTTGAAATCGCCGGGGCTGGAGATAGGGAAACCGGCTTCGATGACATCCACGCCAAGCTCCTCAAGGGACTTGGCCACCTGAATTTTCTCAATGGTATTGAGCTGGCATCCAGGGACTTGTTCCCCGTCGCGGAGTGTGGTATCGAAAATATATACTTTGTTGTCCATCAAATGGATTGCTCAGTGGTGATTACTTGTTCTGATTTTCAGGGCGGAGCTGGCGTACTGTAACGGCTGTCTGCCACATTTCGCTTTCGCGGAGAGCCTTGAGTTCAGCTTCAAGACCTACGCGGTAGTCAGGCTTGGAGTTGGCGTCAATAGAGATTTGAGCCTCGTTTCCGCACTTTACAGAGTTATAGAGTTTCTGCATTACAGGCTTGATGGCATCGTGGAAAGGTCCCATCCAGTCGAGGGCTCCACGCTGTGCGGTGGTAGAGCAGTTTGCATACATCCAATCCATACCCTTGGCTGCAAAGAGAGGCATAAGTGACTGGGTGAGTTCCTCCACTGTCTCGTTGAAAGCCTCGCTTGGGGTGTGCCCGTTCTCACGGAGCACTTCATACTGAGCGAGGAGGAGACCCTGGATGGCTCCCATAAGTGAACCGCGCTCGCCTGTGAGGTCTGATGTAGCCTCGCGCTGGAATGTGGTCTCGAAGAGGTATCCTGAACCGATACCTATTCCGAGGGCAATTGTGCGGTCGAAAGCCTTTCCTGTATAATCCTGATAGATAGCGTATGAAGAGTTCAGTCCGCGTCCCTCGAGGAACATTGTACGGAGTGAGGTGCCTGAGCCCTTAGGAGCTACCATAATGACATCGATGTCGCTTGGAGGAACACAGCCTGTGCGGTCATTCCAGGTAATGGCGAAACCGTGAGAGAAGTAGAGGGCCTTGCCAGGGGTAAGGTACTGCTTCATCTTAGGCCATACTGACATTACTGCTGCGTCTGAAAGGAGGCACATGATGATGCTGGCCTTCTCGCAGGCCTCTTCGATGCTGAAGAGGGTCTGGCCTGGAACCCATCCGTCAGATACGGCCTTTTCGAAGGTCTTGCCGGCACGCTGTCCTACGATTACATTGAAACCGTTGTCACGAAGGTTGAGCGACTGGCCAGGGCCCTGTACACCGTAACCGATGACTGCGATAGTTTCGTCCTTAAGCACTTCTCTTGCTTTTTCGAGTGTGAATTCGTCGCGGGTGATTACATTTTCCTGCACACCGCCAAAGTTCATTACTGCCATATTGTTTATCTTTTTATTTGTTTTGTTTGTTCATCCTTTCATTTATAAGTGCCTCTACTGCATCGAGTTCCTTGTCATGGCGCTCTTCTTCGACATAGTAGAAGGCCTTGATTACGTCCACCTTCTTCTCGACCTGCTTCACTACCTGGATTACCTGCTCCTCAGCAGCCCTGGTCTTGATGGAGAACTTGTGTATGCCTTTGATCTCCGAAGGGAAGACTCTGAGTGATTCGATGTTGAGGCTTCGTCTGGTGAAGATACCGGCTATGGTACTCAAAAGTCCGACCTGATTTTCCGAATACACCGTGATTTCGTATAAGTTGTTATTATTCTCCATAGTCAAACCAGTCTTTGTCGTTCAACATAATCTTGTCCACACTGGCTCCTGGAGGAACCATAGGGAATACCATTCCCATTTCCTTCACTTCTGCATTCAGGATGAAGGCCTCGTCGTCAGCAAGCATCTCGTTGATGGCATCCTCGAGTTCGGCTCTTTCCCTGACAGCGCGGTATTTGATTCCATATGCGCTTGCAATCTGCTGATAATCAGGATTTATCATACTTGTGAATGAGTAGCGCTTGTTATAGAAGAGCTCCTGCCACATACGTACGTTTCCAAGCCAGTTGTTGTTCAAAAGCACAATCTTGACTCCTGTGCCTTCCTGAAGTATGGTGCCGAGTTCCTGTATGGTCATCTGCAGTCCTCCGTCGCCGACGAAGAGGCATACCGTTCTGTCCGGGGCACCTATCTTGGCTCCTATCGCTGCAGGGAGTCCGAAGCCCATAGTACCAAGACCTCCTGAGGTAATCATACTGCGGCTCCTGGTGAAACGTGAGTATCTTGCTCCTATCATCTGGTTCTGTCCTACGTCAGTGACGATGATGGCTGAATGGCCCGAAAGTTCTGAAACCTTGTTGACCACCTCTCCCATATTCAGATAGCCTTCTTCAGGGTGGACTTCAGGCCTGATGACCCTGTTGTTCTCGACGGCATTGCACATCTTGGCTACAGTCCTCCATTCTCCGTGTTTCTTCGGCTCAACATGCTCCAGTATTCGAGGAAGAACGTTCTTGGCGTCTCCGATAATGCCGAGGTCGGTCTTTACAATTTTGTCAATCTCGGCTTCATCGATGTCTATGTGTATGATTTTCGCCTGCTTGGCGTATTCCGAAGTCTTGCCTGTAACTCTGTCGTCGAACCTCATTCCTACCGCTATGAGAAGGTCGCACTGCTGTGTCATAACATTAGCGGCAATGTTTCCGTGCATACCCACCATACCGACGTATTGCATTGTGTCAGAAGGTATTGCACTAAGTCCCAAGAGTGTAGATCCTGAAGGGATATCTGCTTTCTCGATTAGGGCCTTAAGTTCAGCCTCTGCTCCTCCGAGCACCACTCCCTGACCGAAAACAAGGAAAGGTTTTTCGGAGTCATTGATCATCCTGGCAGCCTTCATTATGGTCTCATCTGATACCTCGGGATATGGGTTATAGCTTCGGATGAAGCTGCATTTTTCGTGCTTGTACTCTGCCATCCCGACCTGGGCGTCCTTGGTAAGGTCGAGGACAACTGGTCCCGGACGTCCGGTGTTGGCGATGTAAAAGGCTCTCGCTACAGCCCAGGTGATGTCCTCAGGCCTGCGGATCTGATAGTTCCACTTGGTGATAGGCCCGGTAAGACCCAATACGTCAGTCTCCTGGAAGGCGTCGGTGCCAAGGAGGTTAGTGCCGACCTGTCCGGCAATCACGACTACTGGAGTTGAGTCTATCATAGCATCTGCGATGCCTGTCACTACATTGGTGGCTCCAGGTCCAGAAGTGACCATTACGACTCCCGGGAAAGCTTTGGCTCTGGCGAAACCCTGAGCTGCGTGTATGGCTCCCTGCTCGTGTCTTACGAGTATGTGCCTGAGTCTGTCGGTGTAATCGTAGAGCCTGTCATATACGGGCATTATCTGACCTCCAGGGTAGCCGAAGATGGTATCTACGCCTTCGTCGATAAGCGCTTGGAGGAGTATGTCCGCTCCTTTCATCTGTTTGGTCTCCATTATTGATTCTTTATCTATTGCCGCAGGCCCGAGCCTGCTGTCAGGTTAATCTTCAATGATTCTCACTGCCCCCTTGTCAGCCGAACTTACCATTGCGGCGTAGGCCTTGAGAGCTTTTGATACTGTCCTCTGCCTGAACGGCGGCGTGAAGGCTTTCTTGCCTCTGGCTACCTCATCTGAGCGTCTTGAGGCGAGTTCTTCCTCGCTGAGGCGTACGCTGATGCTTCTCGCAGGGATGTCTATGTCAATGATGTCGCCGTCGCGAACAAGGCCGATATTGCCACCGGCAGCAGCTTCAGGCGAGATGTGGCCTATGCTGAGGCCGGAGGTGCCGCCGCTGAATCTTCCGTCGGTGATGAGGGCGCATTCCTTGCCGAGATGCATAGATTTGATGTAGGAGGTAGGGTAGAGCATTTCCTGCATACCGGGACCTCCCTTAGGGCCTTCGTAGGTGATGACCACGACATCTCCGCTAACGACCTTGCCGCCGAGTATGCCCTCGCAAGCGGCTTCCTGAGAGTCGAAGACCTTGGCAGGACCGGAGAATTTCCATATGCTCTCGTCAACGCCCGCAGTCTTGATGACGCAGCCGTCGAGGGCAATGTTACCGAAAAGCACTCCAAGACCGCCGTCCTTCGAGTAAGCGTGCGCAATATCCCTGATGCAACCTTCGCAGCGGTCGGTGTCAAGGACATCGTAGCGGCTGTCCTGCGAGCCAAGCTGTATGTTGTACCTTCCTGCAGGGGCACTGCTGTAGATGTTGCGGGCCTCGTCTGAAGGTTCTCCCGAGACGATGCTGTATGCCGCAATCTCCTCAGCCAGAGTCATTCCGTCCACTCTCTTGAGTGAGGTATCGACAAGCCCTGCCTTCGAGAGCTGCTCCATTATGCCGACTATGCCGCCGGCGCGGTTGACGTCCTCGATGTGGAATTTCTGGGTGTTCGGAGCCACTTTGCAGATGCAAGGGACCTTTCTCGAGAGCGCGTCGATGTCCGCCATCCTGAAATCAACGCCGGCTTCGTTGGCCACTGCGAGAAGGTGGAGCACGGTATTGGTCGAGCCTCCCATTGCAATATCAAGGGACATAGCATTGAGGAAGGCCTGGCGTGTGGCAATGCTCTTAGGGAGTACGCTTTCGTCGCCGTCCTCATAATATGCGTAGGTGTTCTTGACTATCTGCCTTGCTGCCAGCTCGAAGAGTCTTCTCCTGTTCACGTGTGTAGCGAGCACGCTGCCATTGCCCGGAAGGGCCAGTCCTATGGCCTCAGTAAGGCAATTCATCGAGTTGGCGGTGAACATTCCCGAGCAGCTTCCGCAGGTAGGGCAGGCGTGGGCTTCGATTTCAGCCACTTCATCGTCGCTGACCGAAGCGTCAGCGCTCTTGACCATCGCGTCGATGAGGTCAAGCTTCGCCCTTCCCAATACTCCTGCTTCCATTGGACCTCCGGAAACGAAGATGGCAGGGATGTTCAGTCTCATTGCGGCAATCAGCATACCCGGAGTAATCTTGTCGCAGTTGCTGATGCAGACAAGAGCGTCTGCCTTGTGGGCGTTGCACATATATTCAACACTGTCGGCAATGATATCGCGCGAAGGGAGGGAATAAAGCATTCCGTCGTGTCCCATAGCGATACCGTCGTCGACAGCGATGGTGTTGAACTCAGCGGCAAAACAGCCGAGCCTTTCTATTTCCTGCTTGACAATCTGTCCGGCCTCGTGAAGATGTGTGTGGCCGGGGACAAATTGGGTGAAGGAGTTGGCGATGGCGATGATAGGTTTGCCCATCTGTTCCTTCTTCATGCCGTCGGCAATCCAAAGGGCTCGGGCCCCTGCCATTCTTCTGCCTTCAGTGGTTACTGAACTTCTCAACTTGTTCTTCATAAATAGGGCGAAAAAAAACCCTTCTCGTTGATTTCTCGGAGAAGGGCTGCATTTTATATTTTTTATCACATATCCGCAAGTCTTCCTCCTGTTCCTATTGAATGACCAAAAGGACCAGCACAGAAATGACGATAATAAGGGAAGTGTGAAACATTACTAACTAATTTTTCTTTGCCAAAGATAGGATAATGAAACAAAAAGTCAAAGGAATTTTTAATTTTTTTTTAAATCTTTCCGAACTATGTCAGGATGTCGTTCAGAATGCCTCCGGCGGTTTGTCTGGCTCCTGCTCCTGCCCCCTGAATTACCATAGGAGAAGGGTAGTCGTCTGTGGTTATGAGGGCGGCATTGTCCGTTCCCTTCAAGCCGTAGAGAGCATTGTCAGGACCTATGGCTTTGATGCCTATCTCGGCCCTGCCGTCTGCATCAATGGTAGCTACATACTTGAGTTTCTTGTTCTCGGCCTTGGCCTCGTCATAGAGTCTCTTTACCTCCTCCTCAGATGGGACAGGAGTGAGCCTTACATCTGATTCTTCCAGAGGAATGCCTGCAAGTCGGCTGATTATCAATAGCTTGCGCAGTACGTCACGGCCGCTGAGGTCGATGGAAGGATCCGGCTCGGTATAGCCCTTGGCCTTTGCCTCAGCTATGAGAGCCTTGAAATCTCCTCCGTCATATTTGTCGAAGAGATAGCTCAGCGTTCCTGAAAGCACAGCCTCCACCTTGTGAATCGCGTCGCCGCAATTGATGCAGCGGTTGATGGTGTGGATGATAGGGAGAGCTGCTCCGACAGTGGTTTCAAAGCGAAGATTGACACCGGCAACCTGGGCTGCCTTGATGAGTGAGTCGAAACGGTTGAAAGCCCCCGAGAAAGGAATTTTGTTGCAGGCAACGATGGAGTATCCTTCCTGGATGAGTGTCATATATTTGAAGCCCATATCAGGGCTGGCGGTGCAGTCCACGAAGATGGAGTTCTCCAACGAGAGATTGGCCATGGCCTCGAAGTATGAATCGGCTTCCGCGCTGGTGCCGTTCTCCATGAGCTCTGCTGCGCTGTTCGGGTCAAAGCCTTCAGTATCAATGATATACTTGCGGCTGTTCGCGAGTCCGCAGATGTGGATATTCTTGTTCGTGCGCTTGCAGATTGCCTCCCTGTTGGCGGCAATGATCTTGACGAGTTCCTTGCCGATGGTGCCGTAGCCCGCGATGAAGAGGTTCACTTGCTGGATGGTGGACTTGTCGAAGAACTCGTAATGTATGTGCTTGATGGCGTCATTGACCTTGTCGGAAGGGATGATTACGGAGATATTGCGCTCCGATGAACCCTGGGCGGTCGCGCGGACAGGGATGCCGTGTGCGCCGAGTGCTGCAAGCATACGTCCGGTAGCGCCGCTGTGCTCCAAAACGTCATCGCCCACCAGGCAGACAATGGAGAAGCCGGTCTCGACCTTCAGCGGATTCAGCTTGCCGATGGAAATCTCATATGCGAAGCAATCGTCGGCCGCTGCCTTTGCCTTCGGTGCATCCTTTTCGGATATGGCAATGCACATAGTGTGCACGGATGAGGCCTGGGTGATGAGTATGATGTTGATGCCGTTGCGGCTCAGAGTGTCGAAAAGTCGGGATGAGAAGCCCGGAACACCGACCATACCGCTGCCTTCAAGCCTGATGAGGGCAATATTGTCGGAGTTGGATATGCCTATCATATCGTACTGCTGGCGCGGCGGATTCTTCTCGATAAGGGTTCCTGCCTCTTCAGGATGGAAGGTGTCCTTTACATAAATAGGAATACCCTCTGCCACAACAGGCTGAATGGTAGGAGGATAGATAACCTTGGCACCGAAGTGAGAAAGCTCCAGGGCAGCTCTGTATGAGATATTCCTGATGGTTTTGGCTGTAGGCACTACCTTCGGATTGGTGGTCATCATTCCCGGTACATCAGTCCATATTTGAACTTCGCGGGCCTTGAGAGCCACTGCGAAGATGGATGCAGTGTAGTCGGAGCCGCCGCGGCCGAGGGTCGTCGTCCTGCCTTTGAGGTCAGAGGCAATGAAGCCGGGGACGATGAAGAGCGAGCTGTGAGGGTATTTGCCAAGGGTTGAGGCAATGTTGGCATTGGTCAGGGCCACGTCCACACTGCCATTGTCATCGGTCTTTACCACTTCGCGGGAGTCTATCCAGCGGTTGTCAATCGCTGCAGAAGCGAAGGCTGCTGAAATAATCTTGGTGGACATCAGCTCTCCGTGGCTGACAATGGCGTTCATGCTCGCAGGGCTGAGCTCCCCGAGGAGATATACACCATTGGCAATGCTGTTCAGGGATTCGAATAGGGCATCCAGGGTTTTGTGAGCATTGTCCTGATACTCAGGCCTCAATGCTTCTGCAATAATCTGGCGGTGGCGCTCCTGAAGGGCGTCGATAAGTTCTTTGTAGCTTAAGTCCCTCTCTGAGGCTCTCTTGCCTACTTCAATGAGGGTATCTGTGCATTTGCTTATGGCTGAGCAGACTACGACAGTTCTGTCCTTGTTCAGGGCATTGCTGACGATATCTATCACTCTTTTGATGGCTTCCGAGGACCTTACTGATGTGCCTCCGAACTTCAATACTTGCATAGTACAGGTTCTATTATTTTAATCAATTGTTCATTTTCAAGCAGGAATCCGTCGTGGCCGAAGCTTGAATGGATAAGGTGGTATTCCATATCAGGTATGGCATTGCGCCAGGTCTCGCTTTCCTGAGGGGTGAAGATGAGATCGGTGTCCACAGCCACTACTATTGCGTGCGCCTTGATGGATGCTAGGGCCGAATCCACTCCACCGCGTCCTCTGCCCACGTTGTGGCTGTCAAGGGCGTCACAGAGATATTTATATGAATAGGCATCAAAGTTTCTTTTCACGAGTTTCTCTCCCTGGTATCTTTCGTAGGAAGCCGCCCTGCCGGCAAAGAGAGTATCGGGGTCAGCCTCCGCCTGGGTCAGGCCGTAGCCTTCGTGACAGCGGTAGGTAATCAGGGCCTGTGCACGGGCGCATTTGAGACCGGTCTCTCCGCCGTGTATGTCCTCGCAGGCGCGGAAACTCGGGTCAGCCTCGAGGGCCATTCTCTGTGCTTCTGCCATAGCCGAAAGCCAAGGAGAAATGCGCGGAGCTGTGGCTACGAAGGCTACATTCTTGAATAATTCCGGTTCTTCGACAGCCCACTCGATAGCCTGGAATCCTCCTATCGAGCAGCCGATGAGCAGGTCGATGCTCTCTACTCCCAGTGCTTTTCTTACGGCAATGCTCGCTTTGATCATATCCCTTACCGTGGTTGCAGGGAAGTTGAAGAAATACGGTTTTCCGCTTTCCGGGTCAATTGAGGCAGGGGAGCTCGAGCCGTAAGGGGAGCAGAGCATATTGACGCAGGCTATAAAATACTTTTCGGTATCGAAAAACTTGCCGGGGCCGACGAGCTGCGGCCACCAGTCCTCAGGGTCGCTGTTGGCTGTGAGGGCGTGGCATATCCAGATTACTTTGTCACCGGGAGCGTAGCTCTCCTTTGAAACGTGGTAAGTGACATCTATGCCGTCAATATGTCCGCCGGCTTCGAAGTTAAATGAAGCAATATGAAGTCTTTTTTCTATCATTTCTTTAAAAATCGGACTGCAAATTTAATATAAAGGGTGAAATCCCCATCATTCTTTTGTTTATTTGGAAAAAGAAGCTATTTTCGTGGTTAAAAGTGATAATTTTTACTTTTGAAGTAGAATATTATTCTAAACTTAACCCTAATTTTGGAATGGCTATATCCCAACTCACTCTTGATGAATATGACCTCAATATCCTGAGAACTCTTCAGGAAGATGCACGCCTTACTACCAAGGAACTTGCTGCGAGGGTCAATCTGTCCACGACTCCTGTTTTCGAAAGACTGAAGAAACTGGAAAAGGCAGGGTATATAAAGAAATATGTGGCGATTCTGGATGCGGAGAAGCTGAATCTCGGTTTTGAGGTTTTCTGCTCAGTCAAGCTGAAGCAAATGAGCAGGGATGTGGCGAACAATTTCGTGAATGTCATCAAGGATATCCCTCAGGTCAGGGAGTGCTACAATGTTTCAGGCGAGTTTGACTATATCCTGAAAATAAACGCTCCGAATATGAAGGTTTACAATGAGTTTGTAATCAATGTCCTGGGTACTGTCGATTCAATAGGAAGCATTCAGTCCACATTCGTAATGAACGAAATAAAACACAGCTACAGTTTGAATCTGTAGCTGTGTCCGATGTCATTTCCCTGTGAAAATCCGTATGTCTCTTATGTCGTAACTGACCGCAATTCCCGCGGGCACCCTGTGGTAGCTGACCGTCAGGTCGCAGGTAGGATTCAGTGGCTTGGTGACCTTGTAGATACGTCTCAGGTTCTTGGATAACTTGGCGTCAGAAGCCACGATATCAGCCTGAAGCGTGTTCTGCAGGGATTTGTTGAACTTCATATCGTGTATGGTGACAGTGCTGCTGTCCTTCCATTCAATCTTGCTGTAAATCCAGATTTCAGGAGCAAGTTCTATGGCCTTTAAAAACTGTTCCTGCTTGTTCGGACTTCTGAGCGTATCAGTAAAATGCATATCCGATTTGGAACGTTCAGTCGCGCGTGCTTCGTTGCTGCAGAATAGAAGCGAGCCCAGAATCATAGCCAATGAAGTCAAAAATTTCAGTATTATGAGATTGCGTATTACTTTCTTTTTCTTGCCCATCCGAGTATTAGTTAGGTTCAAGTTTCTGCGCTATGCAATAATCTTGCCGAGTTTATGTTCGGCTCATTTCCTGGCCGCGGCCTGATTCTGAGCCAGGACCCTGAAGAAATTGCCTCCCCATATTTTGGCGAGTTCCTCTTCGCTGTATCCTTTCTCCAACAGCTTTTCTGTGATGCGTATCATATTGTTGCTGCCTTCAACTCCAATGATTCCGCCACCGCCGTCGAAGTCCGAGCCTATTCCTACGTGGTCTATTCCGGCTACTTTTATGCAATGCTCTATGTGTTCTATCAGGTCGTCGATATCAGCTCCTGCAGGGTCACCGCTGAGATATCCGCTGAAGATGCAGACCTGGATGACTCCTCCGTTGGCCTTAAGTGCCCTTAGCTGTTCGTCGTCAAGGTTCCTGTCGTGCGAGTAAACATCCTTTGCACCGCTGTGAGAGCAGATGACCGGGAGTTTGCTGTATTTCATAACGTCATAGAATGTGCCCCTGCTGGCGTGACTCAGGTCAATCAAAACCCCGAGCCTGTTCATCTCCTTAACCACCTTTCTGCCGAATTCCGTCAGTCCGAGATTTTCGTCCTCCGTACGTGTGGAGCTGTGGCAGATCATATTGTCATAGCTATGGCAAAGGGTGATGTATCCTACGCCCAAGTCTCTGAATTTCTTGATGTTGCGCAAATCTCCTCCGAGGCCGTAACCGTTCTCGATTCCGATGAAGAAGGCTTTCTTGCCTTCGGCCTTGAGTTTCAGCGCATCCTCCATTGTCACTGCCAATCCGCAGGCATCGGCATTGCCCTCAATCTGCTGATGAATAGAGGCAATGATGCTTTCGCAGCTGGCGGCTGCCTTGGCGAGCGATTCTCCGTCTTCATCCCTTTGCGAGAGGAAGGCTGCGAGATATTGCGCATCGAGATAGCCTTCCCTCATCTTCGGGATGCTGACCTGCTGGTGCGACCTTGCCCCGAGACTGCCTCCTCTGCTGAAGCCGAGCGGAGTGTCGCAATGGGTGTCAACTGAGATTATCCTGGAGTGTATATCCTTTGCTCGTGCGAAGAGGCTGGCCTGTGAGACAAAGTGCTTGAAAATCTTCAGCTGCACGGTGTCACCTGCGGCAGTATTGAGTTCTGGATGGAATTGCACTGCCATAATCTGTCTTGCTGGATAAGCCTCCACTGCCTCAATGATGCCGTCCGGGCTCCAGGCTGTGGCCTTCAGGCCTTTTGCCAGCCTGTCTATACCCTGATGGTGACGGCTGTTGACTCCCAGTTCCGTACGCCCGAGTATGTCTGCAAGAAGCGAATTGCCCTCAATCCTGATATCGTGGGCGGGTACGAGGGAATTGTCATATACACCGTGCTTGATTTCTGACGGGTGCTCGCTCGGGATGTCCTGAATGAGGCTTCCTCCCATCGCGACATTCACCATCTGGAGGCCGCGGCACACTCCGAGTATAGGGATATTGCGATCCATTGCCATCTTGAAAAGCATCAGTTCGTAGTAGTCACGCTTATCGTTGATGCTTCCGCATTTTTCGCTCTTTTCCTCTTCGTACCAGGATGGATTGATATCCTCACCGCCGCTGAACATCACTCCGTCAAGCATATAGAGCAGTGCTTCCATAGTGCTGATGTCCTCGCTTACGGGTATGATGAGCGGAATTCCTCCTGCGAGTTCAATGCTCTTGGTGCAGGTGGCTTTCATACTGCTGCTGACACTGACTCCGATTAGCGGTCTGCGTGTTTCCTGCTGTCCGCGGCCTTCCTCAAGCCCAGCGCCCGCGTCGATGGAGTTGTAATAGGCGCTGAGTGCCGGCCCGTAAGGGGACTGCTGCTGTCTCTGTGCGAAGGCATCATTGCCATAGGCAAGGGCAATGATGCCGCTCAAAATGATGAAAATGCTTTTCTTCATATGTTCTGGTCTTTATTTTCAATTATTAATTGGCGCTTCTGCGAGCTTTCACTCCCAACCCTCAAGGCTGTCTGCTTCCTCTGCGAAGACCTTGCGCTTATCGAAAACCGGGTCCTTGATGCCTTCATTGCGCTGTTTTCTGTAATCCGCAATCAGCTTGAAACCCTTGCTGCTGAGGAGGATCAGGGCACTGACATTGACAAGAGTGAGGAAACCCATCGAAAGGTCGACAAATGCCCAGGCCGTCTGCAAGGTGAGGAAAGCGCCGAGTATCATCATTGCAAAGGTGATGCATCTGTAGATTCCGACCGCGGCATTCTCGATTTTCCGTGCCTTGTGCGAGAAAAGGTAGCGGATGTTCGTTTCTCCATAATAGTAATTGGCAATGACGGTGCTGAACGCGAAGAGGAAGATGGCTGCGGTGATGAAATATTTGCCGGCAATGCCGATCTGCGATTCTAGGCTGTGGCTCGTGAGTATGATGCCATCCTCGCCATTGCCAAGCTGCCCGGAGAGGAGGATGATGAAGGCTGTGCACGAGCAAATGACGATGGTGTCAATGAAAACGCCGAGCGCCTGTACGAGTCCCTGTTTCACAGGATGCGAGGTGTCGGCAATCGCTGCTGCGTTCGGAGTGGAACCTTCGCCAGCTTCGTTCGAGAACAGTCCGCGCTTGACACCCTGAAGGATGGCCGCGCCAATCATACCTCCTCCAATCTGCCTTATGCCGAAAGCGCTCTTGAAAATGAGGGCAATCACGCCGGGAACAGCTGTGATGTTCATTGCGATGACGACCAGGGCAAGAAGGATGTATCCTATGGCCATAAATGGGACAATGTAGCTGACTATCAGCGAGATGCGAGTGACGCCTCCGACCACAATGATGAAAAGCAGAACAGCCAGTCCGATGGCGAGAGGCAATGCGCTGACATTGAAGGTGTCAGAGAGAGCCGATACGATGGTTTGAGACTGAACAATGTTCTGCGCCATTCCGAAAGAGAGAATCATCAGTACGGAAAAAACGACTCCCATCCACTTCTTACCAAGTCCGCTCTCCATATAGTAGGCAGGTCCGCCATAAAAGGCATCCTGTCCCTTTTTCTTGTAGAGCTGTGCCAATGAAGCTTCGAAGAAGGCAGTGGCAGCACCGAAAAAGGCCATTAGCCACATCCAGAATACAGCTCCCGGACCGCCAATGAAGATGGCGGAGGCAACTCCTGCCAGGTTTCCTGTTCCTACACGGCTTGCCAAGGATACTGCAAAGGCTTGAAAAGAACCAATCTTCTTTCCCTCCGGATAAATTGTCTTGTGCGGATTCTTGTCCTTTCCGAGTATTATGCGTATGGCATCCTTGAAATAGCGAAACTGTATACCGCGACTACGGAAGGTGAAGTAGAGCGCAGCGCCGACAAGCACTACAGTGATAATGTAAGACCAAACGAAGTCATTGATGAGATTCAGTTTTTCCATATATCCTACCAACTAACTAGTTATCGCATTTCAAGCAGGCTGAGCTGTTTCAGCTTCCTGCCGGCTAATCTGTCCTTGACTTCTTGCCGGTATCTGCTTTGGATACTAAATCCTTGCCCAGGTTCTAGTTCTCTACCGGCTAACTCTTCGCAATGTAGGAATTTTTCTCGAAAATATAAGCTCAGCGGAGAAATTTTCTGTCGGACCCGTCGGAAGGCTCTGCAAGAGTTCCGCTTCGCTCCATCTGAAGCCGGTCATAAGGCTATGAGGTAGCCGTGGGTTGAGGCGAGGTGGTGTGGGTTGAGGCGAGGTGGCCGTGGGGTCTAACCCATTGTGTATCAATGCTTTAGTTAATTGTCCATGGTAAAATTTACCCATAGACAAATGCTTATCTTACCGAGTATCAATCACTTATCCCCCACGCATACCTTTTGATGACAAGTATAGTGCTCCTTCAACAGGCGATCCTAAGGTGTTCGTCAAGTATTTTTGCGTCAACACCGTCACCGGTGAGAAGTCAGGAGAGATGCTTGGAGTTGCAAGCTACACCGAGTCAGAGTAGGACGGAAACAAATTCGTAGGTCGAGAGACCAATAAATTCAGAACGCCCTCCGTGGAGTAATTCGCGAAGGGTTGTTTCAAGGCAGGGGATTGTCCGAAAATAATCTTCGCGGATTCTTTGGGATAATTTTGGGACAATTTTAAACTAAAAACCCCTCCGAGATATTCTCAAAGGGGTTTTCGTGACTCCTACAGGATTCAAACCTGTAACCTTTTGATCCGTAGTCAAATGCTCTATTCAGTTGAGCTAAGGAGCCGTTTCAGGACTACAGTCCTGTTATTTTTTACTCGGCGTTCTTGATTGAGAACTTCTTCTCCTTGATTCTTGCCTTCTTACCAGCGAGCTTCCTGAGGTAGAAGATACGTGCTCTGCGAACCTTTCCGATCTTGTTGAGTTCGATAGATTCAATTGAAGGAAGCTCGTAAGGGAAGATTCTCTCCACACCTACACCACCTGAAACCTTGCGGATAGTGAAGGTTCTAGTGTAAGGAGTAGCGCCGCAAATCTGAATAACAACGCCTCTGAACTTCTGAAGTCTCTCCTTGTCACCCTCCTTGATTCTGTAGGTCACGGTGATGGTGTCACCGGCCTTGAACTCTGGATATGAAGCAGCTTTGTTCTGTGAAAATGCCTGCTCAACAATCTTAATGTAATCCATTTTTTCAAAATAGCTTTTGGTGCAACATCACTTAATCATTACCCTAAAACAGTGAGAGGTTGCGTTTGGGATTGCAAAGGTAGGCATTTAATTTAAAACTGCAAACTTTTTAAGGAAAATTTACAGTGGAATCTTACTGCCTGACGACCAGCCTCCGTAATCTCTTCCAAGCACATCGCTTTTAGAAGATATTCTTCTCCTTTTCGAAGAGGTTCCTGTCGTCCCTGCTGAGATCAGGTGTGAAGGACTTGCTGTCCTGCATCTTCTCCATTGCCTTACGCTCGTCACGGCTCAGCTTGCGAGGAATCCATACAAGTATTTTTACGTAGAGGTCACCTCTGCCGCTTCCGTAGCCTTGAACTGATGGGAGTCCTTTGCCCCTGAGCTTTACGACGGTGCCTGACTGCGTTCCGGCTTCAAGCTTGACTTTATAATTGCCATCAAGACAAGGCACAGATATTTCGCAGCCGAGCATTGCTTCCATTACGGAGATTATCCTGGTGTAGAAGAGGTTGTTGCCGTCACGCTTGAGTTCCGGGTGCTCCACTTCCTTGATTACCACGAGCAAATCTCCATTGACACCGTTGTGTGGGGCAGCGTGGCCCTCGCCGCGGACATTGATCTGCATTCCATTCTCAACTCCTGCCGGAATCTTGACCCTCACGGTTTCGCGTTTGCGGACGAGGCCGCTTCCGTTGCAGCTGCGGCAAGGATTGGAGACAATCTGTCCTTCTCCGTTGCACTGAGGGCAGGTGTTGTATGTGATGGTCCTACCGAAGAGGGAATTGCTAACACTCTGTACCTGTCCCTGGCCTTTGCAGGTAGGGCAGGTCTTTATGTCTGAGCTGTTCTTGGTTCCCTGGCCGCCGCAGTCTGCGCAAGGTCTGCTGCGCTCGATGGTGACATCCTTTTCGCATCCATTGGCAATCTCTTCGAGCGTCAAGGCGACGCTCGTTCTGATGTCACGACCGCGATAGCTGCGCTTCTGGGGTCCTTGATTGCCTCCTCCGAAACCGCTGAAGCCTCCGAAGCCTCCGAAACCTCCGAAGCCGGCACCTCCGAAGAGGTCGCGCAGTATGTCATTGAGGTTGCTGAATCCGGCTCCGTTGAAGTCGAATCCGCCAGCTCCGTTTTCTACACCGCTGAAACCGAACTGGTCGTAACGTGCCTTCTTGTCAGGGTCGCTGAGGACTGTGTATGCCTCTGATGCTTCCTTGAAGTTCTCTTCGGCCGTTTTCTTTTCCTGATCCGTGCCGTTTACCCAGCGGTCAGGATGCCATTTGAGCGCGGCCTTTCTGTACGCGCTCTTGATATCATCTGCTGAGGCACCCTTCTGGAGGCCGAGCACCTCATAATAGTCTCTTTTCTGTGCCATTTTTCACTATCTGCTTTTTATGCGCCGACAACGACCTTGGCGTATCTGAGCACCTTGCCGTTCAGAAGGTAACCGGTCTGTGTGACGTCGATAACCATACCTTTCTGAGCTTCGTCAGCGACAGGGAACTGTGTCACAGCCTCGTGGAAATCTACATTGAATTTCTCGCCTTTGGCCTCGATGACGCTTAGGCCCTTTGTTTTAAGGAAAGCCATCAACTTGTTGAATATGAGCTCTGTACCCTCCCTGGCAGCTTCATCGCTGGAGTCTGCAAGTATAGCCATAGCCCTTTCGCAATCATCAAGTACGGGAAGCAAGCCCTTGATGGTGTCAGCCGAGGCACTGCTGACAAGGCTAAGCCTGTCTTCAGCTGTTCTGCGTCTGTAGGTTTCAAACTCTGCCATCAGTCGGAGATAGTCATTTTTGCTTTCGTCCACTTTGGTTTCGAGTTCCTTCACCCGGCCCTGGAGCTCTTCGATTTTCTTATTGGTCTCCTTCTTGTTTTCCTTCTTTGAAGCAGCCTCAGGCTTGGTTTCGGACTTTGTTTCAGGCTGTGGAGTCTCTACCTTTTCCTTTTCTTCGATATTTTTATTCTCTGTATTTGCCATAATTCTCATTTTTGTCGTTTCCCACCGAATCAAATACTCTGCCAATATGTTTTTGCTGACAGTTTGGCAGATTTGTCCTTTGATTTCAGTAAATCAGCGAGATTTCCGGACATTGCATCAGAGCTCAGAGAGCTCCAGCCATCTCATTTCCTTTTCGTCCAGAAGATCCTTTACTTCTCCGAAGCGTATTGCCATCGATGTGCACTCGTCATTGCTCAGACTTCCGCTGGAGAGCTTCTCCTCTATTTCTTTTTTCTCTTTTCCAAGTTCCTCTATATCCTTTTCCAGCTGTTCGAGCTCGCGCTGTTCCTTCCAGCTCAGCTTCCTCTTGGCAGGTGAGGCACCCGCCGTATTTCCGTTCCGGGCCTCTTTCGGAGGGACTGCAGCCTGAGCCTTTTTCTTGGCCGCTTCGGCCTCTTTTTTCTGTTTAGCTTCGTAATCTTTTATGAATGAGCGGTATTCGGAGTATCCACCTATAAAATCCTTGACAATTCCATCTCCGCAGAAGACGAAGAGATGGTCCACAAGTCGGTCAAGGAAGTGCCTGTCGTGGGATACGATTATGAGTGAACCTGCAAACTCCTTCAGATACTCTTCAAGAATGTTCAAGGTGACTATGTCCAGGTCATTTGTCGGCTCGTCGAGAATCAGGAGATTTGGCTGTTTCATCAGGATGGTCAGCAGGTAAAGCCGCCTGCGTTCTCCTCCGGAGAGCTTGGCTATCCTGTTGTTCAGCATATCGTGAGGGAAGAGGAATTGCCCCAGAAGCCTGGTGTCATTGACAGTCTCGAGTACGGTCTGGTCCTCATCGAAACTCATTCCTTCCTGGTGATAGTAGCCGATTTTGAGTGATTCGCCTCTTTCGATGATGCCTGAATCCGGTTCGAGCCCTCCAGTCAGAAGATTGATGAAGGTACTCTTGCCAACACCATTGCGACCGACTATTCCTACCTTCTCAAATCTCTGGAAATTGTAGCTGAAGTGCGAGAGATAGCATTGCCCTTCATAGTGGAAGGATACGTCCTTGCAGTTGATGATTTTGGTGCCCAAACGGGCTGAGCCGCTGATGTCCGGTGCAATGCTGATTTGCTTGGTGCTATATACTTGCCCGGCTCTGTCCTTCAGCTCGTGGAAGGCGTTGATTCTGTATTTCGCCTTTCCGGAGCGAGCGCAAGGGGTGGCGTGAATCCACTCCAGCTCGCGGCGGAGCACATTGCGGACCTTGTCCGTTTCCGCATTGTAATTGTCAATCCTTTCCTGTCTTTTTTCGAGGTAGTTCTCGTAGTCGCCTCTGTAGGTGTAGAGAGCTCCGTGATCCAGCTCCATTACCGTATTGCACACCCGGTCAAGGAAATAGCGGTCGTGAGTGACCATAAAGAGGGTGCATCTCGAGTGCGAAAGATAACTTTCAAGATACTCTATGGCATCGATGTCAAGGTGGTTGGTGGGCTCGTCCATTATGAAGAAGTCAGCTTCGGTGGCGAGCATTCTGGTCAGGGCCACGCGCTTTATTTCCCCTCCCGACAGTGACGACATAGTTTTTTCTCCGCTGAGCCCGAAGTCAGTCAATATACGAATAATGCGGCGTTCGTACTCGGCCCTGTTGTCGTCATCGAGCCTGTCTATAAACTCTGAAGAGTCGTCTACTATCTGATTGAAGATGCTTTTGTCGGGACTGAAGGCGTATTCCTGTTCCAGAAAGGCAATGCGTATCTGCTTGAGAAACATTATCTTGCCTCCGGAATCGGATTTGTCCTTCCCGGCGAGTATGCGCATCAGCGAAGTTTTTCCCGTTCCGTTTGGGGCAATCAGGGCAATCTTGTCGCCTTCATTTATGTTGAATCCTATGTTCTCGAAGAGAATTTTCGGTCCATATGATTTCGAGATGTTGCTTACCTGTAAATATGATGCCATCGCTCCTCTGCTTTATTTGAAGAATCTGTCCACTTCCTTGACTGCCTCAGGCATAGCAAAAACGGCCACTCTGTCATATGGCTCTATCAAACTGTCTCCTACTGCAATGTAGGTTTCGCTGCCCCTGATATAACCGCCTATGATGGCATTGCGTGGGAAGGACATATCCTTGAGAGTGCATTTTGTGATGGCTGCTCCGGGCGGAACAGTGTATTCGAGCACTTCGGCTTTGGTTCCGGACATATATTTCACAAAGCGGGCCTTACCGCTGAGTGTGAACTTGAAGATGCGCGCGGCAGTGAGCAGTTTCTTGTTGATGACGCTGTCCACTCCCATATCTTCGGCCACTCTGATGTACTCGACGTTCTCCACTTCGGCTATGGTCCTTTCTATTCCGAATTTCTTGGCTACAACGCAGGCGAGAACATTGGCCTCGTCGCTGCCCGTAAGTCCTATGAAGGCATCGAAACTGCGTATGTTCTCTTCGGAGAGTATGTCACTTTTTCTGCCGTCTCCGTGCACTACAGTCACGTTCGATGGCAATATCTCGCTGAGCTCGAGACATCTCTGCTTGTCGTTCTCGAGTATTTTGATGAAGGATACCTGTCTGGCAAGGACTTTCGTGACCTGTTCGGCCATCACGCCTCCACCGTATATCATTATCTTGTCTATGTCCACCTTCGTCTTGCCGAAGTACTTCATAAGCAGAGGCATACCCTCGCGTTTGGCAATGACGAAGACCATATCCTGGAACTGGAAGCTGGTATCGACCTTAGGGATAATGGTATGGTCGCCTCTGGATATTGCGATGATTCTGAACTGCAGGGCTTCACTGGAGGTCTGCTTCACGAACTCACCGAGTTTCATATCCAGCAAAGGGGACGATTCGTCGAGCTTGAATACCGCCACCTGGAGTTTTCCGTGCGCGAAGTCCATTGAGTCCGTGCTGGAGGAATTTCTCAGCAGCGCAGCGATTTCGTCGGCGGCAATTTTCTCGGGAAAGAACATGAAGTCCACCCCCATCTCCTTGAATATCAATTTGTTCTCTGGTGAGAGGTATTCTTCGTTTTCGAGACGTACAGAGGCTTTCTTGGCTCCGAGCTTCTTCGCCAGTATAGCGCTGACTATATTGACATCCTGGGGGACGCTGGGGTTTACGGCAATGAAAAGGTCTGCATCCGGTACCCCCGCTTTCTTGAGTACCTTGATGGAGGAAGGTGTACCTTGAACAGTGATGACGTCAGTGTCGGCCGACAGTTTGTCGAGCCTTTTTTGGTCAATGTCGATGATGCTTATTTCGTTTGCCTCCCGGCTGAGTATCCTGGCAAGGTGTGAACCAACCTCACCTGCTCCTTCTATTACGATTTTCATTGTCTTTTCTCCAAATAGTTGAAAACATCATTTCCTTTCAGTATCGATGCGAGTATCATACTGCCGGAGTAGCGTCCCTCGATTCTGATTCCTCCGGCCGGCAATTGCTCCGCCCAGTTCGCCAGCTGTGCGGCATCGCTTCCTCTGCGCAATCGCTTGAACTCGCGATGAGCCTCAATAACTGCCTTGAAGGAACTTACCTTGCCCGTCAGAAGGTACACCAGGGCCGAGCCACCATCCAGTATCATCCTCAGGAATATGCTCCTGCGTGCTTTCCGGAGCGCTTTTCGGGGGCTGAACCCGTCTGCGACGAAGCTTTTCGCGAGATTGTTGTCCAGCATCAGCAGATTGTTCCTATAGTTCAGTTTGAGCTTCCAGGGAGAGCTTTTCGGCAATGTGCCGCCGCCGATGTGGTAAACAAGAGATTCGGGGACTATGCTTATTCTCCATCCCGCGAGCTGCATTCGCCAGCACAGGTCTATTTCCTCCATATGCGCGAAGAATCTGTCGTCAAGGCCTCCCAGCTGCTCCCAGAGGCTGCTCCTGACCATCAGGCAGGCCCCTGTCGCCCAGAAAACATCGGCGGGGGAGTCATATTGCCCCTCGTCTTTTTCGAGTTTGCTCATCACACGGCCGCGGCAGAAAGGATAGCCCCAGCGGTCAATGCGTCCTCCAGCGGCTCCTGCATATTCGAATCTGTCCCTCTCGTACCAGGAGTGGAGTTTCGGTGCGCAGGCACCGCAATCGGGATGGTTTTCCATCCAGTCGGCAAGCGGTTTGAACCAGCCCGGAGTGACTTCGATGTCGGAATTGATCAGGACGAAGAGCTCTGCGTCAATCCCGGCAAGAGCCCTGTTGTAGCCTCCGGTGAATCCGTAGTTCTTGTCGAGCTCTATCCTCCGGACTGCCGGAAATTCGCTCTGCATCATTGCCATTGAGGAATCGGTGGAGGCACTGTCGGCGACTATTACCTCAGCATCTGCATCCTTGACGCTGTCGAGCAGTCCGGGAAGGAAGCTTCTGAGATAATCCACTGTGTTCCAGTTTAATATGACAATGGCGCTATGCATCCTTTCGCAGTTTTTCCTCTATATGGCCTTTATTCTCCGCAGCAGCAGCCGCCTTTTTTGCCTTCGTGGCTACCGCAGCAGCCTTCACTTTCTCCGTGCTCGTGACCGCCACAGCAGCCTTCACTTTCACCGTGATCGTGACCTCCGCCACAGCCTCCGTGGCAGCCGCCGCAGTTTCCGTGGCAATGACCTTCGCCCGCAGGGAGGAATTCTCCGTGAAGTCCTTCGCTCAGTTCCTTCTCAGTTGCATCCCTGACAGCGATGATTTCACCCTTGAAGTGCATACTCTTGCCTGCCATAGGTGGGTTGAAATCCATAGTGACCTTTTCCTCCTTAACTTCTACTACCATACCCCTGCAAACCTGGCCTGAGGAGTTGAGCATTGGAACATAATTGCCGACCTGAAGCAGGTCTTCCCTTATCTTACCGCTCTTTTCGTCAAGGAAGGCATCCTTTGGAATGTCGAAGACGAGTTTGAGGTCATATTCACCGTAGCCGTCTGCAGGGCTGATTACGCACTCGAAGCTGTCGCCAGGCTCCTTGCCCTCGATTTCTTCTTCAAGACGGGGGATAAGGATGTGCTCTCCCTGAATATAGTCAAATGGTTCTTCTTTGCTGACTTTGTCCACTACCTGGCCGTCAACGGTCAGTTCGTAAGTCATTACTACGACTTTGTCTTTTTCTACTTTCATATTCTTTACTCATTTTTCGCAGCTGCGAAACAAAATTCTATCCTGAAAAATCAACTTTTGAAAACGCTAAGGTAGGAATAAGTTTTGACATACAAGGACGGGCATCGTCACCAACTGCTATCAGACTGTTCCAAAGCTCAATGAAATTGCCCGTGATGAGCATTTCGTGAACAGGGTGGCTGATCTTGCCGTCCTTGAAGGCAAAGCCTTCGACTCCATATGAGAAATCGCCTGTGGTAGCGTTGGAATTGCCACCGTTGAAGCCTGTTACGAGTATTCCGTTCCTGCATTTCCTGAGTATGGCATCGCGGTCGAGCCCCTTTTCCGGCCAAGGCAGGAGGACGGGACGTGTGGCATCCTCAATGGTCGGTGCCATCCCCGTTTTGTTGGCAATGTAGGTGTTTACGAAGTATTCCTTGATTATTCCTTTTTCGATAATGTTGTGCTCAAAAGTCGCTACTCCTTCGGAGTCGAAGAGGCGTGAACCGCTTTCGCCCTTGCGCCTGCACCTGTCTTCAATGGTCATACCTTCGGAGAATACTTTTTTGCCCACGGCATCGAGGAGGAAGGAGTTGTTCTGTTGTATTGAGCTGCCGCTCAATGCGTTGAGTATCGGAGTGACGAGGCGGGATGCGCATTCGCTGTCTACAACCATTGTGAACTTTCCGCTTCTGTGGCTCTTCGAGCCTATTTGCTTGATAGCATTGTCCAAAGCCTTGGTGCAGCAGGACAATGTCTCCAGACCGTCTCTGAATGTGCTTGAGTGCCACCACCTTCCGGAATATTTCCTGCCCTCGTTGTCCTCGATGGAGATTTCGGCGCCGAAGTCGTAGGATGTTTCGCTGTGACGGCATTCGAGGCCTTCGGAGTCAAGTACCAGGGTGTCGTATGCGCAGTCAGAGTATTCGAGTTCTTCCGAAATAAGCTTCCAACCTTCGTGGGCCGTGGCTGACGTGCTTTCGAAGATCGAGGCTTCCCTGGCTTTCTGCAGCCTGTTGGCAGCGTCCAGAGTGTCGTAGTCATTGTCATAGAGAGCAAGTTCATCGCCGCTTTTTGCGTCCTTAGCCGTCCTTTCAGGAGAGGGTAGGGTCTTGCACTCGTCCTTGGCGAGGAGTCTTGTTGTCTCTATGGCTTTGGCAATGAAGTTGTCAAGCGTCTTTTCGTCGAAACGGTTGATGGAGTAGGAACCGCAACGTCCGTCGGCATAAATTATCAAACTGATGGACCTGTCCATACAGTGGCTGACCTTGTCGACTTCTCCGTTGAGGGTGCCTACGAGGTCCATACAGCTTTTGTTGAGGGTTATGCGGGCCGCGTCTGCGCCTTTCTCAAGGCATTTTTTCAGACATCCGCGAGCTACGGCCAGCTCTTCTGCCGTGAATTTTCCTGTATTGCTTTCCATCATTCTCCTCCTACTGTCAAATTGTTAATCAATACGGTAGGGATACCGCAGCATACGGGAACGCTCTGCTCCTTGCCGCAGGTCCAGGTCCCGTTGTCCAATTTCAGGTCGTTAGCGACGGCAGCTATGTCGGCCAGGGCCTGGGGACCATTGCCAATGATATTGATATCCTTTACCGGGGCTGTCAGGCGGCCGTTTTCGATTAGGAAGCCGCTTTTTACGAAGAAGGTGAAGTCGCCTTCTCCGATTTTGACCTGTCCGTTGGAGAACTGGTCCACGTATATGCCCTTGCAGACTGAGGCTATGATGCTCTCATTGTCGGCATTGCCGCTCTCCATATATGTAGCGCGCATACGCGGGATGGGGTTGTAGCGGAAGGATTCGCGCCTGCCGTTGCCGGTGGCGGTGACCCCGTACCATTTGGCGCTGATGCGGTCGTGCAGATATGAGGTCAGAATGCCGTCTTCCACCATATAGGTCTTCTGTCCGGGCACCCCTTCGTCATCGAAGTTGACTGCTCCGCGATTGCCGCTGACCGTGCCGTCGTCGATGATGTTGATGCCGGGAGGGCAGATGCGGCAGCCCATCTTGTCAGAGAAGATGGATTGGCCCTTGCGGTTGAAATCAGCCTCGAAGGCGTGCCCCATTGCTTCGTGCAGGAGTATTCCCGAAGCTCCGGCTCCCATCACTACAGGCATCTGGCCTCCCTTCGGCTTTCTGGCGTCAAAGCGTTCATCTATGCCCTCAACTGCTTGTGCTGCAATCTCTTCTATAAGCTCGTCAGTTATCATTTCCACTCCCATACGGAAACTTCTGGAGACGCTTTTGTTCTCCATAGCCCCGTTCTGACTGAAAATCACCGTCGCCACGATGCTGCCCATAGGACGCGTGTCGTATTTCAGCTCTTCGAATGAATTGTACATCAGCACGTCTGTGACCGATGCTGTAATCATTGCAATGACCTTGACGACCCTGCTGTCCTTCGCCCTTATGCTGGCGTCGAGCCTGTTGAGGCAGGGGAGCAATTTCGCCGTGTCGGCATCGCGCCAGTCTTCAATCATAGGATAGCGGTCGGCTGAGGGATTCGGCTTGCCCTGGAAGAAGCGCCTGACCGGCCTGCCTCCGTTGTTCTCCGATGGAGTGTATGCTGCGGCCCTGTCTTTCGCATCCCTGATGAGTTTGGCAATCTGCCCTTCGACCAGTTCTCCGTGCGCGAAGGCTGCTCCATTGCCCCCATCCTTGCCTGTCAGGGCAATAGTCGCAGCCGCCTCGGCAGCCAGCTTCATTGATGGGTAGTCGGTGCTTTCGGAGTAGGCGTATCCCGTCCTCTCTCCTTTCAAAACTCTGATACCTACACCGTAGTCAATGTGAAAACCTCCTCCGGTGACTTGCCCGTCCCGCAGGAGAAGGTTCCTGAACGAGGTATTCTCGAAAAAGAGGTCGCAGAAATCTCCTCCTTTCCGAAGTCCTTCCGCTGCCAATCTGCGCATTTCGTCCTCTGTTACGCGGAAGGTATTCAGATAATACTCTTTGTTGAAAATCATTGTTTGTTTTTTTCGTGTGCACTCTGCCAAATACGACAGTATTTTTCTGTGTCCTTCACGTGCACGAGGCTGGAATTGCCCTCAGCCACTACCGTGAATGGAAGACGGGAATTGTCGGCTACTATCCACCTGTCGCAGGCTGGGATGTATTCGTGGAAAAAGTATTCCACACCCATTTTGTAGCGTCTTCTGATGACGTTTTCCGGTATGTTGTGACCTCCTGCCTCCACTCTGGCGGCAACTCGGGCTATTGCCAGTTCGGGAGATTCGAGCCACATATAGAGGATGGTCACCGTATAGCCATTGCCCTTGGCCTCCTTTATCATTTTCAGCAGGGACCTTGTGGCGAGGGTGGTCTCGATGCAGAAATCGGCTTTTCTTTTGAACAGGTAGTCGATTTTCTGGAGCATAAGACGGCCTGCGGTGAAGGTGGCTTCCTCCGGATTGAAAGGGGAGAGGCTCTTCGCGAACTCGTCGGAGTTCACGAACTGGTAGCAATCGAGCATTTCCGGCAGCATTGAGTATGAGGCAGTTGTCTTTCCTGCCCCATTACATCCGGATATGATGATGAGTCTCGGCATTTTCAGTCTTCGTTAAGACCGCTTCCTCCGGATACCCCGTATCCGAAGAGGGCGAAATCACCGAGGCAAGGGTCTTCGGGGAAGATTTCCCTGAAGGCGTCAGTGATTTCCAGGGCGGTGACTATGTCCTTTTGTTTTCTTTTTGTCAGGCCGTTGGCTACAGCCTGCTCGTAAACGTGTGTGTCGAGCGGGATGATGAGTTCCTTTTTGTCAGTGTCTGTCCAGAGTCCGAGGTCCACCTTTCCGTCGTCCCTGACCATCCAGCGCCTCATCATATTGATTTTCTTGTTGGCGGCCTTGAGGTCGGACTTCTGCCTGAAGATCGTGGTGCGCATTTCGTCCTGGGTCAATGATTCCAGGCTTTCGTGCCAGCTGTACCATTCCTTCAGTCGCTTGCAGATTCTGGCGGTTTCGCTCCATTTGATCGTGCGGTGGACGCTGCTGTCATCATCTCTCCAGCACTCTGATTTGACGTAATCGTAGGGCTGCCAGCCCATCTCGTCGAAGAGCCTTTCGCAGTCCCTGAGTATGACGGACCGTCTGCCCCAGGCGAAATGAGCCGCAAAGACTGCGGCAATCTCCACGTCCTGTAGCACGGCTCGACCCTCCCTCATTCTGGCTTCGAATTTCTTCGGGAATGAGATGGGGTCTTCAATGAAATATTGTGGGTCGTTGTATTTTTCGGCCCACAATATCATTTTTTCCTTGGTCCTGTCGTCCATACAGCCTATTTCTCAGGAATGTTCTCGAGAACAGCCTTGAAGAAGTCCCAGGCTTTCTGAACTGATGGGATGTTGGCCCTTTCGTCAGGAGAGTGAGGGCTCATAAGGGTAGGTCCCATCGATACCATATCCCAGTCAGGGTATGCACCGCTGAGGATTCCGCACTCAAGACCTGCGTGTATAGCCATTACCTTAGGCTCTACGCCGTACATATCCTTGTAAACGGCCTTCATCGTGTGGAGTATAGGGGATGCGCTGTTCGGAGCCCAGCCTGAGTATCCTCCTGAGAGTTCCACCTCGGCTCCTGCAAGCTTGAATACGGAAGTGAGCTTGGTGGCGAGGTAAGCCTTTCCAGTGTCAACTGAACTTCTGAGGAGGGACTTGACTGTGAATTCGCCCTTCTCAATCTTGACCATAGCCATATTGTTGGATGTCTCAACGAGTCCAGGCATAGCGTCACTCATCCTGTCCACACCGTCAGGGCAGGCGAGTATGGCCCTGATGAACCTGAGGGCTGCAGCATCCTCGACATACTTGCAATCCTCATCGTGGTCGCAAACCTCGCCTTCCTTTTCTTCGTAAGGCTTGAAAATGAATTCTGCATCAGGATCGGTGGCAGCGTGCTCGTTCTTTACCTCGGCAGCGACTCTGTCCACAATTGCCTTGGCTTCCCCGATTCTGTCTTCTGGTACATAGAGTGTGGCGAACGCCTCGCGAGGGATGGCGTTTCTGAGGGTTCCGCCTTCAAGGTCGATGAGCTTGACTCCGGCTTCCTCGAGAAGAGGGAGGAGGACTCTTGCTGCGACTTTATTGGCATTGCCCCTGCAAAGGATGATGTCCATTCCGGAGTGGCCGCCCTTGAAGCCCTTGACAGCGAGCTCGTAGCAGGCATATCCGCTTTCTGGTGCGGGCATTCTCTCGTATGATGCTTTGGCGGTGGCGTCGAGGCCTCCGGCACAGCCTACGTAAAGCTCTCCTTCAGTTTCGGAGTCGAGGTTGATGAGTATTTCTCCCTGGAGTATGCCCGGCTCGAGGGCGCGTGCTCCTGTCATTCCGGTTTCCTCATCGTAGGTGACGAGCACTTCGATAGGACCGTGCTTCACTTCAGGGCTTTCGATGGCTGCCATAGCCATAGCCACTCCGAGTCCGTTGTCGGCTCCGAGTGTGGTTCCCTTGGCCTTTACCCATTCTCCGTCAATCCAGGTCTCGATAGGGTCTTTCTCGAAGTCGTGAACCTTGTCCGCATTCTTCTGCGGAACCATATCCATATGTCCCTGAAGGACGACTCCCTTTCTGTTTTCATAGCCCGGAGTCGCAGGCACACGCAGAATTACATTGCCGGTTTTGTCGGTGAATGATTCTATGCCACGCTCCCTGCCCCAGCCGAGGAGGTATTCCCTGATTTTTTCCTCGTGCTTTGAAGGACGGGGGATTCTCGTGATTCCGTAAAAGTTCGTCCAAACTGATTTTGGTTCTAAGTCTTTGATGCTCATAGTATTATCTGTATGATTAGTTTATTGTTTCCATCTTTTGTGCGACCAGAGGTAGTTCCAAGGCTGGGCTTCTATATCCTTCTGGAGCAAGGCATAGTATTTTTCCATTATTTCGCCCGGTTCCATTTCAGCGGCGTTTTCGCATATGGTTTCGTAACTCATCCTGTAGTGACCTCTTCTGACGGATTCGAACCTGAGATATACAACGCTCATGCCAAGTTTATGGGCCAGACTGGCTCCCCCTGTCATCGCATAGGTCTTCTGATGCAGGAAATCAGGGATTTCGTGCCGGGTGGCTTCCTTGTACGGAAACTGGTCGGTCGGGAAGACATAGACCAGTTTGTCATTCTTGTGCTGCAGGGCGTGCCTGAGTATGCTTGTAGAGTCTATGTATCCTTCAAAGCCGGTGCTGATAAGGGGTGCGCATCTGTTTATGGCGAAAACTTCGTTCCAGAAGGAATTGCTCAGTTTTTTGTACACGACCCTCACCTTGTCCTCTCCTATTACTGGTGTGAATCCTTCTGGGAAGTAGCCGAACCAGCCTCCGAGCAGTTCCCAGTTCCCGCAATGGGAGGTGAGCACCATCATTCCATTGCCCTTTTCATATGCCCTGGCCAGTTCAGGAGTGAAGACGGTCTCACACAGGTCTGCCTTCCTGAGCTTTTTGTAGTCGGTACAGCCGGAGAATTTGAGAGCTTCCGCGAAGATATCACCGAAATGGCGGTAAAACTGTTTTTTGAGCTCTTTCAATTCCGAGTATTTCTTGTCCGGAAAGGACCTGGCAATGTTCACCGTGACCACGTCCTCCCTGTATCCGAGGATGTGGAGGGCAATCCAGCTGAAGACAGAGGATACGGCGTAGTGGAAGCGCAGCGGAAGCTTGGAAAGCAGGCGCATCAGGGCCACGACAAGTTTTACGGAATACTTTTTCATTATCCAAAGTTAATGAATTTTTATTTCAATTTGACAAATTGTCTTTTCTTTCCTACATTTGTTTCCACACTGAAACCAAAAAACAAAAATAACTATAGCTATTATGTTCAAGAACCATCCAAAAGGTCTCCTTGCAGCTGCGCTCAGCAATATGGGCGAGCGCTTCGGTTACTACATTATGAACGCCGTCCTGGTACTTTTCCTCTGTTCCAAGTTCGGTATTCCCGATGAGAAAAGTGCTCTCATCTATTCATTCTTCTATTGCGGTATCTACGTGTTGAGCCTTGTCGGAGGTATCATCGCCGACCGCACCAGGAATTACAAGGGCACCATCCAGTCCGGTCTCATCATTATGGCCTTGGGATATGTCTGTCTCGCGATTCCTATCACCGCCACTTCGATGAATACTTCGTGGCTCTTGCCTTTCACCTGCCTGGCCCTCTTCCTCATCGCCTTCGGTAACGGCCTTTTCAAGGGTAATCTTCAGGCAATGGTGGGACAGCTTTATGACAATTTCGAAGCCGAGGCTGCCAAGAAGGGTCCTGAGGCTCTAGCGAAGGCCAAGGGTCAGCGCGACTCCGGCTTCCAGATTTTCTATGTATTCATCAATGTCGGAGGTCTCATCGCTCCTTTCGTTGCCCCTCTCCTCCGCAGCTGGTGGCTCAAGTCGCACGATCTCGTGTACAATGCCGGATTGCCGTCACTCTGCCATCAGTATATTGACAATGGAGGCAATCTCGCAGCTGATCAGCTCGAGAATCTGAACAATCTCGCACAGCAGGTAAGCCTCAACGGAAGCGCCGTTGTCAATATGGATTTCTGCCAGAATTATCTCCAGATTTTCAATGAGGGTGTTCACTATTCGTTCATCGCATCTGTAGCTGCAATGCTTATTTCTCTCACCATATTCCTTCTTACCAAGAAGGGCCTTCCGGAGCCTGCAAAGAAGGCTTCTACAGAGGCCGTGGGCTACACTCAGGAGGAGAAAATCGCTATGGCGAAGGAGATCAAGCAGCGTATGGCAGCTCTCTTTGCTGTGCTCGGAATCTGCATTTTCTTCTGGCTTTCATTCCACCAGAACGGACAGTCGCTCTCTCTCTTTGCGCGTGACTTCGTGAAGACCGATGCCATTGCTCCTGAAATCTGGCAGGCTGTGAATCCTTTCTTCGTGATAGTCCTCACTCCTGTCATTATGGCCATCTTCTCGGCTCTCAGCCGCAGGGGCAAAGAGGTCTCTACCCCTCGCAAGATTGCCATCGGTATGGGTATCACCGGAGTTGCATACCTCTTCCTTACCCTCGTTTCACTCGTAAACGGCTGGCCTTCAGGAGAAGCATTCCGTCTTATGCCTGTGGCTGACGCAGAGGGTATGAAGGCAGGATGGTGGGTATTGATTCTTACTTACTTCTTCCTTACCGTGGCTGAGCTCTTCATTTCACCTCTTGGACTTTCATTCGTATCGAAGGTGGCTCCTAAGAATATGCAGGGTCTTTGCCAGGGTCTCTGGCTCGGTGCTACTGCTATCGGAAACCTCTTCATTTTCGTAGGACCTATTATGTACAATGCTTGGCCTATCTGGAAGTGCTGGACCGTATTCCTTGTAATCTGCCTTGTCGCTATGAGCGTGATGCTGGGTATGGTTAAGTGGCTTGAGAAGATTACCAAAGCCTGAGTATTGATTACCAAAGCTTAAACTATCATATGTTCAAAAATCAACCTAAAGGTCTATTTGCCTTAGCGCTTGCCAATACAGGTGAGCGTTTTGGCTATTATACTATGATTGCCGTATTCTCGCTCTTCCTGGGCGCGAACTTCGGCCTTACTGAAGGACAGGCTGGCACGATTTACAGTGTTTTCCTGGCTCTTGTCTATCTTTTCCCTCTCGTAGGTGGCGCTCTAGCCGACAAGTTCGGTTACGGAAAAATGGTCACCATAGGCATTGTGGTGATGTTCATTGGCTATCTGATTATGTCCATTCCTCTCGGAGGAGACCTTTTCGCTCTAATAGTGATGGTGATTGCATTGCTCCTCATCAGTTTGGGAACGGGTCTGTTCAAGGGCAATCTCCAGGTGATGGTGGGCGATTTGTACAACGATCCTGCTTATGAGAGCAAGAGGGATTCAGGTTTCTCCCTTTTCTATATGGCTATCAATATCGGTGCTCTTTTCGCTCCTACTGCTGCCGTCGAGATTAAGAAATGGGCTGAATCCATCGGTTTCTCTTCAAATGATGCATATCATTTCTCGTTCGCGGTTGCTTGCGTGGCACTGATTCTTTCTATTGCCATATACTATGCTTTCAGAAAGACTTTCATACACGTCGAGGGAGGAAAAGCTTCGGCTGGTGTAAAGGAGGAGCCTGTCAAGGAGCTGAGTCCTGAGGAGACTAAGAACAGGATAGTCGCATTGCTCTTTGTATTTGCGGTGGTTATCTTCTTCTGGATGGCTTTCCAGCAGAATGGATTGACTCTCACCTTCTTCGCAGACCAGTTTACAGCGAAGACCAGTTCCGGCATACAGAGTATGCTCTTTGATGTGGTCAATCTCGTGATGATCATTGTCATAGTCTTTGCCTTCACTTTCGTTAAGTCGAGCGAGACAGTCAAGGGCAAGTGCATCTCAGTTGCAGCGATTGTTGCTGCTATTGCTGTCCTGATATGGAAATATTTCCGCCTTGATGGCAGCATCGAGTTGAGCGCTCCTATTTTCCAGCATTTCAATGCTTGCTTTGTGATTCTGCTTACTCCTCTGAGCCTGGCCGTTTTCGGAAAGCTCGCAGAGAAGGGCAAGGAGCCGTCTGCACCAAGGAAGATTGCCTATGGAATGCTTGTGGCCGCTGTAGCTTACGGAGTTATGGTTTTGGGTTCAATTGGTCTCAATACTCCTGATGCTCAGAAACTTGCAGGCGAGGCTGGAACCTTTGCTTCTCCTAACTGGCTTATCAGTACATATCTGATTATGACCTTCGGAGAGCTCCTGCTTTCTCCTATGGGCATTTCATTCGTATCCAAGGTGGCGCCTCCTAAGTACAAGGGCCTAATGATGGGCGGTTGGTTCGTTGCTACCGCTATCGGTAACCTGCTCGTTCAGGTCGGCGGTTATCTCTGGGGTTCACTGCCGCTATGGATAGTATGGGCTGTGTTTGCAGTGCTCTGCGTCATTTCTGCAATCTTTATGTTCGCGATGATGAAGAAGATAGAGGCTGCTACCGAGTAGTGAGCAATTAGTACAATTTTTCGATATTTTGTCACAATCCTGCCAAAGCTTTCATTTGGTAGGATTGTGCTTTTTTTGTGTTTTATCCGACACTTTGCTTCCTTTTACAATACTTATTTTTGTTAAACAACAATACCACACATTACACAATTAATTAAACCTCAAAAATATGAAAAGAAGCAGATTAATTGCTTTGTGTTTGGCACTCTTCCTTGGAACGGTGTCATTCGCTCAGACCATCAAGGTTACAGGAACAGTTACCGATTCTTCCAATGAACCGGTGATTGGCGTTTCTGTTCTGGTCAAGGGTACCACTACCGGTACTTCAACCGATCTCGATGGTAAATATGAACTCACGGTTCCAAGCGGTGCCACTGTAGAGTTCTCTTGCATCGGCTATATCAGCCAGACTTTCAAGGCAGCACCCGTTATTGACGTTGTCCTTCAGGAGGATACCGAATTCCTCGATGATGTTGTCGTTACGGGTTATATGACAGAGAAGAAGAAGGACCTTACAGGTTCTGTCGCTGTCGTAAAGATGAAGGAAGTTGCAGATATTCCTACGGGTAATGTGATGACAGCCCTCAATGGCCGTGTGGCTGGTATGAACGTTATTTCCGACGGTACTCCTGGTGGACAGGGAACATCTTCCCTCATCCGCGGTACTACGACCATCAACAACTCTTCTCCTCTTTATGTCATCGACGGTGTCATGACACGCGCCGATATCGGTACCATAGTCAATAGCAATGACATCGAGTCAATGCAGGTGCTCAAGGATGCGGCTTCTGCTGCTATCTATGGTGCTCAGGCCGCAAACGGTGTCATCATTATCACCACCAAACAGGCAAAAGAAGGCGTCATCAAGGTTGATTTCAACTCTACTATGTCCCTTCAGGTAGCCCGCAGAGGCATTCCTCTTATGAATGCTCAGGAGTGGGGAGATGTTTACTGGGCAGCTTACAAATATGATTTCGGTACCACACCTAAGTCCATTCTTTATGGTGACGGTCCTACTGCACAGCTCAAGATTGGTCAGCCTTATTGGGAAAAGGACGGTGTAAAGATGCTCATCTCTGATACCGACTGGTTCGGGGAGTCATATCGTCCTGCTCTTATGCAGACTTACAGCCTCTCGCTCTCAAAGGGTAGCAAGGACCACGTTTCTTCACTCAGTCTCAATTACATGGACCAGGACGGTACATTGAAGAATACCGATTATAAGTCATTCGGTACCAGATACAACTCTGAATACCGTTTCTTCAACAATAAACTCAAGATTGGTGAGTCCCTCAACGTCACTTACTGGACACAGCACAAGAAACCGAGAGGATACGAGGCAATCGAGAGGCAGATTATTGCCCAGCATCCTGCACAGGCCATCTACGCTACTGACGGAAGCTATGGCGGAGCTGATGTTGACCTCCTCGGAAGCCGCCAGAATATCAGAAGATACATTGACAATGAGGCCAATAATATCTTCAAGAGCTGGCGCATTTTCGGAAACGCTTACATTGACATCACTCCTGTCAAGGGTCTTGTCCTCCGCTCAAACTTCGGTGTGAACTACAATCCTGATTACTCTAACGAGTTCACTCCTGCTTGGGACGAGCATACCCGCTCATACTCTGAGAGCGCCCTCGATATCCAGATGACCGAGACTCTCGAGTGGGTTTGGACCAATACTGCCACCTATTCTTTCAGCAAGGGTATTCACAATGCAACCTTCCTCCTCGGTACCGAGGCCAAGAAGAACCGCGTCGACCTTCTCAGAGCGCAGGCTACCGGCTTCGCAATGACATCACGTGACTATGTTTACGTAGATGTTGCCGAAGGCACAAAGACTTCTTCCAACAATGCCAATATCTACGCGATGACCTCATACTTCGGTAAGGTCAACTATACTCTTGCTGACAAGTATCTCTTCTCTGCAACAATACGCCGCGATGCTTCTTCACGTTTTGGCAAGCAGAACAATGCAGGTATCTTCCCTTCAGCATCGCTCGGTTGGAAGATCAGCAACGAGAACTTTATGGCCAACACCAGAAACTGGCTTTCTGACCTCAAGCTCCGTGCTTCCTGGGGTATCAACGGTAATGACCAGATTAACAATACCGCCACCTACTCAATTTACAGTGTGAACATTTGGAACGGTAGCTACAACCTCAGCGGTGACAATTCAACCCTTTCTTCAGGTGCGGTTCGCACCCAGTCAGGTAACCCTCTTCTCCGTTGGGAGCAGACAGAGCAGCTCAACCTCGGTATCGATGCAGGCTTGTTCGATAACAGACTCACCTTCTCTGCCGACGTTTACAACAAGAACACCACCGATATGCTTTACCAGGTTCCTGTTGCAGCTATCGTAGGTGAGGGTGGAGCTTCATTCCAGAACTGCGCTTCGATGAACAACAAGGGCTTCGAGATTGTCGCTGGCTGGAAGAATGTTCACGGTGACTTCAGCTATGACATTTCTGCAAATGCAGCTGCATACAAGAATGAGATCACCTATCTTCCTGAAGATTTGTACTATACCTATGGTTGCGGTAACCAGGCAGCAGGCATCTCCAACGTAGGACTTCCATACGGTGCCCTTGTAGGTTATGTTGTTGACGGTCTCTTCCGCACTCAGGCTGAAGTAGACGAGTACAAGAGCAAGTATGATGTTCAGTATGGTACTCCTGGCATCGGCCGTCTCAGATATGCGGATGTAAACAAGGACGGTATCATCAACACTTCAGACCAGGCTTATATCGGAACCAACAATCCTAAGCTCAGCTTCGGCCTCAATTTCTCAGCTAACTACAAGGGTTGGGACTTCTCGATGTTCTTCAGCGGTATGATCCGTGATGCTTACAACTCATCTAAGCTCTATACCGATTTCTTCCCACTCGGAGAGGGTCTCGGAAACCACTCAACAAGGCTTCTTGATGCTGTCAAGGGCTATGAGGACTTCCTCAGCACCGGTACATACACCTCTGACTATGCTGCAGTATCCACTATCGATACCAACAAGGAAGGTGTTCAGAACAGCTGGTACGTAGAGAACGGTTCATATATCAAGATGAAGAACCTTGTTGTAGGTTATTCACTTCCTCAGGCCGCACTCACCAAGATCAAAGCCAAGTCTGCAAGAGTTTATCTCCAGACTCAGAACCTCTTCACCATTACCAAGTACACCGGACCGGATCCTGAGTCTCTCGGATATCCTTATCCAAACTCATTTAACCTTGTTGCCGGCCTTAACATCGGATTCTAGTTTGACTTAATTACGTACGAAGATTATGAAATTCAGATATTTTCTTTTAGGAGCCGCAATTGTTGCATCGCTTTCAAGCTGTAACGAGAAGGAATTCCTCGATATTATGCCACAGGGTTCGTTGAATGACGGCGTAATGGCTTCCAGCGAGGGCCTTCCTTATCTTCTTAATGCTGCGTATTCTGCACTTGCAGGCCCGAATACCACTTTCGGAGCTATGGGTGCTCCTGTGAATCACTGGCTCGAAGGTGAGCTCCGTGCCGACAATGCCTACAAGGGCGGCGGCGGTCCTTCGGACAATGCCGGTTTCCACAATATTGAAACCTATGTTGTCGATGCTACACACGGCACACCGAACAACATCTGGGTTGCTCTCTACAATTCTGTAAAGCGTACCAATTCAGCACTTCAGGTGCTTGCTACAGTTGACTCTGACAAAGTTCCTGAGAAGGAAACTTATGTGGCTGAGATGCGTGCTCTCAGAGCCCACTACTATTTCGAGCTTGTCCGTCACTTCAACAAGACAGTATGGATTGATGAGACCGTACCTGAGAAGGAGTATATCAATATCAAAAATGATGAATACACCAGAGACGAGTTGCTCGGTATGATAGCCAAGGAATTCGAGGAGGCTGCTGCTGTTCTTCCTGAGTCTTTCAAGGATGCTGGCCGTGTCAATAAATATGTTGCCAAGGCATATGCAGCCAAGGTTTATCTCTACAAGGCATACCGTCAGGATGAGAGCAATCATAAGCTTGTATCCATTGACAAGGCTGATATGGAGAAGGTGGTTTCTCTCACCGGTGATGTCATTTCAAGCGGCAGATATGGCCTCTTTGAGGATTTCCAGATGCTCGATATGGTAGCTCACGAGAATGGAAAGGAGTCTATCTTCGCTATTCAGTATTCTACCAATGACGGCGCTACTATGCAGCTCCCTTGGGCATATTGCGGTGTAGGTCACGTAAACTGGAGTGCACTTCTCAATACCCCTAAGGGCCCTTATAACGGTGACGACTTCTTCAAGTCCAGCCAGGACCTTGTCAATGCCTTCCAGACCGGAAAGGACGGACTCCCGCTCCTTGACGGCTCTTGGCAGACACGTGACTACGATGTTGTCGAGGAAACCATTATGGACGATGGCAGCAAGAGATATACCAATACTCACATCGATTCACCTGTGGATCCGCGTCTCGACTTTATTATCGGTCGTATCAATGTGCGCTGGAAGACCTATACCGTTGAGCCTGTTACTGCGCTCTGGTACAGAGATTTCAACTCCTATGGCTATCACTTCGTAAAGCGTTTCCTCGTTTCTCCTGACTCAGGTGACCTTGCAACCACTTATCCTTGGGGTAATTCTGCTCTCAACTACCAGATCATCCGTTATGCTCATGTTCTTCTCTGGAGAGCTGAAGCTCTCATTGAACTGGGCAGGGCTGAGGAAGCAAGACCTATTATCAATCAGATCAGAAACAGAGCGAAGAACAGTCCTTATGTAACTGCATTCGTTGATCCTAAGTTCCCTGATGCTGTGAACATTGACGGCTATTGCGGAAATTATGTAATCAATGAGTATCCTGCACAGGGCTGGACCCAGGATTATGCAAGAAAGGCACTCCGTCACGAGACTCGTATCGAGTGTGCTCTCGAGGGTGAGCGTATGTTCGACCTCGTACGCTGGGGCATTGCTGCAGAAACTATGAACAAGTACTTCGAGGTTGAGCAGACCAAGAGGGTTTACTATAAGGGCGTGAAGTTCGTCGAAGGACGTGACGAATATCTCCCTATTCCTCTCACTCAGTACAATCTCTCAAAGGGAGCATATACTCAGAATCCTGGTTATGCTGCATTTTAGTTAATTTTTCCTAAATTTGAAGGATATGGGATGTATCACCACTCCCATATCCTTTTAAGTTATCGGTTTATGAAACGCTCCTTCACCTTGACGGCTCTTTTGCTCTCATCTTTCCTGGCTTTTGCTCAGCCGGGAAGACCCGCACCCATTGACACTGTAAAGCTTTGGCCTGATGGAGCTCCTAATGCATTTGAGATTCCGGGTCCCGATTCCGGTTTCATTGTTTTCAGGGCACACGAATACGAGGATGCCTTTCTCGAGGTTTATCCTGCAAAGAACCCTAACGGACTCTGTGTGATTATGTGTCCAGGAGGTGCATACATAATGGAATCACAGACTTATGAGGGGCGCGATATGAAAGATTGGTTCAATGCAAGAGGCATCACCTACTGCATGCTCCAGTACCGTCTTCCTGTCGGTCATCACGATGTCCCTCTCAGCGATGCGGAGCAGGCAATGAGGATTATGAGGGCCAAGTCCAAGGAGTTGGGCATTACCAAGATTGGCATTGCCGGCAATTCGGCCGGCGGTCACCTTGCCGCTTCTTTGGCCACTATGTACAGCAGCCCGGAGACCAGACCTGATTTCCAGTTCCTGATGTATCCGGTGATTACGATGGAGGAGTCGTTCACAAATCAGCTTTCACGCGATGCACTTCTTGGAAAGAATCCGTCTCAGGAGTTGGTGGACAAATACAGCTGTGAGAAGAATGTCACAGAAGACACTCCTCCTGCATTCATCTTCCTCTGCTCGGATGATACTGCGGTACCTCCGGCAAACAGCCTCAGGTACTATGAGCAGTTGATAAATCACGGAGTTTCAGCGACTATGCATATCTATCCGAGCGGTGGACACGGTTTCGGATGGCAGGATTCCATGATTTATAAAGCCAGTTGGGTAAGGGACCTCGAAGACTGGCTCCGTTTGGTTGTAGAAAAAATATAAAACCCCACATAATATGAGAACTAAAGCACTTATTGCAACAGCTGCGGGTATCTTGCTGACAGCAGCTGCATCAGCCCAGGTGAATCATCACGCTTCCTGGCTCAAGGATGCTGTTGTTTATCAGATTTATCCTTCTTCATTCCAGGATTCTGACGGTAACGGTATCGGTGATATCCCGGGCATCATTTCCCGTTTGGACTATATCAAGTCAATAGGTGTATCAGCCATTTGGATGAATCCTGTATTCGTATCAGGTTTTACTGATGGCGGATATGACGTCATTGACTTTTACAAGATTGATCCCCGCTTCGGAACCAACTCGGATCTTGTTGAGCTTGTCAACCAGGCGCACGCACGTGGAATGAAGGTTATACTTGACCTTGTTGCAGGTCACTCTTCAGACCAGTGCGAATGGTTCAAGCAGTCGAAGGAAGGCGATCCTAACCTCAGATACAGCGATTATTACATCTGGCCTTCATTCAAGCCTGAAATCAAGACCGAGCAGAGTCCTGACGGCAAGAACGATTATGCCCAGTTGATGAACTCGATGAACAACATTGTCAATAAGTTTGTTGCTACCGATGCTCCTCGCGGACCGTATTATGTGAAGAATTTCTTCGACACCCAACCTGCGCTTAACTTCGGTTTTGCCAATCCTGATCCCGAGCATCCTTGGGAGCAGGCAGTCGATGCTCCGGGCCCTATGGCAATGCGCCGTGAGATAAAGAATATCATTTCATTCTGGATGGACAAGGGTGTTGACGGTTTCCGTGTGGATATGGCCGCCAGCCTCGTAAAGAATGACTTCGACAAGTCGGCCACCATTAAGCTTTGGAAGGAGGATATGGCGAAGTGGTTCAAGGAGACTTATCCGGAAGGACTTCTTATTGCCGAATGGTTCAACCCTGAGCAGTCCATCGAAGCCGGCTTCGACGTTGATTTCTTCGCTCATGACGGCAAGTACAATTTCTCAACCCTTTTCTTCAATACAAATCGTCAGGGCGGTTCTCAGCCTTGCTGGTTCGAACTCGAAGGCAGGGGAGAACTCAATACCTGGTATGAGCTTTATTCATATCAGTACAATGCTGTGAAGGGCAAGGGCTATGCGAGCCTTCCTACTTCCAACCACGATTTCAATAGACCTGCTGCTGCCGGCAGAACCACTCTTGAGCAGGAAAAGGTATATATGACCTTCTTCCTTACTATGCCTGGCGTTCCTTTCATCTACTACGGTGACGAGATTGGTCTCAAACAGCAGTTCGGCCTTCCTTCAGTAGAGGGTTCAATGATGCGCTCTGGAACCAGAATCCCTATGCTCTGGGATTCAAGCGAGAATGCCGGTTTCTCTACAGCAGCCAAGGAGAAGCTCTATATTCCTCAGGACCCGGATCCTAACCGCAACACTGTAGAGAAGTCCGAGAATGACCCTAATTCGCTCCTGAACTACACCAGAACACTCATCCAGCTCCGCAAGGACAATCCTGTCATCGGAGCCGATGCTGACTGGAAGCTTGTCAAGGGACTTGAAACTCCATATCCTATGGTATACGAGCGTACTCTCGGCTCTGAGAAGTGCATCATCGTTCTTAACCCTACAGCCAAGAAGGTTACCACCACCATCGAGCATCAGGACAAGACTCCTGAAATCATCGGTGGAAGCTACACCAAGGCAAGCTACAAGGCAAATGCAAAGAAGGGTATTGATACCATAACGCTCTCTCCAGTATCCGCTGTTATCTACAAGTATTAATCCTCAATCCGTATTATATGAAAGAACAACTTGTCATCGGTATGGGTGAAGCCCTTTGGGATGTTCTCCCTTCCGGAAAAAAGATAGGCGGTGCGCCTGCGAATTTTGCATATCACGTGTCGCAGTTCGGTATTGACAGTGTCGCTGTCAGTGCTCTTGGAAATGATGAACTTGGAGCCGAGCTCCTCTCTGAATATGCAAAAGTAGGCCTTAATGTTTCAATGGAAAGGCTGTCCTGCCCGACAGGAACAGTTCAGGTTACCATTGATGAGAAGGGTATTCCATCGTATGACATCTGCCAGGGTGTTGCCTGGGATAATATTGCCTTCAATGATGAGCTCAAGGCTTTGGCACAGAAGGCAACTGTGGTGTGCTTCGGCTCTCTCGCGCAGAGGAACAAGACCTCGCGTGATACCATCAACGCTTTCATTGACCTTATGCCTGACGATGATGGCCATCTCAAGGTTTTTGATATCAATCTGCGTCAGGCCTGGTATTCAAAGGAGGTCATAGAGGAGTCTCTCCGTAAGTGCAATATCCTGAAAATCAATGATGAAGAGCTCGTTACTGTCAGGGATCTTCTCTCCATTGAGGCTGAAGGACAAAAGGCTGTCTGCAAGGCTCTCATCGACAGATATGCGCTCAGAATGGTCATCCTGACCTGTGGTGCTGAGGGCAGTTATGTACTTGCTGCTGACGGTACCGAGTCCTGGATGGATACTCCTAAGGTGGATGTTGTCGATACGGTCGGAGCCGGTGACTCCTTCACAGGAGCTTTTGTTGCAGCATTGCTCGCCGGCAAGAGCCTGAGAGAAGCCCACGAACTGGCTGTCAAGGTTTCCGCTTTTGTATGTACACAGGCTGGTGCAATGCCAGTGCTTCCTGATGAATTCAAGGTTTTGTAAATCTTTAGCAATATAAACAAGCCAGTATTCAGCATTGCCGCTATTTCTGTACTCCTGGCCGTTTCCTGCAAACAGACGGTGGAAGTTCCCGTATACGACCAGGAAATCGCCAAGTCTGTGCAATCTGTTGTGGAGAATCCGTCTGAAAAAACGGTCACCTTCTCTTTGTATGCTCCTGCGGCTTTCAATGTCAGGCTTACAGGTGACGTTGGGCTCACGTGCAAAACCCTGTGTTTGAGTAAATGAAAAAGTATGTACCTTTGAAGGAGGATTTAAAGGTATATACATATGTCTGATACATTGTCAATTTATCAGTCCCTGGCGAGACTGATGTTCCCGGAAGGTTTGTTGG
>JAQXOE010000002.1 GCA_029098505.1 Bacteroidales bacterium
CAGAACTTCCCGAAAATATTTCCCAAGACTTCGTCGGTGGAGATATCGCCGGTGATGCTGCCGAGGTGGTAGAGGGCGTGGCGGAGGTCTTGGGCGACGAGGTCGGAAGGGATGCCGGAAGAAATACCGTCACGGACATCCAACAGGGCCCTGGAGGCATTGCACAGAGCATTGTAGTGACGCAGGTTTGTAACCAGATTGGCGTTTCCTGATTGGTCCAAACGGTTCTGCTGGGTATTTGCCAGGGTTTCTTTAAGCTTCTCTATACCCAAAGAACGCTTTGCAGATATTACAAGGATTTCAGCTTGATTATCAGAACTTAAAACATTTCTGTTGAATTCTGTAACAATTGTGTTAACATCCAAAAAGTCCTCTACCGATGCCTCAGAAGCCTCTACCTTGGCAAGTTCCAGCTCCGAAAGTTCCTTATCGGCCTTGTTCAGCACGAAGAAGAGCTTCTGATGATTGAGGTCAAGCTTCGACATTATCAGTTTAGCAGAGGCAATGATGCTGTCGACAGGGGAGTTGATGTCCAGGACGTGCAGGACAATGTCCGCAAGAAGAAGCTTTTCGTATGTTCTGCCTATTCCTATGCTCTCCACCTCATCCTCTGTGTCACGTATTCCGGCTGTATCTATCAGTCTGAAGAGTGTTCCGCCAATATTGAACGATTCCTCGATGGTATCCCTGGTAGTGCCGGCGATAGCAGAAACTATTGCCCTTTCCTCACCGAGCAGAGCGTTGAGCAAGGTGCTTTTGCCGGTATTGGTCGATCCGACTATTGCCACCGGCACACCGTTCTTGATGGCATTGCCGAGGCGGAAGGAGTCTGTCAGCCTGTGGATGTGTGTCAATGCGTGCTCGAGCAGTTCGAGCAGCTGTCGACGGTCGGCGAATTCCACATCTTCTTCGCTGAAATCAAGTTCGAGCTCGAGCAATGCGCTGATATCCACCAATTGCGTGCGAAGCTTCTGCAGCTCATCGGAATAGGCGCCTTTCAGCTGGTTCATCGCCACCCTGTGCGAGGCTTCATTTTCCGAGGCAATGAGGTCGGCGACCGCTTCCGCCTGCGAGAGGTCCATCTTGCCGTTCGCAAATGCGCGACGGGTGAATTCTCCGGGCTCCGCCAGTCTCGCGCCGGCATTGCACAGAAGTCTGAGCATCTCGCTGCAGATGAAAGAGCTGGCGTGACAGGTGATTTCCACACTGTCTTCGCCAGTATAGGAGTGCGGGGCGCGGAATATGCTGACCAGGACCTCATCGAGAATTTTTCCGTCAAGAGTGCGGACTTCGCCGTATCTTATGGTATATCCTTCGGCCTCGCTGATGTTTCCTTTTCTGCATTTGACCACATCAGAGGCTATTGCGAGGGCTTTTGCTCCACTGAGCCTTATGACTGTTATCGCTCCTGTTCCCGGAACGGTCGCCGGTGCGCAGATCGTGTCGTTGAACCTGATTTCCATATGAAAAGAATTCTACTCTGTTACAAAGTTAAAAAATTCTTCCTTTGCTTCATCATTGTCCAACCTGGCAATGTACACCATATTTCCCAAAGCTGAGGCTAGGGCATCCGGCATTCTCTGACACATTGCTATACGCCAGCCGTATTTCGCCAATATTTCTTCGTGCGAATGCTTGTGCTGACGTCCATCCCTGCGGCCAACATAGGCGCAAATGTACTGTTCACCCTGTCCGGTGCGGCTTTCATCAAATGCAACCATATCGGCCCAAATGCGGAATACATCAGTACTGTGTGCAAAGTTCATCATATCCGGAGTATAACCGCCTGCCGGCCTCATATTGACCTCCAGACCGACATAATCTCCTTTTTTACCCAAACCCTCACGGTCCCTGTCAAGCTGGAAAAACTCCAGATGAACAAAACGAGACTTGACTCCAAAGGCCTTTACCGTCCTGCGTCCTATCTTCGCAAGAGCGGCAGGAACCTCCTTGGCCACATAATAGCAAGTTTCAAGTTGTTCATGCACCACGTCCATAATAGGAGTAGGGAAGACGCTCATCGATTCGAATACAGGTTCTGATTTGGAGTTGTATATGGCATCATAGGAGACGAGCAGACCTGTAATGAACTCTTCTGCAACAAAGGCTCCATAATTTAAAGGATGACTTTCAAAGAAAGACTCCAATTCATTGTCATTATGTATTTTGAATGTGCCTTCTGCACCTACGCCATTGTCCGGCTTGATGATAATTGGATAGTCGGTCAGGGCAGCGAATCCGCGTACGGCCTCATATCCTTCGCCCACCTTTATTTGCCTCGCCGTAGGAATGCGCCCCTTCCTGTAACATTTCTTCATTTCGGATTTCTCCTTGATGAAGCGTATGGTATCGGTCTTGATACCGCTGCATACGTTGAAATCAGTACGCAGGCGAGCATTCTGTTCGAGCCAATACTCATTATTCGACTCTATCCAGTCTATTCTTCCGTACTTGTGCGCGAAGAATGCCACGGCCCGATAGACCTGGTCATAATCTTCGAGATTGTCAACGCGGTAATATTCCGTCAATGAGTTTCTGAGCTCATCATTGAGTTCATGATAAGGGGCGTCGGCAATTCCAAGCACATTGACGCCGTTGGCCTTCAGACCAGCGCAGAAATGGCTGTAAGTCTGAGGAAAGTGTGGTGAAATAAAAACGAAATTCATAAAACTATATGTGCCTCCTTTTTCACAGATCTTTCTCAATTGTCCTTCTTCCATTATCCAGGCTTCTCCGAAAAGAGTGTTCCGCCCGTTCTCACAAAGGATGTAAGATCCGTCCTTGAAGGTGTAAAATCTATGTAAATAGCTATCTTTCAATATTATATCTTCAAACAGACGCCGTCCGTCCAGCCAAGCGCCGCGTACATCCTCGTAATGCGGGACTATATTGATTGACGTCAATCCCAATCCTTCAAGCCAACGGCAATATGAAGGATCCACCGCTTCTCCGGGCAGTTCAGGGTGAGAATAGACGTAATCAGCACAGTTCATTGAACCGGCACTGCATCCGAGCACGACTCCATCGTAGCGCTGAATTATATCCCTGAGTCCGAGTTCAGCGAAGAAACGGTTCTGCGTCGGTACGTGACCACCGCAGAGCATCACCAGATCAGCATTGAATACCAGTTTTTCCGCATCAGGGGCATTGCTCCGATTGAGCATCAGGAACGATGAGCAGACTATGCCGGAATGGTCGAAGCATTCCTTGGTGGATTCGAAGACGTATTTATTATAACTTTCGTCATCAGGCGCAGCCGACACAAGAAGTACCGAAGGCACTTCTGGCAGCCTTTGCCTCAAACTCTGCAGGAAGCCGCCTTCTGAAGTGAAGAAAGATTCTCCTTTGCAGCAGGGGCTTCCGGTCAGAAAGAGTGTCATTTCAATTGAAAACTAGTAATTGTCGTAATACTTTGCCTCTCGAGGATTGACTTTGTTCATATTGTCCAAAAGGTCCTCGTTGGTCTTGTACTCATCCATCAGCTGGAGCATGAAATTCATTGCCTCAGTAGGGTTCATATCCGCAAGAAGTTTGCGAAGTATCCAGATGCGGCCTGCGGTAGCTTTGTCGAGCAGCAGGTCATCGCGACGGGTTCCGGAGAGCAACACATTGACTGCAGGGAAGATACGTCTATTGGAGAGATTACGGTCGAGCTGAAGTTCCATATTGCCAGTACCCTTGAATTCCTCGAAAATCACATCATCCATCTTCGAGCCCGTCTCTGTCAGAGCTGTGGCAATGATGGTCAATGAGCCACCGCCTTCGATGTTTCTGGCAGCTCCGAAGAAGCGCTTAGGCTTCTGGAGGGCATTGGCATCGACTCCACCGGAGAGCACCTTGCCGGATGCAGGCTGAACAGTATTGAATGCGCGCGCGAGCCTGGTAATGGAGTCGAGGAGTATGACAACGTCGTGGCCGCACTCCACAAGTCTGCGTGCTTTCTCGATCACCATATTCGCTACTTTTACGTGACGCTCTGCAGGTTCGTCAAAGGTCGAAGCAACAACCTCCGCGCGAACGCTGCGCTGCATATCGGTAACCTCCTCAGGACGCTCGTCAATGAGCAGGACAATTTCATATACCTCAGGATGATTCTCGGCAATGGCATTGGCAATGCTCTTGAGCAGCATAGTCTTACCAGTTTTCGGCTGGGCAACGATGAGTCCTCGCTGGCCTTTACCTATAGGCGCAAACATATCTACAATACGGCAGGATATGTCACGGCCAGACTTTCCTCCGGTAAGATTGAACTTCTCCTCAGGGAAGAGGGGAGTAAGGAAATCGAAAGGCACCCTGTCTCTGATGAATTCAGGCTTGCGTCCGTTGATATATTTTATCTTGACGAGAGGGAAATATTTGTCACCTTCCTTCGGTGGTCGGATTTCTCCAGTGACTGTATCACCGGCCTTGAGCGCATTGGCCTTGATCTGGTTCTGTGATACATAGATATCGTCAGGCGAGTTCAGGTAATTGTAGTCTGATGATCTCAGGAAGCCGTATCCGTCAGGCATCACTTCAAGTACTCCTGTAGCTTCAACAGTGCCTTCAAACTCTATTACGGGTTGTTTCGGCTGGCGCTGAGGTGCATTCTGTTGCTGAGGCTTCATTTCAGCAGGCTGTTCCTGCTGGTTGTCCTGAGTCTCTGATGCTGCTTTGCCGACTATGGCTCTCTGGCGCTTCTCCTTGAGCTTGGCCTCAGCTTTCAGTATCATTTCCTCCTTGGAAAGCTGCTGCTTTTGTGGCTGGTTATCCTGTTTTACAGCTGCTGGCTGGACAGCTGCACCCTGTTCAATTGCGGCTTCAGGCTGTACAGAGGCAGTCTCAGGCTTGCCTTTCTTTTGCTTGTTACGGCCCTTTTTCTCTGGCGCAGCACTCTTTTCCGAAGCTGCATTATTATCCTTTGGAGCTTCTTCCATCTTATCAGTCTGGGCCGGTGTTGTGGCAGAAGCAGGCTCTTCCTTGGCTGCATTGGCCTTCTTGCTGCCACGGCCCTGCTTTTTCTTAAGCTCGCCCTCGCTCTCCTGGGAAGATTTCGCTTCTTCAGCCTCGGCTTTCTTCGGAGAAGTTTTCCTGCCGCGTTTCTTCTGGCCATCAGCAGCCGCTACTTCCGCTGCCGGAGCTGACTCAGCTGACTCAACTGCGTTCTCATTTGAAACCTCAGGAGCTTCAGGCGCGTTCTTTTTCGGCTTGCGTCCACGACGGGACTTCTTCTCAGGATTAGGTTTAAGGGATTCTTCTTGTGCTTCTATGTCCAGAATAGCATAACCAAGATGCTCTGTGTCAAGTTTTTCGTAATTTTTCAAATTGTGCTGAGCTGCGATAGCTTCCAATTCTTCCCGGCTCATCGAACTCAATTCAAATAGAGTGTGCGGCATTTTTCCGTATGTTATTAAGTGAATGGGAGACAAGCACTAAACCAAACTCGTCTCAAATAGACTATGCAAATATAGACAAAAAAAATCAATTATCCCAATAACTGCTTGATTTCTTGAACTTCAGGACATCCGACAAAGTCGATGCATTGGCGGCGATTCTGAAACTGTATGATTTCCAGGTACCTGTAGGCACCCAGGATACGGCAATATTGAAGCAGTGAAGGTCATATTGAGCGCTTATCTGCGACGTAGTTATCTTCATTGCCATAAGGTCGAAGCCTGTATTGGCCGTTATAGACAGTTTATCTGTCAATTTGATATTGCCGGACATACTGATGGTCTGGGTATAGGCATTGTTGACCTTCAACTGTTCATTGGCATAGGTATATGACTTCCTGTAATTGAATGAATAACCAAGGTTGAAGGACCAGGGAACATTGGGATTGGTATAGTACAACCAACCGCCCGGTATATATTGCCCTGTTACAGGATGATAGTATATCCTTTGATAGTAACTTGCCGCTCCGCCGCTCGTGCCGTCATTGCCCTCGATGGTTCCCTTTCCGGACTTACTGTAGGAGAGGGAGGCCGATGCATTGGTCAGTCTTAGCGGATGTGCAGGATCAACGAGGAAATTGAACTTGTTGATGGTACGGCCGCGCTCATCGATGGCATATGGACTGAAATTGGCATTGGCACTGACACTCACCTTGCCGAAGACAGAAGTGGACATTGACAGGCCTATATCCCTCATCTTCATTGAGTCTGCAAGGAAGTTGTAGGAAGTATTGAGGTTCAGCTGGTCTATCAGCTTGACCTTCTTGCTGGCAGTTCCCGTCGAGTCGGAGAAGTCGCGCACCTTGGCCTCAAGATTGTTTCCTATCGAAATGCTCGCGGAAGCAGTACGTCCCGGAGACGGAACGCTGTTCATCTGACCCGCATAGATATTGTACTTGTATTCCTTCTCCTGTCCTTTGGCATCGGTGTAATACAGAGTCCTGTATCCGTTGGCATAGGTGCCCTTCTCCGGACTTACGGAGAGACTCAGGGATGGTGATATTACGTGCCTTATGGCTTGAACCCTGCGATGGGAACCGAAATTGAACATACCGTACAGGCGGGTGCTCATTGACAGACCTCCCGAATAATCCTGGGTGATGCCGAAGGTACTGAACTGTCCACCATCCACTTTCTCAACCTTGTCGGTTTCAGGATTGTACTCATAATCAGCCTTTCGGAAGAACCAGTTCATTCCGTAAGACACTGAAGGCGAGACATTTATATACTTGGCAAGGGTGAATGACGGCAATCCGATGCTGAAGTTATGCTTCATACCGTTCTGGAACTTGTCCAGAAAACCTTCCTGACCGAATTCCGACGCCTTGAAACTGATTTTGTTCTGGAATGAAGTATTGTATCCGAATGAAATCTTCTCATAAGCTTTCTCCTTGCCCACGCGAACCTTCTTCTTGAAAGGATAGAAGGTACTTACAGAGAAACTGATGTTAGGCAGGGTGAAGGAATATGAACTGTCCCTCGAGTTCTGGTTGTGGAGGGCATTGATGGACAGATTGGCCTTTCCATTCCAGTTCTTTGAGAAGGAAATTGAAGATTGGATTTGATTCTCAAGGGCCTCCGAGACGGAAGTCGAGTTGTAACGGTTGTTGGAAGGGCTGGAGAAGTTCACCGAAGCGGAGAAACTCTGTCCAGGGTGGGCCTTCGAATCCTGGGTATGAGACCATTTGACGGCGAAGTTGGTGCTCTGCATATAGTCATTGGAGCCTTTTTCACCGGTCTGGTCATTCGAATAGGTGAGACCGAAGGTACCGTTATACTTGTAATTGACTTTGTATCTGGAATTTACATTTAACGCCCAAGAGCCGAGAGTATAATAGTCGCCAGTCACGGAAAGGTCGAGGTAATCACCGAAAACAAAGTAAAAACCCGCATCACGGGCATAGAAGCCTCGGGCATTTTCCTCTCCGAAGGTAGGCATAAGCATACCCGTTGCCCTCTCCGGTTTCTTTGGAATAAAGCCGAAGGGAATGGCAATAGGGACAGTCACATCTTCGATTACAGGCCAGGCAGGACCGAATACCGTCTTCTGGGATGGCTTGGTGATTACCTTGGCCGAAGACAGACTCAGATAGTAATGAGGATGCTCCGCATCACATACGGTGTATTTTCCGTGTTTGATATTGATGGACCTGTCCTCAAGCATCTTGATATCCCTTCCGTGGAGTTTGCCCTCATCATCATTGGTAATCATATTGGTGATGCGGGCCTTTCCGGAGTTGAAATTGTAACGGAGTTCCTCCATCTCGTAGGTATCCTTGCCCTGAGTCATTTTCGGCTGCCCTATCCATTCTCCGGTGAGGGTATCGAGTGTTCCGCGGGCAAATACGGTACCTGAATTCATATCATACTCCATATAGTCCGCAGTGAGTTTCATATCCTGATACTCGACAGATACCTCACCATAATAATATACCATCCTTTTTCCTTCCGAGAAGACTTCAACGATGGAGTCTTTCGCACCTGAAAATGCAGGACGGTCGAGCGAACTCTTTGAGAGCAGTGTCAATGAATCCGTCCTCATCAGAGAATCGGCAATAAAAGCAGAATCCCGCTGCATCGAAAGACTGTCCTGAGCTATGACAAGACTGTCGCTGCCGAATTCGGGAAAAGCAATAAGAGACGGTTCGGAAAGGGTATCGCTGACAGAGATAGGGGAGACTGCATTCAGTTCAGGAACAGGTCCTGCTTCACGGAGCGACTGGCGCCTTGCGCGTCTGTCAATCTGCGAGAACATCATTGTGCTTGTCAATATCAAAGTCAGAAGACTTACAAGCAGGTATTTTATATTGTTTGAACGCAATTTTTCCTATTTTTGCAAAGTACAAAAATACTATGTTTTTCCAAGTTTACAAAATAGCCGATAGATGAAATTCGTATCCAACATATTCTGTGCCGTCATTGCAGCCACAATCTGCCTTTCCACGACCGCCAATGCCCAGACTCTTGGTCTGAAGACTGTCGTAATTGACCCGGGACACGGCGGCAAGGATGCCGGAGCGGTGAGCACCGACAAGAAAACAATGGAAAAGAGCATAGTCCTGGACATCTCCAAGAAACTGAAGGACAAGATCAGTTCAGCATATCCCGGGGTGAAGGTCCTGATGACCAGGGATGACGACAGTTTTGTTGAGTTGAACAACAGAGCCAGATTTGCCACAAAAAACAATGCTGACCTGTTCATCTCCGTTCATATAAATTCTGTAGATGGCAAAAGGACTGCGCCCAACGGTTATTCAGTTCATATCCTCGGCCCTTCAAATGACAAGAACAAGGACACCTATGCCTTCAATATGGAAGTATGCAAGAAGGAAAACGAGGTAATACTGCTTGAAGATGATTACAGCACCACCTATCAGGGTTTCGATCCGAACAATCCCGAATCTGACATCTATCTCCGCCTGATGGCGAATTCCTATCGCGAGCAAAGCCTCATATTCGCGCAATTGGTGGATGACAAGATGAAGAAAGGACCCTTCACCAAGGACAATGGAATCTACCAGAACAATTTTGCGGTGCTGCGTCTGGCCTCGATGCCGGCAGTGCTGCTCGAACTGGGTTTCATCTCGAATCCGAACGATCTGGCACAATTGAGAAAGGAATCCGCACGGGACAATATTGCCCAGCATCTGTTTGAGGCCTTCTGCGAATATAAGAGTTTCTACGATGAGAGCGTAGGGGCAGTGGCGGAGAAAGCTCAACACACTGAAAAAACTGGTAATGTTCAGGACACTAAATCAGAGGCAACGGATGCCCAGAGCGCAGTCAGTGGAGATGAGTCCTGCATCTATGCAACCCAGGTTCTCGCATCTGCTAAGGATATGAAGCCCGACGATCCATATTTCCTGGGATATACGTGCAAGAAGTTGAAGAGCGGAAAGCTTTATAAATACTATATAGGTTTATCAACAGACTTGGAAGAAGCGAAAAAGATTTCACGGGATATCCGTAAGAAGTATCCGGATGCTTTCCTGGTAAAGATAGAAAACGACATTGCACTTCGTGTAAACCAATGATTTAGCATTTTGAATTATTCTAATTTACCTTTTTAGTCAACATCAATGACTTACAAAGAAATCGATATTATAAAAGTTTATTAATCAATAGTTTATAAATTAGAAGATATTTTTAAGTTTCAAAAAATATAGGCAAAATAAATTCAGAAAACAAGAGTTGAAATAGTTTTTTATTAGTTTTTTTTCAACCAACTTTGCAGTCCAAATCAAGGAAGCAACATGGAAAATCCGAACAGACATATTGACATATGGAACGACTGCCTGCACATCATTGAGCAGTTGGTCGAGCCACAGAAATATGCGACTTGGTTCAAACCGATCAAGCCGGTGTCCATGGAGGATTCCACCCTCACCGTAGAAGTCCCTACCGATTTCTTCAGGGAGTATCTCGAGGGAGCCTTCCTTGATATTATCAAGAAGACATTGCGAAGGGTAATTGGAGCTGATGCACGCCTTATCTACCGAGTACGACCGGTAAAGTCGCAGCAGCCTATGCAGTATCCTGCATCGAACAGCCTTGAGCCTTCTAACAGGCCTGTTTCCATCAATACCTACAACCCTTCCGGAAATCCGAGTCCCTTCGTTTATCCCGGCCTGCAAAAGCTTAACATCAAGCCAAGGCTAAATCCTGTCTATTGTTTCGAAAACCTGATTGAGGGTGAATGCAACAAGATGGGCATTACCGCCGGACTGAACATTTCATCCGCACCGGGAAACACACCGTTCAACCCGCTTTTCCTTTTCGCCAGCTCAGGCCTTGGAAAGACTCATATCGCCCAGGCCATAGGTCTTGCCATCAAGGAGAAGTTCCCGGAGAAGGTAGTCTTGTATGTGACAGGAAACGAGTTCAAGACCCAATATATGGATGCAGTCAATGTGAAGAACAAACTCACAGATTTCCTTGCATTCTATATGAAGATTGAGGTCCTGATTGTGGACGATATCCAGGATTTGATCGGTCAGGGGTCCCAGAACGCTTTCTTCAATGTCTTCAACCATCTGCACCAGTCGGGAAAGCAGCTCATCTTCACTTCCGACCGTGCTCCCGTTGACCTGCAGAATTTTGAAGAGAGACTTCTTTCCAGATTCAAGTGGGGTCTGTCCGTGGAACTGAAGCGCCCTGATTATCAGACTAGGCTTGCTATGCTTAAGAGCAGGAGTTTCCGCGAGGGAGTATCCATTGACGATGCCGTGCTTGAGTACCTTGCCACACGCATCAAGTCTAATTTCAGGGAACTGGAGGGTGCCCTTATCTCTTTGATTGCTCACGCCACCTTGACCAGACAGGAAGTCACTGTCGAGTTGGCTCAGAATATTACAGACAAGATAGTGGGAGAAGAAAAGTCTGACCTTACCATTGACAAGGTCCAGTCGGTAGTCTGCGAGTACTTCAATATTACCCGTGAAGCGTTGCTGTCCAAGACGCGCAAGCGTCAGATAGTGCAGGCACGCCAGATCGCGATGTACATCAGCCGCAACCATATCGAAAACTGTTCGCTGTCCACTATCGGAATGGAATTGGGAGGAAAGGATCACGCTACAGTGCTCCACGCATGCACGACGGTTTCGGATTTGATGTCAACTGACAGAACATTCAAGCAATACATCACCGATATCGAAAAAATGCTGGTACCTGTAGTGAAATAATACAGGTACTATGTCATACTCATCTAAAGTTCTCGATTATTTCAAGAAAATCACTGAGATTCCAAGGGAATCCGGCCACGAAGGTCCAATGACCGCTTATCTTCGGGCTTTCGCTGCAGAGCACAATCTTGCCTGCAGGACAGATGCTATCGGCAATGTGGTCATCACCCGCGAAGCTTCAAAGGGCAAGGAGGATGTTCCTGTCCTCGTTCTGCAGAGCCATCAGGATATGGTCTGTGAAAAAAACGCCGGCATTCAGCACGACTTTGCCAAAGACCCAATCAAATATGTCATCGAGGACGGATGGATGATTGCCAAGGATACAACACTAGGCGCTGACGACGGCATAGGCATTGCCGCATCCCTCGCTTTGCTCGAGAGCGATTTGGAGATGGGCCGCATCGAATGCGTATTCACGATTTCCGAAGAGACGGGTATGGATGGCGCTACCGTGATGGAGCCCGGTTTCTTCAGCGGCAAAACCCTCATCAACCTTGATTCCGAAGAGGAAGGGGAGTTCTGCATCGGTTGCGCCGGAGGTCTCAATACCATCATTGAATTCGACTACTCCACCGAGCTCATACACAAGGGTTGGGACCGCATACGTATAAAAATTGGAGGCGCGATGGGAGGCCACAGTGGCGAAGACATCAACAAGGAGAGAGCCAATACCGTTCAGCAGATGGGCCGTTTCCTCTATGAAGAGCTTTCATATGGACTTCAGCTTCAGCTTTTTAAGGGAGGCAATAAGTCCAATGCCATCGCCAGGGAATGCGAGGCGATAATCGCAGTTCCGGATGAGAAAGCCACTATCGCCAGACTCCAGAATTTCGGGAAGGACCTCAGAATCGAGTTTGCAAGCAGCGACCCTGACATCTATGTAAGCAGTTCTCCTGTATTCGTGAATGAGAAGATGATCGACCAGAATACCGCTGAAAGATTCATTCGTGCAATACACGCCTGCCCTCACGGAGTTCAGTCAATGAGCCAGGACATCAAGGGACTGGTCGAGACTTCCACCAATCTCGCAGCCGTCAGAATGAACGAGTTCGGCAAGATCAGAATCATCACCTCACAGAGAAGTTCAGTAAACTCAAGAAAGAAGATGATCGCTTCGAAGATCAGAGCCAATTTTGAAGCGGCAGGAGCAAGGGTGGAGCACAAGCTTGAATATCCTGGATGGAGGCCCGATGTCAATTCGCACATACTCGCCGAGTGCGTAGAATCGTACAAGAGACTCTTTGGCAAGGAGCCTATAGTCAAGGCTATACACGCAGGACTCGAGTGCGGACTCCTCCTCGAGAAGTTCCCGGGAATGGATATGATTTCCTTCGGTCCGACCCTGCTCGGAGTTCACGCGCCAGGAGAAAGAATGGAATTGGCATCACTCGACAAATTCACTGATTTGCTGGTAGATGTAGTATGTAATTTCAAGTAAAGCTTAAAGAAATATGAGACTAATTGCCCCATCAGTTCTTTCTGCAGATTTCCTTCATCTTGAGCAGGATATCCTTATGCTCAACGAGCACGCAGACCTTATTCATCTCGATGTGATGGACGGTAGTCTCGTACCCAATATCTCATTCGGTTTTTCGGTCATTGCACCAATAGGAAAAATCGCAAGCATTCCTATGGACGCACATTTGATGATAGTCAATCCGGACAAGTATTTCGGGACCTGTGCCGATTGCGGAGTTGATATGGTATCATTCCATCTCGAAGCGGCAAGACTTGCTGGCAAGAAGCCTTCCGAGTGGGTAGAACAAATTCACTCGCTTGGAATGAAAGCCGGAATTGCAATAAATCCTGATATTCCGGTGGAGGAACTCTTCCCTTATCTTAAAGAGTTGGATTATGTGCTGATAATGACGGTCTTTGCCGGTTTCGGCGGGCAGAAGTTCATTGAGGAGAGCTACTCAAGGATTGAAAGCGTTCGGAAGGAGATTGACAGGCAGAAAGCCAAGTGTCTGATTCAGATTGACGGAGGCGCTACAAAGGCCAATGCTTCGGCGATTTTCGCCGCAGGAGCAGACATTATGGTGGCCGGGAGTGCCGTTTTCAAGGACGCTGATCCTGCAGGCACTATTCGGGCTTTGCGTCAAGCCTGAACATATATTGATTGAAAATGTCATCAAGATACCGCCGTCCTTCGGCGGTATTTGTTTTCAATGCACATTCTGCCATATACGCACAGAAAAGCTCGAGTTCTTCCCTGGTCGAATAGTCGCGTCCCGTGAGCAGCTTGACCGAAGTAGGATTGGGCAGGTCTGCAGGAAACTCAGTCTGGTTGATGTTCAGTCCTATGCCCACGATGCTGGCACTGACCTGAGATTTGTCAAGGATATTCTCAATCAGCATCCCGCATATTTTCCTGTCACCTACATATATGTCATTCGGCCACTTTATTCGTGCCTCAATGCCTTTGTCTGCCAGATACAGGCGGAGGGCAAGGGTCGTCACTTCAGTAATCAGGAGCGACTCCTTCACGTCAAGAGGCTGGAGCTGGGAGTCACCACCGAATTTCAAGGCCACGGTGAAAGTCAGGTTTTCTCCACTGCGGCTATGCCACTTGTGATCCCCCTGTCCACGACCTTTTGTCTGGTACTCTGCCGCGATGACTGACAAATTGTCAAGCTCCGAAATATGCATTCTAACCTCGTCATTGGTCGATTCCACTACATCAAACCACCTAATTTTCGACTTGATTTCCATTGGTCCCATTTTTGTGTTATCTTTGGCTGCAAATTTATAAATTTTCCACAATATATGATTACACACGATCTTCGCGTCATTGCGGATGCCATCCAGGATAAGAAAGGACAGAACGTAGTGTCACTTGATTTAAGACCTATAGGATCAGCCATAGCTGACTATTTCGTTATCTGTAACGGAGACTCCACCACGAACGTAGCGGCAGTAGCTGACAATATCATAAAGGTTTGCAATGAGGAATTGGGAATGAAACCGGTCAGGACCCAGGGTATGGAGAATGATTTCTGGATCATTATCGACTACGGCCACATAGTGGTTCACGTTTTCCTCACCCAGTACAGGGAATTCTACCGTCTGGAAGACCTGTGGGCTGACGCTCCGAAAAAGACATACAAAGAAAGGAGAAAGCCTGTCAAGAAGGCAGTTCCTTCAGAAACAGAAGAAAACTAAGAGAATAACAAATGGCAGAAAACAATAATAATCAGAAACCTGACAAGAATATAAAGAAAATCAAGGTCAGGTTGAATCTTTCCTGGCTCTATCTCCTCCTGCTCGTAGGTATAGGCTGGATGCTTTTCAGTCAGAGCAGCCCTGCTCCAGCCAAGGTTGAATGGGCAGAGGTTCAGAGTATGATACTCAGCGGTGATGTTAAGGAGATTCATTTCGTGAGAAATGACTTCAAGGGTACCATCACTATGAAACCTGACAGATTGGCGGCATATTCCGAGAAGTTTGTGGGTGGCGCAGTACCTACAAAGTCGCCTCATTTCACCTTCCTCGTTTCAGGCAAGTTCGATGCTGAAAAAGAATTCGGTGAACTCAATGCCCAGCTTCCAGAGTCCGATCAGGTCAAAATCATAATGGAGAACAATGCCAAGACCTGGACTGGCATACTCGAATGGATCATATTCCCGCTGCTCCTCATTCTGATGTGGGTCTGGATGTTCCGTGGAATGAGCAAGAATATGGGAGGCGGTGGTGCCGGAGGCAATGGCATCTTCAACGTGGGCAAGTCTACAGGCAAACTCGCGGACAAGAACGAGATGAAGGTCACTTTCAAGGACGTTGCAGGTCTTTACGGTGCGAAAGAAGAAGTTATGGAAATCGTTGATTTCCTTAAGAATCCGAAGAAATACACTGCACTCGGAGGCAAGATTCCGAAGGGAGCACTCCTTGTTGGTCCTCCGGGTACGGGTAAGACACTTCTTGCCAAGGCTGTTGCTGGTGAAGCGAATGTTCCTTTCTTCTCCATTTCCGGTTCAGATTTCGTGGAGATGTTCGTAGGTGTAGGTGCTTCCCGCGTCCGCGACCTCTTCAAGCAGGCCAAGGAAAAGGCGCCTTGCATCGTGTTTATAGATGAAATCGATGCAGTAGGTCGTGCCAGAGGCAAGAACGTAGGATTTTCATCCAATGATGAGCGTGAAAATACTCTTAATCAGCTCCTTACAGAAATGGATGGTTTCGGTAGCGATACAGGTGTGATAGTGCTTGCCGCCACCAACAGGGCTGACATTCTCGATAAGGCTTTGCTTAGAGCCGGCCGTTTCGACAGACAGATTCACGTCGAACTTCCAGAGCTCAAGGAGAGGATGGAGATTTTCAAGGTTCATATGAAGGGACTGAAGCTGGTGGACGATTTCGATGTGGAATTTATGGCCAAGCATACACCTGGCTTCAGCGGTGCCGATATTGCCAATGTCTGCAATGAAGCGGCACTTACCGCAGCCCGCAAGAACAAGGAAAGAATTGACCAGCAGGATTTCCTCGATGCTGTCGACAGGATAGTCGGTGGTCTTGAGCGCAAGAGTTCAATCATCACTCCGGAGGAGAAGAGGTCGATTGCCCACCACGAGGCGGGTCACGCAGTTACCAGCTGGCTCCTTCCTTACGGACAGCCTCTCTTCAAGGTTACTCTTATCCCGCGCGGACAGGCTCTTGGAGCTGCCTGGTACCTGCCCGAGGAGCACAAGCTTTGGATGAAGTCCCAGATGCTGGATGAAATGTGCTCGCTCATCGGAGGCCGTGTAGCTGAGGAAATCGTTAACGGAGAGCCTTCTACCGGTGCACAGAACGATTTGGAAAGACTGACACAGATGGCATACGGAATGGTTCAGTACTACGGTATGAGCGACAAAGTTGGCAATCTTTCTTTCTATGATTCTACCGGTTCACGAGGTTATGACTTGACCAAACCTTACAGTGAAAAGACCGCAGAACTTATGGACGAAGAAGTCAAGAGGCTTGTACAGGAGATTCACGACCGTACATATGCACTTTTGACAGAGCATAAGGAAGGTTTCTTGCAAGTTGCCGCACTTCTTTTGGAAAAAGAGGTTATATTTGCAGAAGATGTTGAAAGGATACTGGGACCGAAAGTCACACGCTCATCGGTCCAGCTTCCTTCAGAAGAGAAGACTGAACAATGAACAACTTTGCGCTAAGAACGCTTTCCGGGATAGCTTTTCTACTGATAATGTTAGCAGGCCTGCTTGTGAACAAGTTTTTGTTCGCAGGCCTTGTTGTTTTGGTATTGAGCCTGATGCTTGCGGAGTTCTACAAGATGACGATGGGGGACAGGTATATCTTCTCCAGGACTCTTGCGATACTTGCGAGCATCATTCTCTTTTCGCTTGAATTTGTGGCCTGCGCCTATGAAGTGAATCCGAAGATTGTGTCCATCGCGATGCTGCCTATACTCATCGTGATGATCAATTCCCTTTATGTCAAAGACAAGAGCGACTTCGGGCTTTTCTCCAACATCTATGCTGGTCTCTTTTTCATTTCGATTCCTTTGGCACTGTTGAACCTTATTGCCTTCAATGACGGTGTTTTCAACGGGAAACTCATACTCTGCTTCTTCGTCATCATCTGGAGTTCCGATGTCGGTGCCTTCACCATTGGCAGCCTCTTCGGCCAGAAACACGGAAAGAAGCTTTTCCCTTCCGTTTCCCCTAAGAAGTCCTGGATCGGAATGTGGGGAGGAATGGCATTTGCCATAATTGCCGCTGTACTGATGAATCTCCTTGGAGTTATGGAGTATCCGATTTGGCATTGCATCGCATTGACTGTCTTGATGGTCATCGCCGGAGTTTACGGAGACCTTTTCGAGTCTCAATGGAAACGTCATTATGACATCAAGGATTCAGGCACCATTATGCCGGGACACGGCGGAATGTTGGACCGTTTCGACAGCGCGCTTTTCGCCATCCCTGTCGGAGCCGTTTATTTATCACTATTCAACCTACTGTAACATATGCATATTGACAAAAACAGCTACGGAACACTGGCTTTAGTATATACGATAGGACTTGCAGTCCTCATTCCTCTTTTCATTTTCGGAACGCTCGCAGTATGGTCCGTGGCAGTAGCGGCATTGGTGATTGTTTTCTGTCTTTGGCAGACGGCTTTCTTCCGTGTACCTGTCCGAAACAGGCTCGGAGATGCCCACAAGGTCAGTTCCGTTGCAGACGGCAAGGTAGTTATTATAGACAAGGTATTTGAGTCTGAACACCTGAAAAAAGAATGCATTCAAGTGTCAGTATATATGGATTTCTTCGATGTTCACGCCAACTTCTGGCCCGTTGACGGAGAAGTGACCTACTACAAGTATCACCCTGGAAGACATGTCCTCGCATTCAAGCCTCTGGCTTCTGAAGAAAATGAACATGCTTGCACAGGTATCAGAAACGCTGAGGGCAAGGAAATCTTCTTCAAGCAACTTGCAGGTACTTTTGCACGCAGAATCGTCTGCTACTCTGAACCAGGAATGCAAGTTAAGGCAGGGGAGCAATGCGGCATAATCAAGTTCGGAAGCCGCATCGATATGTTCCTGCCTCTCGACGCTCAGATCGATGTTGAGCTCGGGCAGGAGGTTCGCGCATGCGAGACCATCATTGCCCGTATTTAGTTATCGCCACTACTGTGTCTTCTCGATAAGTTCAAGCAGACGGTCAACAGCCTCGGTATCAGGTACGTGTCTAAGAACAGGCTCCTTGCCGTGATAGATGGAAACTTTGTGGTTTCCCTCTCCGACATAACCCCAATCCGCATCTGCCATTTCTCCAGGGCCATTGACTATGCAGCCCATTACCGCTATTACCGTATTCTTCAGATGCGGGGTGCGCGACTTCACTTCTTCAAAGGCTTTCTGGAGGTCGTACATAGTTCTTCCGCAGCCTGGGCACGCTATGTATTCAGGCTTATAGAAACGCCTTCTTGAGGCCTGCATCAGTTCATCACTAAGATAGGCTCCGAATCCCGAGCTCTCAATATCAACGGTTTCACCATTTTCCAAATATGTTCCTCTGAAACTTATTTCATCAAGTTCACGGTCCAGGAGCCTCTTGCCAAAGTCACAGGAAGCATCAAGTATAAGGCACTCGCGGGAAGGGGATTCATAGCTCGCAACGGCCTTCTTGCCCTCTATGGATATTGCCCTGAGGGAAGAAACGCTGAGATGGTCATACCTGTCTGCAATGAAGCGGCCTACGGGGATTTCATTTACCGGATCCTCTGTCAATGACACCCTGATGGTATCACCTATACCCTCTGCGAGCAATGTGGAGATTCCAACACAGGACTTGATACGGCCCGAATCGCCGTTTCCGGCTTCAGTCACACCGACGTGCATAGGAAAGATGCGGCCACTTTCCTTCATCATTGAATGCAGTTGTCTGTATGCATCGACCATCAAGACAGTATTGCTCGATTTGAGAGATACTACAACATTCTCGAAATTCTCTTCCACGCAGATGTCTATCCATTCCATGGCAGCTTTGGCCATAGCATAGGCGGAATTACCGTAAAGCTCTGTGATATAAGTTCCTAATGAGCCGTGGTTCAAGCCTATACGTATGGCTGTACCGTACTCCTTGCATACCGATAGCAGTTTGCGGAACTGAGCTCTGGCCTGCTCGTGGTCCCTATGGAAATTGCCCGGATTGATACGGACCTTGTCAACGAAAGGAGCGACAGCGATAGCGGTTTCTGAGGAGAAATGGATATCTGCCACTATTGGTGTATCTATTCCGCTCTCTCGAAGTTTTTCCCTAATTGAACGAATATCATTGACCTCTTTAGGACCGGGAACAGTGATGCGGATGATGTCAGCTCCAGCCTCTGCCATCCTTTTGCACTGTGCTACGCTTCCCTCCACATCATATGTGTGCGTATTGCACATAGTCTGTACTGCAATGGGCTTCTCATAGCCTATTGTCACCTTACCTATCTGTACCTGCATTTCCATTATATCGTTCATTTACAATCTGTTTAGCCTCTTCCCTAAGCATTTTTGCCGTTTTTCCCGTACGTTTGGTCAGCTGAAACTGAATACCGGCGCTTACCATTACATCAAAAGGATAGGCATACTTATAATAATATTTACTGAAGGCATCAGGGTCAAAAACCGGATTCAGGGAATAGCGGAGTTTGCCATTGACAAAAAATTCGAAAGGGGAGAGGAAAATGGAAAAACCGACTCCACCCTTTAGACCATAATCGAAGCGGCGGTCCCTGTCCAGGAAAACTGAAGCAATGTCTGGATCAACAAATTCGCCAATTCGCTTGATACTCAATCTATAACCGGCGTAGGGGCCAACTTCGGCGTAAATCTTGAAATTTGGCATATCATAATGGAAGACCGACATAAGAGGCAATTCAAGGTACTTGTAATCTACCTCACTGGCGCCATTGACAGTAGCTACAGACTGGGTTTCTTCATCTTCCCGTAACTTGTATCCCTGATGACCGTAGGCTACTCCAAGTTTGACTCCAAAGTACGGCATATAACCGAAGAGTTTTCCATACCGTGTCATTGTAAGTTCATAATACTCAGGAACATAACGCCAGTCCTGGGTATAAGAGGGATTGAAGGTCATTCGGTTGAAATTGACTCCGGCCTCGAAACCTATGCTGGTATAATCATTCAGCACGAAAATCTTGTCCACCTTGACCGTATCAAGATAACTGTCAGGATATCGAAGTTTGAGACTATCCCTCTTCGACATCTCCTGTGCCCCAATATTCAAGGCTGGGACAAGAGCAAGAAATATAGAAAAATATAAAAATATCCGTTTCATCAGTTTTTGTCATTGAAAAGTTCAGCGAGATTGATCATCTGGTCAAGTTCAACGGCTTCAGGTATGTTCAAGAGTGTATCATCACCCTTGATTTTGTAGTATAGAGCCTTCTCCGGCTGTCTGTGCTCAAGAAGAGAACCTGAATCGACTATGGTGTTCCTGTTGACATCAATGGTTATTCTGATGGCATATTTGCCCGACTTCAAGTATGGAAAAGCAAGGGTGCAATCTTCGTCAATAACGTACGACCTTATGACATTGCTCTTCTTTTCGTCCATCAGGTCAATGATATACCTGTGTTCAACTCCGCTGAGTACCAGATTCAGACGGCTCAGTTTTTCATCGTTAGGCAGGGTAATCTTTACCTCCGAACTGTCATTGTAATAACCGTTTATGTCCCTGAATCCCCTGTGCGGGACTTTCAGTATGTAGTCGTAGCCTTGTTTTAGCGCTTCTTCAGGCATTATGGTGAAACGTCTGATATTCAATGAGTCAGGTATGACATTGAACTTCATCTGGGTTTCCTGTTGCCTTGGATTTATTGAACGCAGCTTCAAGGAATCGAAAGCTTCGTTGATTATTGGATATTTGAACTCTATGACATATCCGTATTGCTCGATGGTTTGAGGATTTGCTGTCACCTGATAAACGCAAAGCGTGTCCTCGTGCTTGATGTCCTTCTTGGAGCTCTTTGAAGCACTTGTTTTCGCCTTGCTTGAATTCTTGGAACTGCCTTCTTCATCTTTTTGATAGTAAACCTTCAAATGTTCGACTTCAGCCTTTAGGCGGCCAAGGCTGTCCGTCTTCCTGTAATTCAGATACATATGGAGTGTATCAGGCATCTTTCTTCTGTCATTGACCCATACCTCAAGACTGTCACGGCGTACATTGAATTGGGTAATTAGCCTGTTGGCAGGTATTCCCTTGATCCATAGGGAGTCAATATGGGCATTGGGAGCCATGAAGGTGATATACGAGCTTCTTTCATCCACCCTCACCTTCTTCATAACCTGCTGTTTTGATGGTTTCTCCTTGAAGAGGCTAAGTTCGTACTCTGCGTGACGCGCCAGACAGTTCAGGGTGTCCTTCATATCGTATTTTACAAGCTCCGGCAAAGAGTCATTGACAACAGTCATCGGGCGTACGAGCGAATCTGCAAAGGCGACCAGTTCAAGTTCATCTGGGTCGTAGATATTGTTGTTGTTTCCGTCCTTGATGGCATAAAGCCTGTAAAGAGTGTCCTGGATGTTCCTGAGACTGAAAAAGCCCCAGTCGTCCGTTCTGACAGCAGCATAAGGTCTCTGCTTGAAAATAGCTGAGTCCGCGTGATCCTTGTAAAGCATCACGGTGGCCCCCTTCACGGGGTTCAGGGTGTTGCAGTCTCTTACTACTCCGGTAATCATCAATGAATCAATGGTTTCCCCAGTGGAGAAGACATAGGTGAAGCCAGGGAACATATTGCCTTCATTATTGTCGGCTATTGCTCCGCTAAGGTCCAGAGTATAGGTGGTATTCGGCAGGAGGTCTTCAGGGAATGATACGATGACGGACTTACCTTTTACCTTACTCTTCGGAGGCTTGCTCTGAGGAGGGGACAGGAATATGTTGGAGGCAGTCTTTACTGTCACATACTCATTGAAGGTAAAAGCCAGTTCGACTCCACTAAGAGGAACGTTTGTGGAATAGTAGGCAGGGGAGACCTTTACTATTACAGGAGGTATAGTATCCTTCACACCTCCTGAAGGAGCCTGAGTAGTATTCGCACAGGAATGGGAGAAGAGCGTGGAGATCAAGATGAACGCCACGGGTATGATAGCTAAGTATTTGTCTATTAAACGCTTCATCAAATGTCTGTTCTTACAATTTTCTGTATGCCTTCCACTAATTTAAGGCTGTTTATCACATCGTCGAGGGCACTTTTGTCATTGACCATCAACTCGATGTAGCCTTCGAAAATTCCGTCCTCTGCTCCTATGAAAACCTTTCTGATATTGACTCCGAGCACGTTGGAGATATAATTGGATATTTCGTTCAAAATACCCATACGGTCTATTCCCCTGAGGGAAATCCTTACAGGGAAGGACTGGGTAAGCCCGTTCATGTCCCAAGTTGGAGTCACCACATTCTCTCCAAATTTTGTCGCCTGCTTTTCAGCTATTGGACAACTCTTTTTATGGACTGTTATGGTACCTTCCTCCGAACGGAAACCAACGATAGGGTCTCCCGGGAGAGGACGGCAACATGGAGCGAGTACATATTCCTTGCCATCGACCACCTGACCCTGCTTCAGTTTGTAGCTTTCGTGCTTGATTACCTCCACCTTATGTTTTGGGAAGATATTCGAGAACATATCAGCTTGATCGACTAGCCCGAGTCCGATGCGGAAAAAGACCTCGTCCATATCGTTCAATTGAGTGTATTCCAGGACAAGTTGCATCACTTTGTTGGTATTGTTCAAGGATCTGTTCTTGAGCTCCTTGAAGTACTCTGAGCGGCCAATCTCTATGAATTCTTCTCTTCTGTTCCTGAAGAAATCAATGACGAAGGTGCGTGCGTGACGTGTAACAAGGAATTTCAGCCACTCAACCTTAGGGCAGCCGTTCTTGGCTGTAATGATCTCAACCTGATCTCCGGACTTCAGAACATAGGAAAGAGGCACCAGCCTCATATTGGCCTTTGCGGCAATTGCCTTGAAGCCTATATGACTATGAATCATATACGCAAAATCCAGGGCCGTAGCGCCTTTCTGTATGGTTTTCTGCTCTCCCTTTGGAGTGAAAACGACGATATCAGTGCTGATGAGGTCATTGTGAATGATATCCAGGAGTTCCAGAGAGTTTATGTCGGACGAGCATAGAACTTCTTTGACCTTTGACAGCCATTTATCCATCTCTGAGTCATTCTCTCCGGCAAAACCGTCCTGCTTATACGCCCAATGCGCTGCAATTCCCTTTTCGGCGATGTCATCCATTCTTTTGGAACGGATCTGAACCTCTATCCATATGCCAATCTGGCTCATCAATGTACAATGCAAAGCCTCATAACCGTTTGATTTCGGGTGCTTTACCCAGTCCCTAACGCGGCTTGAATTGTATTTGTATATTCCGGTGATTATGGAGAAGATATGGTAGCACTGGTCACGTTCTGATTCCTTGGTATCGGTAGGCGGGGTAAAAATTATACGTACAGCATAGAGATCATAGACTTGTTCGAAGTCAATGTTCTTTGTGCGCATCTTGTGCCAGATAGAGTATGGTGTTTTTATCCTCTTCTTAACCTGGAAGTTGAAGCCAGCCTTTGTAAGTGCCTCAGATATAGGTGCAATAAACTCATCTATCTTCTTGTCTTTATCTTCTACGTTGGCATCAATTCTGGCGCTGATTTCTTTATATGCTTCCGGCTCCTTGTACTTGAGCCAAATGTTTTCAAGCTCCGATTTCACCTCGTAGAAACCGAGACGGTGTGCAAGGGGAATAAAGATAAACATCGTCTCACTGAGTATCTTATCCCTCTTCCTCTCCGGCATGAACTCTATCGTACGACAATTGTGAAGTCTGTCCGCAAGTTTAATGAGCACGACTCTCACATCATCGTTAAGGGTAAGAAGGATACGCTTGAGGTTCTCCGCCTGAATACTCTCCAGACTGTTGAGCCTGCCGCTCTTCTTGTCCTCATTGTCAAGGACAGTCTTTATTTTGGTCAATCCATCAACGAGAGAGGCGATTTTCGGGCCGAACATACTGGCCAGGTCCTCGACCGTGTAGTCTGTATCCTCGACCACATCGTGAAGAAGAGCTGCTGTTATCGACTTGTAGCCCAGGCCAATGTTTACAATGACTATTCTTGCCACCTCGATAGGATGGAGTATATAAGGTTCACCTGAACGTCTGCGGACATTCTTATGAGCCTCATTGGCAAACTCGAAAGCCTTCTTGATTACGTTCAGCTCATCTTCGTTGGTACAACGCTTCTCCGCAAGCTCCAATAAGGATGCGTATTCCTTGTTGATGATATAATAATCCTTCTGGGTAAACTGAGATATGCTCATTGTTTTGCCTCCTCTTCTGTAAATTCCTTTATTTCTTCCTTGATCCTGTCCCTGTAAGGTGTAAACTCACTGATTTTTCCTTCAGGAATATGGTAGGAATCTATATTTTGCATGCCGTAGCAGAGTTGTTCGCCATATATGATTATCTGCCAGCTGTAATTTGCCCACATTAGGAAGAGCGGAATGGCTGCGAGTGCTCCGTAAACTCCGTTCAAGCGACTCATAAATATCTGAGCCTCAAGATAGAGATACTGGAACACCACAAAAACAAATCCCGATACCACGGCTGACCAGAATGCATTTCTGTAATATACCTTTGTAGCAGGGATAAACTTGTACATTGCCGACAGGGTAAAGACGGTAATGACATACATTACAAGCCATCCCAAAATGGTCATTAGCACTGAAATCTCCTCAATATCGATGTTCATACCGACAAGACTCGTGAGGTTGGTGTACAGTACTATGCCAGTACCGAAAATCACTATCACAAGAGGGGATAGGAGCAACAATCCTATGTAGAACGAGAACCTCTTGTAAATCGACCTGTTGATTTTCTGTATTTTCCAGACATTGTTGAATACCCTTTCCACTTGGAACATAAGCCAGATAATGGTCCAGAAGAAGAAGAGGGCACTTATCAAACCCACCCCACCTGATTGGGCGGTAGATATAATCACTTCTGCCTTATCCAGCAGGAAACCAATTACATCAGGGTAATTGGGCAATGCCGTATAGAGCAGTGAGGCAATCTTTTCGTGATAGCCCAGTCCGTCGCCGACAGCAAAGATGAATGCGACGAAAGGCACAATCGCCAGAACCACGAAATAGCTTAGGGCCACACATTGAAAACCCATCCTGTTCACGGCAAATTCGTTGAGAGTAATGCGGGTAAGCTTTATGAATCTGACAAGGCTTCTCCTCGCTTTGGAAAAGTTCTCAACAGGCAACTCCCAAAGCTGGTCCCCCAGAAGCCTCTTGGCTTCGATAAGAAATCTCTTCAGTTTCACGTTCATATCTTAACCGAATAAAGTCAATTCTTCAGGCTCATTGCGAGTGCTGTCTGCAGTCTTGCCGCTGTTGTAATTGCTCTCTTCCGCGGCTGCCGGGGATGCCGGCAGCATTGCCATAAAACTTTCCTCGTCAATGATTCGTACGCCCAGAGACTCGCATTTCTTCAGTTTCTCCGGACCCGGCTTCGAGCCCGCAAGCAGGAAAGAGGTCTTGCTGCTGATGGAACTGCTGTTCTTGCCACCATTGGCCTCAATCAAAGCCTTCATCGCATCGCGCGAGATGCTGAAATTGCCGGATATGACTATGGTCAATCCCACAAGAGCATCGGAAGAAGCCCTGGCCTCCGACTCAACGGAAAGCTTCAAACCAAACGACTTAAGTCTCTGTATTTCAATATTATGCCTCTCGTCAGAAAAGAAATCAACTACACTTTGGGCAATCACTTCTCCTACATCTCCGACCTCAAGCAGCTGTTCCTTGGACGCAGAAGCAAGAGCATCAACAGTTTTAAATTGTCTCGCAAGTTCTTTAGCCGTGGTTTCTCCAACATAGCGTATGCCCAGCGCGAACAGAACACGCTCGAAAGCTGTGGACTTGGATTCCTTCAAACTGTCAAGGAAGCGGCTCGCCGACTTCTCCTTCCAGCCATCGAGAAGCATAAGGTCACGAGTTTTTAGTTCATACAAGTCGGCAGGAGTATTGATCAGTCCCAAACGGAAAAGCTGGTCAACAGTAGCTTCACCCGCGAGTATGTTCATTGCCTTTCTTCCACAGAAATGCAGGATGCGTCCCTTTATCTGCGTAGGGCAAGAGTCAGAGTTCGGACAGAACCACTTCGCCTCACCCTCCTCCTTCACCAATGGGCTGCCGCAATCAGGACATACGCTCGGGAAAACAGGTTTCAGAAGCCCCTCGCGCCTCATCGATTTCTCCACCGAAGTAATCTTCGGGATAATCTCGCCGCCCTTTTCCACGTGAACGAAGTCTCCCACCCTAATGTCGAGCAGTTCCATTTGGTCCGCATTGTTGAGAGTAGCCCTCTTTACCATAGTACCGGAGAGGAGGACAGGTTCAAGATTCGCAACCGGTGTGACTGCTCCGGTGCGTCCAACCTGATAGTCGATGGACAATACCGGTGTCAATGCCGATTCAGCCTTGAACTTGTAGGCAACAGCCCAGCGCGGGAATTTGGAAGTAAAGCCCAATTCACGCTGGAATGCGGCTTCATTAATCTTGATTACAATACCGTCGGTAGCATAAGGAAGAGTCTTTCTTGCAGTGTCCCAATGATTGATGAATTCTTCTATCTCTGCAATATTCTTGCATATCTTCCTGAAATCTGATACCGGTAGTCCCCAGGATGCAGCTGATTTCAGAGCTTCATCGTGGGTTTCGTAGAACATCGATTCACTTGGAATATGATAGAGTGTACACCATAGCCCCCTATGAGCAACCTCCTCTGAATCAAGAAGTTTCAATGAACCCGAGGCAGCATTGCGAGGATTGGCGAAAGGTGGATCCTCATTCAGTTCGCGCTCTGCATTGAGACGATCAAATGCATCGTAGGGCATCAGTATCTCACCGCGTATCTCCAAGTCTTCAGGATAGTCTCCCTTCAATTGCTTAGGAACATTGGCAATTCGTCTGACATTCTCAGTAACATCGTCACCGATAGCACCATCCCCACGGGTCAAAGCCCTGAACAGCTTGCCTTCCCTGTATTCAAGACAAATGGCGGTACCGTCAAATTTGAGCTCGCAGCAATAAGTGAAAGAACTGCCGATTTCCTTTTCCGCACGCTGTGCGAAGGCTTCTACCTCTTCAATGCTGTAGGTATTGCTTAATGAAAGCATAGGATAGCGGTGGGGATATTGCGCAAACTCCTTTCTGACAGCAGGTTCCGCATTTAGTCCATCGCCTTGTCCCTCAAGGTCGCTACCAACGCGGCGAGTAGGGGAGTCGGGGTCAGCAAACTCGGGATATGCAGTTTCAAGTTCCTCAAGTTCGTGCATAAGGCTGTCGTACTCGAAGTCACTCATAGTGGGGGCATTGTCCACATAGTATTTCCGGCTGTTCTCCCAGAGAACCTCCTTCAATTCCTGTATCCTGAGTCTCGCGCTATTCTTGTCCATATCCGCTATTCCTGTCCAAAATTATTAGCTGACATAAAACACAAATTTAACGTTTTTTAATGACATACTGTAATTTAAAGCGACAAATAAACAAAAGAGGCTGACTCAAAGTCGATACGACTTGTCAGTCAGCCTCCCTAAAGAATTATTTCGGGCTTATGCCTGCTCGAGTTGAAGTGTTCTGGTAGTCTGGTCACAAACCTCTGAAGGTCCCCAATACTGGATAGGGCCAGGATACACATACGCGGTATTCTTCGCCCACTCCTCACGTTTGCTTGCAAAGAACTTGAAAGGAGCGCCGTCAAGCTCAACGAGAGCCTTGCGGATAACAGGCTTCATAGCTCCGTTTCTGCGCTCAAGATTCATCATCATAGTGATAGGCACACCGCCGGCAATCCACTCAGCTGCAGGAGCAGTGGTATTCTTTATGACTGACATATAGCCGGTCTTACCACAAGCAATGAGTCTTGAAGCATTGTAACCGAGTGAGTAGCAATAATCTGCATCGTAATTAGAAGGAGCTGCGCAACGGCCTTCATAACCGAAGAAGTGATGCTGTGCAGCGAATTTGCCAACATACTTACCCTCCTCCTTCCAAGCTGCGAGCTTATTGGCAACCATTGCAGAAAGGAGCTTCTCGGTCTCAATGAGAGAAACCTGAACATTTCCGTGAGGGTCACGGTCGAGGCAGAGCTGACGCTCAACATCGCTCGGAAGTGACTCGAGGACAGCGAGATTGTCAGCAGCAATGTGGCTCTTCACGAATGCAACCTGCTCATCCTTTGATGAAAATTCGCGGCTTTCGCCAGTTGCAGGGTCGGTGAGAACTTCATTGAGCTCAGCGATGAGTTTCTTGATTGCCGGGATGAACTCGATAAGACCTTCAGGAATAAGGACAGTACCGAAGTTGTTACCGTCAGCAGCGCGATCTGCTACAATCTTGGCAATATAGCTTACGACATCGTCGAGACTCATATTCTTCTGCTCAATCTCCTCAGAGATGAGGCAAGCGTTAGGCTGGGTCTCTAGAGCGCACTCAAGTGCAATATGTGATGCGGAGCGGCCCATAAGCTTGATGAAGTGCCAGTATTTGCGTGCTGAGTTACAGTCTCGCTGGATATTGCCGATAAGCTCAGAATAGGTCTTGCAAGCAGTATCAAAGCCGAAAGAAGTCTCGATCTGATCGTTCTTAAGGTCACCGTCAATGGTCTTAGGACAACCGATAACCTGAACACCGTAATTCTTTGCTGCATAGTACTCTGCGAGTACACAGGCATTAGTGTTGGAATCGTCACCGCCAATAATTACGAGAGCCTTGATGCCAAGCTCGCGAAGTATTTCTATACCTTTCTCAAACTGCTCGGTCTTCTCAAGCTTGGTACGGCCTGAGCCGATGATGTCGAAACCACCTGTATTGCGGTAATCATCAATAAGTTCATCGGTGAACTCGATGTATTTGTGGTCTACAAGACCGCCTGGGCCCATAAGGAAGCCATAAAGCTTGTTCTCTGGATTGAGGGATTTTACGCCATCATAAAGACCTGAGATGACATTGTGTCCACCAGGTGCCTGACCTCCTGAGAGTATGATACCTACATTGAACTTAGGGAGTTCTGCACTCTCGCCCTGTTCGAAAGTGATAACAGGCATTCCGTAAGTGTTAGGAAAGAGAGCCTTGATTTCATCCTGGTTTCCTACTGACTGGGTAGCTGAGCCTTCAACTGCCTTTACAGGTCCCAAAAGAGCCTTTGGAAGCTTTGGCTGATATGCAGCACGTGCGATCTGAAGATTTGATTTTGACATAATGTATAAATAATGGTTTTTGAATTATCAAATCTGAATTCCCGTTTTTCCGAAAATCCCACAAATTTACGAATTTGGGGGCAATCTTCAAAGAATTGAACGTGTAAAGTATTTATATTGGGCAAAAAGGCTTTTCTGCTTATTCATCATATCAAAAAGCTATATATTAAGTCATTTAACTTTTTTGTTATGTTTATTAACAAATATGTTACAACCAAAAATCGCTGTATGGAGAATGAAAAAGCCTCAAAATTTCAAGAATGAAAGTATATTTGCACATTATGAAAAAGACCATTATTTATCAAATGCTCCCAAGACTTTGGGGCAACGGCAAGTTCAGCGGCATTGATGATGCCTCCCTGGATTATTTCAGAAAATTGAGCATTTCACATCTTTGGTTTACTGGTACAATCAGGCATTCCAGCGGAAAGGATTTCGTAAAGGGTGATCCCGGTTCACCATACTCAATAGCCGACTACTACGATGTTAACCCTTACCTTGCTGAATGCGAGTCCGACAGAATGAAAGAATTCTGTGATTTGGTGGACAGGACCCACAGACACGGCCTGAAGGTAATACTTGACTTCATCCCGAATCACGTAGGCCGAGATTACAGTGATGCTGTAGGTGGGATACCTCATAATCTTTACAGTGACTACGATTGGACTGATACATATAAGATAGATTACTCTCATCCAGAGACCTGGAACAAGATGAAGGACATTCTGCTCTTCTGGGCAGGGAAGGGAGTGGACGGCTTCAGATGTGATATGGTTGAGCTTGTACCTCCTGAATTCCTGAAATGGGTAATTGAGGAAAGTAGGAAAAAATATCCCGATTTGCTCTTTGTAGCTGAAGTTTACAACAAGGACGGATACAAGCAATTCGTAAAGGAAGTGGGATTTGACCTGCTTTATGACAAATCCGGACTCTATGATGTACTCAGAAGCATAGCGGCCGGGCAGGGAAGTGCCAGGGCCATAACCTGGAACTGGCAGTTTTTGCAGGATCTCCAGCCAAATATGCTGAACTTTCTTGAAAATCACGATGAGCAGCGCATTGCGTCCCCTTGGTTTACAGGCAGGGAACACAATGCTGCATACCTTTATGCATCCCTTGCCTTCAACACATCGGCGTTTATGCTGTATTTCGGGCAGGAAATAGGAACGACAGCATCAGAAGGACACGAGGGAAGGACAAGCATCTTCAACTGGTGCCGTCCGGAAGAATTGAAAATGCTAGATGATTATATCCACGGAAATAAGAGACTCAGCCGGGAAAAGGCCGCCGTTTTGAAGGAATACAGGGAAGCTCTTGCCTTCGCTACAAAGGATGCTATCTCCTCAGGGCTGGTTTATGACCTTTGTTACTGCCAGAAAGCAGAAAATGGATTCAATTTTGATAAAGACTTTGTATTCATCAGACATTCAGCAGATAAAACAAAAAGGTTAAAGCATAAAACATTTTTGTTGTATTTGAATTTTGGCGATAATGGGACCGGATTTGGTACCAAAACCACAGGGGAAAAGCAGCGCAAAGTCAAAGTTCTAATCTCTCAGGACGCCATCTCCTATCTTGGACTTGAAGATGGCTCCGGACTTCAGTACGGAAGCATAGAAGTGGACATTGAGGATAACGGATGCAGCATTATCGAACTTTAGTTCAAATTGCTCAGACTCATTCAGGCAGGAAGCAGCGTCTGCGGAATTCGTAGACGCTGATAGCTGTTGCCATCGCAGCATTCAATGACTCCGAGCCGGCATCATCCATAGGATACGGCGGAATGAACAAACGGTCGGAAACGAGACGGGACATCGCCTCGGATATGCCGTTGGATTCATTGCCAATGACTATCATACTGGCGCAGTTCTCGCCGGTCGCGAGATTTTGTGAGCAGATGTTATTTCCATCCAGGAAGGTGCCGTATACCTTACCCCCTGACTCCAATACAGCCCTTGCAGCACTCTCGAGGTCAACATATTTGAAGTCAACCCTGAATATTGCCCCCATTGTAGCTTGAATCACTTTGGGATTGAATACCTCCACCGTATCACGGGTCGCGAGCACAGACTTGATGCCGAACCAGTCGGCTATCCTGATTATTGTTCCCAGATTGCCCGGGTCGCGGATAGAGTCGAGAGCGAGATAGAGTCCCCGGGAGGCAGTGAAATTGCCATCATTGATGGTGGATGGCTTCCTGACGAGGGCGAGAACAGGGGATGGGCTGGACAATTGGCTCATTCTCGACATTGCCTCTTCCCCGATTTCAGCTGTTCTGTAGAGTTTCACTATTTCGAAAGAGGATTTCAGAGCCTCGGCGACCATTTTTTCGCCTTCGACGACAAAAAGGCCAGTCTCGTCCCTGAACTTCTTCGAGGACAATGCCTTAATTGACTTTATTTCCTTGTTGGTAATCATATCGGCTGTTAATCAAGAATCGCAAATGTACATAATCTGAACGATTCTTTGAAAGAAAGTTTTATATTTGTGAAGTTATACTGTTACAATGAAAACACGGCTCACCCATATATTATCGTTGCTGGCAGCTTTGCCCGTACTGATGACTGCATCCTGCAGCACCACGCGCACCCTGTCGGAAGGTGAGTATCGACTAGCTAAAAACAATATTGAAGTAACCAACTCCAAGAAATTCAATACCAATTCGTTACATCAGTATATCAAGCAGTCTTCAAACAGTTATCTGCTGCTTGGCTGGAACCCATTCCTTTGCATATACAACTGGGCAGATCCGGAAGACAACGGCATTTGGGCGAGATTTTGCAGAAAAATCGGAGTAGAACCGGTGATTTATAATCCGGAAGCTGTCGAGGGTACCATTGAGAGTATGAAGAGCCATCTGGAGTATATGGGCTATTTCAACTCCAACGTTACCACCGATATCAAGGTAAACAGAAAAAGGGTATACGTCGATTATAAAGTAAAACTTGGCAAACAGTATCAGATAGACTCCATTTCGATTTCAGTTCCTGAAAGGGGACCATTCAAGAGTGATTTTGAAGAGGACAGGGCCAATATCAGCATAAAGGCAGGAGATTTCCTCTCTGAGAGCTCCCTGGAGGCAGAAACCCAAAGAGGAGCCGCCTACTTCAGGGATAAAGGCTATTACAATTTCTCAAAAAACAATTATTCCTTTGAAGCGGATACCATCAGTGTACCGGGAAAGACCTTTCTGGAGATGAGGGTCAACGAATACTCGCGCAATGAGTCAGCTTCCAATGCGCTGCCTTTGAGGAAGTTCTACATCGACAGTGTCTCCATCAGCTACACCGACGATGTAAGGATCAAGCCCGGCATTTTGAAGGACCTTAACACCCTGCGCCCCGGTGACCTTTATAGCGAGAGCAGTGTAAACAAAACATACACAAGACTTTCCGCTCTCAGAATGTTCAATAGTGTAGGGGTGGATCTTTACCAAAGCGATACGAACAAGATAAACTGCAGCATTTCTTTATCCCAATCACAACTCCAGGGCTTCAAGACAAATCTGGAGGCTTCATCCAACTCTACGGGACTTATGGGAATATCGCCTCAGTTGAGTTTCTACCATAAGAACATTTTTCACGGGGGAGAATGGCTGAATCTGAGCTTTATGGGTAACTTCCAGTTCAAATTCAACGATCCAACGAGGTCAAACGAGTTCGGAGTATCGGCCGGACTGAGTTTTCCTCGCATTTTGGGAATGCCGAACAGTAAGGTTAAAGGGTCAAACATCCCAAGGACCGAAGTCAACGCCTCATACAACTACCAGAACAGGCCAGAATATACCAGAAACATCATTTCCACCTCTTTCGGATATTCCGGAACCATCTGGAACAGATTAAGCTACCAGTTCTATCCTTTCCAGTTGAGCATTGTCCATCTGGATGATATCAATAGCAGTTTCCTTGAAACACTTTCGAACAATCCTTTTATGCGCTATGCATACCAGGATCACTTTGATACCGGCTTGGGTGGTAATTTCCAATACAGCAGCAACCCGTCGGAAAACAGTTCAGCTTCATTCAATTACCTGCGTTTGTCAGCTGATATCTCCGGCAATGCCCTGAGCCTGTTCAAGCCACTGATGAAAAGGGATGAAAGCGGTGCCGGCTTGATTTGGGGCACACCTTTCTCACAGTACATCAGGGGAGAGTTGACCCTCGGAAGCACCTGGAAGTTTGGAAAGAATTCGAACCAGGCCATTGCCACAAGGATTCTTGGAGGTATAGGATATGCTTATGGCAATTCATCAGTTGTGCCTTTCGAGAAGCAGTTCTACAGCGGAGGAGCCAACAGTATGAGAGGCTGGCAGGCCAGATCACTCGGTCCAGGAACTTCACAGAGAAATGATTCCTTCATCATCCCGAGCCAGACCGGAGACATAAAGTTCGAAGCAAATCTGGAATATCGTTTCAATATGTTTTGGAAAATTGAAGGTGCCCTCTTCCTGGATGCTGGAAATATTTGGACCTTGCATCAAGGAGAAGAGTCCTCCAAGTTCAATATCAGAACTTTAGGAGACAGCATTGCAGCCGACTGGGGTTCGGGAATAAGGGTAAATCTGAACTTCCTTGTTCTGAGACTGGACTTGGGAATGAAACTGCATGACCCGGCCAGAGAAAACAAATGGCTTGAACCTGGAGCCTGGCTGAAAAAGGGAGGCTATGCCCTCCATTTCGGAGTCGGCTATCCTTTCTGATTAGCGTTTTGGGGGATAATACTTTGGCCAGCACTGTTCAAGATAGGACTTAAGCACATCTTCGTGCCTGTTCTGCTGAGGTTCATAGAATACAGTACCCTCCAAACCCTTAGGCAGGAACTCCTGGTCAACGAAATTACCCGTATAATCGTGCGCATATTTATATCCGTCCGAATAGCCCAAGTCCTCCATCAACTTTGTCGGCGCATTCCTGAGGTACAGAGGAACTGTCGTCAATGGGTCCTTGGCAGCCAAATCCATTGCCTTATTAATTGAAAGGTACGCTGAATTGCTCTTCGGCGATGAAGCGAGATAGATTGTAGCCTCTGCTAGGGGAATCCGGGCCTCCGGCATTCCGATGCGATTGACAATGTCAAAACAAGCATTTGCGAGCAGCAGCGCATTGGGATTGGCCAGCCCAACATCTTCAGCCGCTGAAATACATAATCTTCTGGCAATGAAGAGCGGATCCTCGCCTCCGCTGAGCATGCGCGCGAGGTAATAGACTGCCGCATTGGGATCGGAGCCCCTAATACTCTTTATGAAGGCTGAAATGATGTCATAGTGCATCTCTCCGTTTTTATCGTAAATCGCGACATTCTCCTGAAGGCACTCCGTAACCACCCTATTGTCAATGACAGCAGGCTTGCCTCCAAAGAAATCGATTACAATCTCGAGTATATTGAGCAGCTTTCTGGCATCTCCACCGCTCTGCCTGAATAGAGCATCTGTCTCCTTCACTTCGACCCTTCTGTGTTTCAGCACTGTGTCTTCTGTCAGGGCCCTATTCAACAAAATCCTCAAGTCTTCAACATCAAGTGACTTAAGTACAAAGACTTGACATCTGGACAAGAGGGGAGTGATTACCTCGAAGGAAGGATTCTCAGTAGTGGCACCGATGAGAATGATAGTGCCATCTTCAACTGCACCTAACAGAGCATCCTGCTGCGCCTTGTTGAACCTGTGAATCTCATCAATGAAAAGTATTGGAGACGACGAAGCGGAAAAGAGCGATTTTGACCTGGCCCTATCAATCACCTCCCGGACATCCTTCACTCCTGAACTGACTGCCGACAAGGTATAGAATTCACGGTCCAGGGTCTTGGCAATGATATGCGCCAATGTAGTCTTTCCGACACCCGGCGGCCCCCAAAGAATAAAGGACGATAGACAAGCGCTTTCAATCATGTTTCTCAGAATGCAGCCCTCTCCTATGAGATGCCTCTGACCCACATAATCATCAAGACTTGCAGGTCTCATTCGCTCCGGAAGGGGAGGGAGGAGACTTGTAGCTCTTGAATTGTCCGTTTCCATTACCATTCTATCAAAATCCTATATTACAATTCATTTAACATAATTGTTAGGATTGCTAACAATTATGTTATTCTACCAAAGGGAGAATTATATCGACTTTTTGTATATCCTTCTTCTCTTGGTCTGTTCCTTTTCAAAGTCACCCCATTGACTCTGCATATCAAGATTGGTCTCCAGCTCTGCATTGGTCTCAGCATATTTGAAGCCTGCCGCAGAAGCCCTCTTGATAATATCGGCAAAGATAAGGGCATTGACACCTCTCTTCCTGTACTCAGGAGTTACCGCAATGAGCAAGAGTTCGACATTCTCCTCAAACTTAAAGTACATAGACCTTAGAATATGGAACCATCCGAACGGGAACATACGACCTTTGCACTTCTGTATGGCTCTCGTAATAGAAGGCATACACAAGCCAAAGCCTACAATATTATTGTTCTCGTCTTCCACAAGAGTGAGGAAATCCAGATTCAATATGCCGAGGTAAAAACTTATGTAGCTATCCACGACTTTCTTTGGGAGTATGGTGAAATTGTATAGTTTGGAGTAGGACTCATTGACAAGATCAAAAATCTTATAGCCAATGCCCAACTTGCGAACTTCTCTCTTGTTTACCTTCCTCATATGGAGTTTGTATCTTTCCTCCACCAGTTTGGCAACACGCTCCACTTTATCAGGCATCTTTTCTGGCATAAAAATCTTGAACTCCACCCAGTCGACTTCCTTGACAAAGCCCATAGCCTCCATATGCGTTTTATAGTAAGGCATAGCATGGCGCAATGCCATAGTGCTCTGGTGCTCAAAGCCTTCGACCATCATACCCTCAGGATCGAAGTCTGTAAAACCGAGAGGACCTACTACCGTTTCCATACCTTTCTGCCTGCCAAATTCAATTACAGCATCCAGAAGAGCCTTGGAAACTTCAGGATCGTCAATGAAATCAAGCCAACCGTATCTGATTTCTTTATGATCCCATTCGGAATTGGCTTTCTTGTTCAGGATTGCGGCCACTCTGCCGACAATTTTTCCGTCTTTATAGGCAAGAAACAATGCGGATTCACAAAACTCGTACACGGGATTCTTCTTCGGGTCCAGTGTATCCCTCTCATCGAAGCGGATGGCAGGAACATATCCAGGTACATCCTTGAAAAGCTTGATTGGAAATGCAATGAAGGAATTCAACTCCTTTCTGCTCTTTACTTGCTTAATGGTTACACCCATATTATCAGGTTCAGGTTAATATTTGGGACGCTAATATATTACATTTCACATCCATTTCAAAGAAAAATTCATAACTTAGTAGTCAGAAACAAGTATGAAAGAATGCATCAATAGAGCCGTCATTTGCCTCCTGCTCCTCCTCGGATCGGGCGGCGTTGCACGTGCCCAGGAGACTAACTCTTTCAGAATAGGCAGCTTCCACTCAGCAAAAGGCTTCGGTGTTTGCTATGAGCAAATATTGGACGAATACCATTTCGACTCATTTTGTCTTTATGCGGATATGGGCGGAGTCCTGATCGGAGAACATTCAACCCCTGGAATCAAGTTCAATTATACCCGGGACATCGTGTTCAAAACCATTGACAGGGAAGACAAGACTGTCAGTCTCTATGCCGGTCCCGGACTCTGCTGCGGATATATTAGCGATTTCAAGTCTCCAAAATCAATGGCTGCTGGCATCCACGGTACTGTCGGAGCCTTGCTGTCATACGGTCACAAGCTTGAGTTGAGCTTCAGTTTCAGTACCGACCTGGCCTTTAAGCTTATTAAGGACGACAGAAGGAACGGAACTATATTGAGTTTCTACGACTCTGGCCTATTCAAGCTCCTGATTCCGGAAATAAAGATTTTGTACAGATTTAAGTAAGCCTTTCGAAATAGCTTATGAAGAAATTGATAATCAGCCTATTAGTATTCTTATCCTGCCTTGTATCATCAGCTGGACAGGAGGGGAGGGCTGTACGCGTATTCTATGGACTGGAATGGGGCTACTCAGCAGTTGTTCTCAACTCATACCATTACAATTATACCGACCCGGAAGACGGATACAGAGTCGATGTCAATGAAACTGCTCCAAATTATCATTCCAATGGAATGCTATACCTTCGCACAGGACTGGAGTTTGCCAGACACTTCAGTGCAAGCGTCAATCTCGGCTGGCAGGGTATCAAACAGGATACGAGAATAATACCGGTCTTCCTGAGGGAAAATTACCATTTCAACGGGAATCGGGACAGCGGAGCACTGATTTTCGTTAGCCAGGGCATAGGATTTCACAGGGACAAGAAATTTCTCTCGATTCAAGGACAATTCGGAGGCGGTTACAGAGTAGCCTTGAGTCATAAGAACAGTATGGATCTGCTCCTTGGTCTACAGCTATGTACCGATGCCCCCAATGTGCCGGACAAGGAAAACGGAAGCTATATTCCAGAAGAGTTTATCAGGAGCAGCAAAGCCAGCTATGGAGCCATAAACCTTAGTATATCAATTAGTTTCTAGAAGGGATAGTTGGGAATCCAAGCATTACTTAACATAATATAAATTGTATAAACGATTAATGATAGCATAATAAATGGAAAACGAATACAGCCTGGCCCCTTTGCTTTTCGTAATGGGAGCATTGCTCATAGGAGCGCTTCTCAAATTGTTGCTGAAGAAATCCAAATTCCCATATACAGTGGGACTATTCTGCTTCGGCCTATTGATCGGTATCCTTTTCAGAAGCGGTCTGTTTCCCCATGATGGTCTAATGGAGCGTGCAGTTGAACAGGCCGGCAATATCAATCCGGACACACTCCTGTACATCTTTCTGCCTGTTCTGATTTTCGGTGCCGCATATGAGCTCGACCTTCACACTTTCCGCAAGACCTTCGTAAATTCGAGCCTCCTGGCCATACCGGGAGTCGTAATTTCAATGGGACTGGTTGCCCTGATGATGATGGGCATAGGAAAGCTGGTACCTGAATTCGGAGGCTGGAACTGGACCTTCGCCTTAATGTTCGGAGCCCTGGTGAGCGCAACCGACCCTGTAGCCGTGGTTGCATTGCTCAAGGAACTGAATACTAGCAAGCGATTCTCAACACTGGTGGACGGTGAATCATTGCTCAACGACGGTACGGGCATCGTCCTTTTTATGCTCTTTTTCGGCACATTCAGCGGGGCAAGTCCACTCTGCAGCTCCCCTGTTATGGAATTTTTGGTTGTTGCCCTCGGCGGTGCCCTTCTTGGTTACATCGTGGCCGTCCTGACCATATTCTTCATCACCTGCCTTAAAGGCGATGAAATGGTCCAGAACAGTGTTATCATCCTCTCAGCCTACGTTACTTTCATCCTGGCGCAAGGTTATCTCCAGCTTTCAGGAGTAATAGCGCTTGTCGCTTTCGGCCTTGAGATGACCTATCACGGAAAACTGCTCTTCAGCCCCAAGGCAAACGAGTTCACCGAGAAGTTCTGGGACCTTGCTTCTTTCATTGCCAATACCTTGGTATTCATCATTGTTGGTATAATCATCTCGGTTCAGGTCAATATCAGTTGGGTCAGTCTCGCAGTCGTTGTGGCTGTCTATTTCGGAGTGAATCTCATCCGCACCGGCGTGGTGTTCCTGTTCTTCCCTATAATGAAGCGTCTCGGATACGGTTTGAGCAAGCGCGAGGCCATTATTCTGAGTTGGGGCGGTCTCCGGGGAGCGCTCGGCCTCACTCTTGCCCTGATGGTTTCAGCTACATTGACCATCCCGGATGACATACGCAGCCAGATACTGCTGCTAACAGCCGGTGTCGTAGCCCTAACCTTGACTGTCAATGCAACTACCATTAGGCATCTGCTTGAAAGACTGGGACTTACAGAAATACCAACAGCTCGTTCATTTGTTGATTTCAGTGTAAGGAACCGTGTCAATGAAGCAGCTCAGCGCTATTACGAGAAGTTGAGCCATCGCGAAGCGTTTGCGGGCGCTGATTGGGAGAAGGTTCGCACTTTCCTACCCGAGCCTGAACAGGCTCCTGATATCTCCAATTGCAATGAGACCGAATTGCTCCACCATATCAGAATGACCATCTACGGCACCGAGTGCCAATTGGTAAGGCAATTGTACTCCGATGGCACCATTTCCGCCGACAGCTATCACAAGCTCATCAACTCGCAGGAGCGTCACTTCGACAGCGATGGCGCCCTCCCCCTTTCGGACAGAGCTTACATCTTCAAGTTCTTCGATAATGGCAGATTCCTGCGCTTCATCCGCAAGCATCCTTCGATTAGCCGGCTCTTCAAGCGCTCATTGACTCGAAGAGTGGTGAATCTGAGTGATATAGGCCGTGGTTTCCTGAGTCTACAACGCGATTCCCAGGATGAGCTTGCTACTCTTCGGAATTCTGGCATTCCTGAAGAAATGAGCTCACGCATCTTCCCCGTCCTCGAAGCGGAAATCCGTGAGAACATCGAGCATATGCGCGCCTGTCTCGAGCAACTAGCCATTGACTGGCCGGAAGCCTATGCCAGCGCGATGACCAGCAAGGCTGCCCGTATGATGCTGTGCAATGAGAGAAAGACTGTGCGCAATCTGACCTGGGACGGCATTATGTCGGCCAAGGACGGAGAGCGTTGCGAAGAATCCATAGATGCAAGAGCGTCACGACTGTAGAGGATTGTTGCCTTCTTTTTTGGGGAAACCGACAGGATTTGCTATTTTTGTTTGTTCGGGATATTTATCTTGTAAATATTATGACCAGAAAAAGATTGGATCTTGTACTCGAGGATGTCCTCATTGAAGCAGTTGCCGCTGAGGGTAAGGCTTTGGCTCACATTGACGGCACAGTGCTCTTTGTGGAATTCGCCGTTCCGGGTGACATAGTGGACATCAGGGTTACCAAGAAAAAGAAAAATTATATGGAGGGCTACATTCTGAAAATGAAGAAGCCTTCCGCACATCGTTTGGAACCTTTCTGCGAACATTTCGGTGTCTGCGGAGGTTGCAAGTGGCAGCCATTGCCATACAATATGCAACTTGAAGCTAAACAGCAGCAGGTTTGGGACCAGTTGGTGCGAATTGGGCATCTTGATATTCCGGAGATCTCCCCTATCATAGGATCTGACAATACCTCATATTACAGGAACAAGCTGGAGTTCACCTTCTCTTCAAGAAGATGGTTCCTTGAGGGTGAGGATCCTGAACAAGTTCCGGAAAACAAGCGCTGCGGTCTGGGCTTCCACGTAGGAAGGTTTTTCGACAAGGTGGTTGACATCGAACATTGCCACCTCCAGAAAGAGCCTTCCAATGCCATAAGAAACTTCATCAGGGAATACGCTATCGAACGCGGACTGGAATTCTTTGACATAAGGGAAAACCACGGTTTTCTCCGCAATATGATAATCCGAACGACTGAAGACGGTCAGGTTATGCTCATTCTCTGTTTCTTCAAGGATGACAAGAACGAGCGTGAAGCCCTGCTTGATGCCGTTTCCGAAGCTTTCCCGCAAATCACTTCCCTCTTCTATATCATCAACACCAAACTGAATGATTCAATAGGAGACCAGGAGTGCATACTTTACAAGGGAGAGGACGCCATTTATGAGAGAATGGAGAATCTGGTATTCAAGGTTGGTCCGAAGTCATTCTATCAGACCAACAGTCCCCAGGCATATAAACTATACTCAGTAGCCCGCAAATTTGCAGGACTCAGCGGCAATGAGGTGGTGTATGACCTCTATACCGGCACCGGAACCATCGCACAGTTCGTTTCCGGGAAGGCTGCAAAGGTAATAGGAATAGAATATGTACCAGAGGCCATAGATGACGCCCGTCTAAATGCTGCCAACAACGGCATTGACAACTGCGAGTTCTTTGCGGGAGATATGAAGGACATACTCACCGGCAGTTTCATCGCAGAGCACGGAAGACCCGATGTCATAATACTTGACCCTCCAAGAGCCGGAATACATCCGGATGTCGCCAAGGTCATTCTTGACGCTGAACCTGACAGGATGGTCTATGTAAGCTGTAATCCGGCATCCCAGGCTCGTGATTTGGCTATTCTTTGCACTAAATATGAGATAACAGCGGTCCAGCCTGTTGATATGTTCCCTCATACCCATCACGTGGAGAACGTATGTGCTTTAAAAAAAAGAATTGAAAAATGAGCATTGCATTAAGTATTCTGATTCTGATTGCGGGTCTCGCACTCATAGTCCTCGGAGCTGATTGGCTCGTGGACGGTGCTTCAGGCGTCGCCAGGAGGGCAGGCATCAGTGAATTCTTAATCGGTCTGACCATAGTCGGCTTCGGTACATCCTGCCCTGAACTGGTAGTCAGTCTTACCGGCGCTTTTGCAGGTAATTCTGACATATCCATCGGTAATGTGGTGGGGTCCAACATTTGCAATACCCTCCTCATTCTTGGTTTGACGGCAGTCATAGCCCCTCTTGCCATCACCAAGGAAAACAAAAACAGGGACATACCAATCAATCTGCTCGTCACCGTTATGCTCATCCTGATGGGAATGAATGCCACAATCCTCGGAATTGGAGAGCACGACGGCATCAGCAGAATCGAAGGTCTGGTCTTTCTTCTCGTTTTCGCGGCCTATATGTATTTCTGCTTCAAGAGCGGTACGGGCGCGGAAGACAGCGGAGAAGACAAAAAGTTCAGCATAGGAAAATGTATTTTCTTGATAATCTGCGGATTGGGAGGTTTGATAGGTGGTGGTCAGCTCTTTGTCAATTCGGCCACAGACATCGCCCATCAGTTAGGGGTATCTGACAAGTTCATTGCCATAACCGTATTGGCTGGAGGCACTTCCCTTCCCGAACTGGCTACTTGCGTTGTTGCGGCCGCCAAGAAAAAAAGTCAGCTGGCCTTGGGCAACGTCCTCGGCTCCAACGTTTTCAACATATTGCTCATCCTGGGTTGCGCTGCTGTCGTGAATCCTCTGGACTTCTCTGGTATGAGCCTTGTTGATATGGGAGTATTGCTGGCGAGCGTCGTACTTCTGATGATCGGTGCTTTTGCCGGCAAAAAAATGCAGATAAACAGAGCGGAAGGAGCTCTCCTTCTTGCCTGTGAAACAGGATATCTAATCTGGCTATTCACAACTCTATGACACGAAACAAGTTAACTAAACTAAACCTTGACAATATGAGATTCAAGCCAACTGAATACCAACTGATGAACGTTGAGACCGGCAGAGTCTTCGACGACGGAGATTGGACCCTGTCCGATCCTATGGCCACGGAACCTGCATTGGTCCGTGCAGTTTACAAGACCAAGCAGTTTGCCCCTGTTGACGGACACGACGGCTTATACAGGTACTCCAATTGGATGCCTATCAAGAGAATGCTCAAGGACTCTCACGCCCCTGTGACATACAAGAGCCGCAAACTGTCCAAACTTCTGGGAATGGACAACCTCTACATTACCTTCTCAGGTTACTATCCCAATATTGGAGCCTTAATGACCACCTGTTCCTTCAAGGAGACTGAAGCTTATTCAGTGTGCGCAAGGTTGCCAAAGAATAATGGGAAGGTGCTTGTTGTACAGTCAGCCGGCAATACAGCCAGAGCCTTCGCCAGGGTTTGCTCGGACAACAACATTCCTATTGTCATCTGCATCCCTGAGGACAACAAGCACGATATGTGGTTTACCAAGAGATTGAAGAACTGCGTAAAGATTGTTGCAACCCCTTCAGGTTCAGACTATTTCGATGCCATTACTTTGGGAGAGAAGCTTTGTACAGACCCTATGTTCCTCGCTGAAGGCGGAGCCAAGAACGTAGCAAGACGTGACGGTATGGGCACGACTCTTCTCAGCGCTGTCGAGACCATAGGCCGCATTCCTGATGCTTACTTCCAGGCTGTTGGAAGCGGTACCGGAGCCATTGCCGCATATGAGAACAATCTGAGGCTTATCGAGGACGGAAGATTCGGCAAGCATCTGATGAAGATTTTCGTTTCACAGAACGAGCCTTTCACTCTTATGTACGACTCCTGGAAGGCAGGCTCACGCGCACTGGTAGATTACTCTCCTGAACAGTCAAGGCGCGACAGCGAAGTCATCCTGGCCAAGGTGCTATCCAACAGAAAACCGCCATACAGCATAAAGGGCGGTCTGTACGATACACTCAAAGCGACGGGCGGAGACATGTATACCGTTACCAATGATGAAATTGTATCCTGGATCATCCAATATTTCCAATGCGAGGGATATGACATCTTCCCGGCAGCCGCCACCGCTGTTGCCAGTGTAGCCAAGGCCCTCAAGGATGGAAAAATCAAGAGCAATGACACCGTCATGCTGAATGTCACCGGAGGCGGTATGCTAATTGCCAAGCAAGAGGGCTTCTTCGAGGCTGAGCCTGCTCTCGTCCTGAGCCCTGAGCTACCGGCAGATATCATCGTCAGCAAGGTCAAGTCACTTTTCTAAATTGATTGAAAATGTTCAGATTGCTTCAAGCCTTACCCAGCGTTCCTACGACGGAGTCCGTCAATGTGGCTGACTCCGTCAGGACTGCTGCACAGAATTTAGCTCAAGAAATCGCAGATGATCCTAGTGCATTTATGAGCAATTTGCTCCAGGATTTCGTTGATTTCGGTATGAAGGTCCTTGGAGCCATTGCTATATACATTATAGGCGCTTGGGTTATCAAACGCGTAAAGCGCTCAATCTCCAAATTTCTCGAAAGGAAGAAAACTGAGCCGACTATGGCATCCTTCATCACATCGCTCACGAGCATCTTGATGACCCTCTTCCTCATCCTGATGACCATTGGCGCCCTGGGTGTGAATACGACCTCCATCGCAGCTATGCTCGGAGCCGGTGCAATGGCCATAGGAATGGCCTTGAGCGGTACGATGGAGAATTTCGCAGGAGGATTGATTATTCTGTTGTTCAAGCCATTCAAAGTCGGAGACTTTATCTCAGTCCAGGGTTTCAGCGGCACAGTTACCGATGTAACCATCGTAAACACGAAGATTCTGACTACGGACAACAGGTGCATTATGATTCCTAATGGAGCACTGTCGAACGGTACTATTGACAATTTCTCTCTCAAACCTATCAGGAGACTTGAGTGGAAGGTAGGGGTCGAATACGGTACAGACGTCGAAAAATGCATCGCGGCTATGGTCAATATAGCCGAAAAGGATCAAAGGATACTCAACTCGGAATTCCAGGGAGCCGAAAACCCATACGCTGTCCTAAGCAGTATGAAGGACAGCAGTGTTGAACTTTCGCTAAGAGCTTGGGTTAAGGCAGAGGACTATTGGTCAGTCAACTTTGATATCAACAAAGAACTGTACGAGCGCTTGCCTGAACTCGGTTTCAACTTCGCATACCCTCATCTGGATGTAAAGGTAAACCACTGATTGCTTCAGCCGTTTGCCTTTTCCTCTTCCAAACGAAGCTTGCTCTCCACCGGGTTGGAATAAATGTGCCAGAAGATATCGCGGAGAGCCTCTTTGTCCAGTTTCCTCTCAACCTTCTTCAATTGATGCTCTGTATAAGCGAGGAAAGCTTCTACATCCTCAGGAGTATATTTGTCGACAAAGCGATTACCACCGTTGACTAGATCGTAGGCGATGTAATTCGTCTTCCATAGTTTGTACCCCTCGATGACACGCATATCCACAGCATGGCGTATGGCCTGATAGCGGTCGTTCTTGTCACAATGAGAAGCGATTTCGATCTCTTCGGGGGTCAAAGGCTTACCAATATTGATATGCACATTGCCCTTTTTCTGCCTTATTCCGGTAATGATACTGTGGAGGTCTTCCCTTGGGCCTTTGACATACTTCTGGCTTCTTGAGATGAGAAGTTCCCTGGCCTTTCTAATATCACAAGGTTCGTATTCGTATGAAATACTCAAAGGAATAATGTTCAATTCGTTGAAATTCTCCTGAAAAGTGCCCGTTCCGCTCATATCGAACATTTTGAGCAGGCCCTGTTCCGTAATGTCAATACCATCCTTTGTCCTGCCTTGACGCTGAGCAATCCAGACTGAACTCTTTCCGCTGGTAATGGTCTGTCTGATATACCTGGAAAGCAATTGGGATGAGAGATACAGTTCCCTTGCAGACACTCCTCTAATGACCTTAATCATCCTGTTAGAACGGAGAAGCTTTTCTATAGTCTTGCTTGATAGCAGATTGTCTCCCACACAAATCTCACTCATAGGTACACCATTGCTGAAAAGTATATATTGGGTCAGCGCAGGATCAAGGATGATATCCCTATGATTGGACATCATCAGGAATTTCCCCTCCTTGTTCTTTATATGTGATATTCCGTCATAGGAGAAATTGTGCACAGTAGTATTCAAGCACCATTCCACAGCTTTGGACATAACTACCTGCTGGAATTCGTCTATGCTGTGAACCCCTTTGATAGCATTGGCCAGGAAACCGGCAGGCTGATCAGGAAAAAGGGATTTGGATATGAATGGTATGGCTGGATGTCTGGCTACTTCGTTAAGCGCTTTTACCGCTTCTTCGTCAGTATACGGACAGATGCTCTCAAATTCTGAATATTTGTCTTCCATAATCGTAATGTCATCCCCTAATGGAGAATCAGGCTTGGTTTTTGGCCATAAAGATAGGGATTTTGTTTTAATCTACAAATCCGCCCTTTCCAAAAGTGAACTATCTCCATAACTGAGGAAGCGGAAGCCATTTTCAAGGGCATAATCGTATATTGACCTCCAATCCCCGTTTACAAAGGCAGATACCAGCAGAATCAAGGTACTCTCTGGCTGATGAAAATTCGTAACCAGTCTTTCGACTATGCGGAACTTGAAGCCTGGGACAATAATAATTCTTGTTCCCACCTTCAATTCGTCAAGCCCCTCGGAGTCAAGCCAGGACAATATTGCTTCCAAAGCTTCTTGAAGGCTGTACTGATAGTCCCTGATATATGGGGCCCATTGGTCGATATCTTCAGCCTTTCCTTTCTCTATGCAACTCACCCCGACATAATACAGTGATTCAAGAGTACGCACAGATGTGGTTCCGACTGCAGTCACACCCTTTCCGCTTTCCAAAAGAGTTCTGATGAAGGCTTTTTTTACAACAAAAGGCTCGCGATGCATAGGATGTTCAGCCACATTGCTGCTTTTAACAGGTAGAAAGGTACCTGCCCCGACGTGCAAGCAAACATTTTCCATATCAATTCCTTTGGACCTGATCCGACTAAGCACTTCTTCAGTAAAATGCAAGCCCGCCGTGGGAGCCGCAACGGAGCCTCGGAAACGAGCATACAGGGTCTGATAACGTTCAGAATCTATTGCCTCTGTCTTGCGGTTCAAATATGGCGGAATAGGAACAGTGCCACAGATTTCCAGAACCCGGGAGAAGGGAAATGAATTCCTCCATCTGAATTCAACTATGCCCGTTTCACCCTCCTTCTCGATAAGTCTTGCTTCCAAAGACAGTTCATTGACAAGTTCAGACGACTCGGGATTATAAAGAGTAAGGACATCATCTTTCCATCGTTTGGAGTTTCCAATGACGCAACGCCACCTGCAAATAGAGTCTGCGGCAAAAATGGTATTGTACTCAGGTGGATCTATAGGTTCAAGACAAAAAATTTCAATGTGCGCACCACTTGCCCTTTGGAAATGCAGTCTGGCAGGTACCACTTTGGTATTATTAAAGACTATTATGGAATCTGAGGGAAGAAGTTCAGGCAAATCCCGGAAAAATCTCTCTTCGATTTTCCCTGAACTATAGTGAAGCAGTTTCGAAGAATCACGTTCGGGAAGGGGATATTTCGCTATCCTCTCGTCAGGAAGCATATAATTATAATCCTCAATTCTTATGTCAGGAATCATATGTTCGTAAACAAAATTACATTTCTATGCAAATTTAAGAAAATATAACGAATTCAAGAGTAAATGAGAAAGTCATAATTATCTGGGCTTAGCCTGTATTCAAAACTAAATTCACAATCTTAATTTGTAAATTTGTAAACATTTATTAACTACAACAAACAAGCTTGTAAATTGTTTACATTTGTATAATAAGGGAATTTTATTAGGGTACATCAAATTTACTAATTTTTTAATAGTCAGAGTATTATGTTGGTTAATCTTAAGTAGTGGATGGGGATTTTAGTGTAAATTAAGCATAGTTTGAACGATACAAAACCAATACATTTGAGAATATAAAAGTTATAACGTTATTTATCAGTATTTTATGTATCCGCATCTAAACTTTTACTACATATTAGTAGTATACAAAAATACACAGCTCCCTACACTTTCATACTTCAGAATTTACTATTTTGATTTGGAGTTTTATTTTGCAATTTGTACATTTGTAACAATACTATTTAGAATAATGAACACTCGCCTTCAACAATTTCTCGCTGCAGAAAATATAAGCCAAGCCCAGTTTGCTGACACTATCCAGGTCGCAAGAGCAAGCGTATCTCACGTCCTTGCCGGAAGAAACAAACCTGGTTATGATTTCATCAGGAGCATAGCCGCCCACTACCCTCAGTTGAACATAGAGTGGCTGATTGCAGGAAAGGGAAAGATGTACAAGAAAGAGAATAGCGAAGCTGCCAGTGAAGTGCCCCGGCAGCCTGTGACAGACGAGACTATATATACCAATGGTCTATTTCCAAGTGAAGAGGACGAAAATAAGCCATCAGCTGTCTTCCCTGCTTCAAATAACGAAAGCATAAATAAAATCAATACTTTAAATAAACTTAATCAAGAAGCTAATAATCAAAGAGTTATAGAAAAGATTATTATCTTTTACAGTGATAATACCTATCAAGAATTAAAGTAAGTTTGTTATATTTGTACATCCTTAGAATTAATTGAGATGTACAAACAGATAATACGCCCGATATTGTCAGTCTTCAATCAGGAGAATGCACACGATTTGTTTCTGAAGCTGGTCAGATTTACAAACCACCTCCCTGTTTTAGGATCGCTCGTCAGGTTGACCCATAAATATGAAAGAGCTGAACTGCATCGCGGAGTGTTCGGAATGGATTTCAAGAACCCTGTTGGCCTTGCTGCTGGCTTTGACACCGATGCAGAATGCCTTGAAGGACTTTCAGCCTTCGGTTTCTCTTTCATTGAAGTCGGCTCACTGAGTTGCGAGAAACAAGAAGGAGGCAAGAAACCAAGAACAGTGAGAGATAAATCCAGACGTGGCATCATTACAAGACCTGGCAACAGAAACAAGGGCATCAAGAATGCCATAGAGAATCTAAAGAACAATAATTCCTCAACTATATTATTCGGCAGCATTGCTCCGAATCAAAGCAGTCACAAAGATGAGGAAATGGTCGAGGATTACTGCAGGGCTTTTTCATTGCTCTACGATTTTGTGGACGTTATCGTTGTCAATGTATCCTGTCCCAACGACAATGGCTTGCTATTCGTGCAGGACGGCAGTTCACTATCTGACGTCATTGACCCTCTCCTCGAGATCAGGCTCTGCTATGAGAAACACAAGCCCATTTTGATCAAGCTCTCTCCCGACACTCCTTTCGAGCAAATTGACCGCATGCTTGACTATTGCCGCCTGAACGGAATCGATGGCGTGATTGCAGGAAATTATTCGAAATGCTCTAGAGAAGTACTTGCTGCCCACAAGATGACTGATTCAGCTTTCCTCTCCGGAGAAGAACTGTTCCCGAAGAGCCTTGAGCTTGTCAAACATATTCACGGATACACTCAAGGACGATTCCCTATTATCGGCTGCGGTGGAATTATGAGCCCCGCCCAGGCGAAGGAAATGATGGATGCCGGCGCTTCATTGATCCAGCTTTACAGCGGCATCGAATATGAAGGTCCGAAGCTGGTCAAACGTATTCTGAAATCAATTTAATAATTGCAATGTACACAGCATCAATTTGCACCATCGGTGATGAAATACTCATCGGCCAGATTGTCGATACCAACTCCTCCAATATTGCGAGGGCACTGAACTCGCTGGGAATCAGAACAGGAGAAATGCTCTCCATCGGAGATGACAGACAAACCATCATAACCAGACTCGAACAGGAATTGAGGGGCAATGACATAGTCATAACCACAGGAGGCCTCGGCCCGACCAAGGATGATATAACCAAAGAAGCCCTCGCTGAACTCTCCAACAGCCAGGGAAGCTATATGCACGAAGGCCAGATGGAAGTGATACAGAGGATACTGAAATCCAGAGGTATCGAAATGTTGGACATAAATCGTCTCCAAGCTTATGTTCCGGACAAATGTGAGGTCATAGTCAACAAGTTTGGCACAGCTCCTATTATGGTTTTCAGATTCGACGAAAATCGCTTCGGGCACAAATGCACCCTCTATACACTGCCTGGAGTACCTTTTGAAGCAATAGGAGCATTGGAGGATATCTTGTCAGATATAAAGAAACACTATAGTATAGATAGCATAACGCACGGAAATATAATGACATACGGCATTGCAGAATCCGCGTTAGCCAAGAAAATAGAGACTTGGGAGGAAGCTCTGCCAAAAGATATGCACTTGGCCTATCTTCCAAATCAGCTTACGGGGGTCAAACTAAGACTCTCTATTTACGGAGGTGATGAAAGCAGCAATGAAAAACGCATAAGGGAGGAATTCTCCAAGCTCAACGAAGTGATTGGCGATTATATTTATTCGGATAAAGAGGATAGCCTGGAAGGGCGCATAGGCAGCTTGCTCAGAGGTAGTGGCAAAACACTTTGCGCAGCCGAATCCTGCACAGGTGGCGAGATTTCACATCTTATTACTACAGTACCGGGTGCATCAGAATACTACTTCGGTTCAGTTACTTCATATTCCCCAAGAGTGAAGGAAAAGTTGCTGGGTGTATCTTCTGAAAGCATAGAGAAGTATGGAATCGTCAGCAGTCAGGTTGCAGCTGAGATGGCTGTTGGTGTCAGGAAACTGATGGGCTGTACTTATTCTGTCTCTACAACAGGTTGGGCTGATTCATACGGAGACGAATTTGAAGAAGCGGGTACCGTTTGGGTGGGGCTTAGCGGTCCGAGGGGTACAAGGACAGTAAGATTCAATTTCAAGAATAAGAGGGCAATCAATATCCAGAGATTTGCAGCCGCTGCTCTTAATGAGCTGAGGAAAATGATTGAAGAGGATGACAAATAGGTCAATCATTAATTGAAGGAAGGTACTCACGGTCGCTCCGCGAAACTTGGGACAAGCTTCGCTCCCGTGAGTACCTTCCTCCTTCAAAGACAATGACCCTGACAACCATACCCTAAACTCCGCTAATCTTGGGACAAACTGTAAGCGTGGGGGATAAATGCCTGACACATAGCGAGTTAGATGGTTATCTATGGGAAATATTTCCCATAGATAAATACTTAAGTCATTGATACACAATAAGTTATCTCCCACGACGGCCACGTAGATCCACAGCGCAGCAAAGATCCCACGGCAGCAACTTTTCCAGCCAACACAAAAGAAATTGAAGTCTAAGTTGATTTGCAACTTAAATTGACCTATATCATTGATTTTAACAAAAGAGTTATATATTATAACTTTTTTGTTAGAGAATTTTAGCCACCCTTTCAACTTCTTTAAGCACCCGAAGCAGGTTTCCTCCAGCCACTTTTTCTATATCCTTCCCGGAATAACCTCGTCTCCTCATCTCTTCCCAAAGAATAGGAAAACAGGAGACATTCTCCAATCCGGAAGGAGGAACGGCTATGCCATCAAAATCACTTCCGACACCTACGTAATCAATGCCCGCAATGTCTATCACGTGCTCAATATGGTCAACCACATCAACATACGAAGGACGGTCAAGCTCCAAGAGTCTGTTCTGAACATCCACCCAAGCCTTGACCTTTTCTGGATTGCGAGGATCGGCGATGAAATCAGCTTCTATGGCATCAGCCTCATCCTCAAGGCCGCAGGAGTCCAATTTTGCGCAAAAAGCATCAGAAAGGAAGCGGGGATAAAAATTGACAGCGACCATTCCGCCTTTCGCGGCTATTGCCCTTATCAATTCGTCGGAAAGGTTTCTGCGATGCGAAGCCATTGCCCTGCAGCAGGAATGGGTCGATACTATCGGTGCCTTTGATAACTCAAGGCAGTCGCGGACAGTATCGTCTGAACAGTGGGCAATGTCAATCAACATTCCCAGGCGGTTCATTTCGGCTACGACTTCCCTTCCGAAAGGGCTGAGGCCACCCCATCTGCACTGACCTGCGCAAGAGTCGCAGATTTCATTATCAGCATTGTGGGCAAGTGTCATACCGATTACTCCCATTCGATAAAACATCCGTAAAAGGGAAAGTGATTTCTGAATGGGAGCGCCGTTCTCAAGAGTGATAAGGACAGAGGTCAGACCGCGCCTTTTGTTTTCAAGCAGTTCTTCTGAGTTGAACGCCAGCTCTACCCTACCTTCTGCAGCATCAATCTGGTCATAGAGCTCAGAAAGCATTTGAAGGACGTATCTAGTTGACTCATCGGGAGTTAGAGCAGGTGAATTAAATAAAGCAAAGAAAGCTGCATCAACTCCACCTGCTTTCATTTTAGGAAAATCAACCTGGCCCCAGACGTTGTCCTCCATAAAGTTGCGGGCCCGTACCATCTGAGAGGGTGAATCACAATGGGAATCGAATACAAGCATACTTACTTCTTGCCTTCTCCGTACCTTGATACCGAAGATGTTTTGATATTGACAATGCTGATAACGGGGTCACCGTCATAGACGAGGGAAGAGCTTCCGCTCATTTCAATGCTGAGTTTCTCAGAAGCTGCCTCGGTGAGTTTGCAAGTGCCTGACAATTTAACCGTTGCATCAGCAGTACGAAAATTGATGGCGTCAATATTGGCATTGCCCGAGCCATTGACTATGAGTTCACGCGTCTTTCCCTTGATGCAGGTCTTCGAAGATCCTGCCGCCTTAAGCTCTGCGACCAAAGTCTGTCCTTCCAACTCCAGATCTGCGTTCGATGTTGTGTTGAGCGCAAGATGCTCGCTGCTGTGGCCGATGTACGCAGAAGATGAACCGGAGGCTGTAATTTCGAGGCTTTCCGCATTGACATCAAACTCTGCCTGGCTCTTGTCAGCGAGATTGATACTGACATTTGTGGCATCAAGCGCAAGCTTTTTCAGGCGAGATGACTCAAGAAGTGAAATACTGAAATCCTTGCATCTCAGTTCATTCTCAACGTAAAGCGTGGATTTGCCGGCAAGTTTCACTGAACAAAGCGGTTCAGGAGTGCTTACAACCACATTGAGGACAGGAGCTTCAGCTTTCCTTCCTTTATAAAGTTTCTTTACGTCAGATGGCAAGGATTTCTTGTCTATAGTAATATACAGAACATTCTTTTTTACATATGCTTGGATATAATCAGCAAGGACACTGTCAACGGTCAGAGTGGCCGAGTAGTTCCTGCGTGAACTTACCAGCCTGACATCAAAATCATAGCTGACATCAATCGCATCAAAAGAAGAGAAATCACGGTTGATTTCTACTACCTGAGCTGATGCTCCAAGTGAAGCAATACATAAAGCAACGCTACAGAACAAAACCTTTAAATAATTAAATCTCAACATAATATAATAATTTAATCCTCCATTAAACTAGCCCATTCATCCGTCATTGCATCTAAATCGCGCTTACGCTCCAGATACTCTCGGGTGAGCTCAATAATATCATCATCCGGGCCGGGAGCTGCAAGCAGCTTCTCAATTTCCGCCATTCGGGTCTCCCTTTTGCCAATCTCACATTCGAGCCAGGAAATCCTGTTCTTGACTTTTCTTGATTCCTTGCTGGAAGCCTTTCTCTCCTGAAAATCCTTCTGAGCCTCGATTTTCTTCTCATCAGCCTTCGAAGCAGAAGGCTGGGAGTTTCCAAAGCGGCGCTCAAGCTCCTGAAGATTCTCAATCTTGCGTTTCGCCAGAAAATCACTCACGCTTCCAAGGTGCTCTTTGACTCTTCCGTCCTTGAACTCATACATTTTATCTACAAGCCCATCGAGAAAATCCCTATCGTGTGACACTACAATCAACGTACCGTCATACTCTTTCAAAGCTGACTTCAGAATATCCTTGGATTGAATATCCATATGATTCGTAGGTTCGTCAAGAGCGAGAAGATTGTGGCTGGAAAGCATAAGTTTAGCCATACCCAGACGGGCCCTTTCTCCACCGCTGAGCACTGAAACCCTTTTGTCAATATCCTCCCCACGGAAAAGGAATGCCCCAAGGATATCGCGGAGCTTGGTTCTGACATCTCCGACAGCTATTCTGTCAAGGGTACTGAAAACAGTTTCACGCTTGTCAAGTACATCCTCCTGGTTCTGAGCAAAATAACCAATATCAACATTATGACCTATCTTCGCCTCTCCTGAGATGGGGTCCAACTCACGCATAATTACACGCATCAAGGTGGTCTTGCCCTCACCGTTCCGTCCAATCAAAGCTACCTTCTCCCCTCTTTTGATTTCAATCTCGGCATCCCTGAAAACCACTTTCTGAGGATAGCCCACAGTCAGGGCGCTGCCCTTGAAGACCACGTCGCCGGAACGTTGTGCAGGAGGAAACTTGACGTGCATCGCCTTCGTGTCAGTCTCGTCAATTTCTATCCTTTCCAGCTTCTCCAAAGCCTTGATCCTGGACTGGACCTGATTCGACTTGGTCGGCTTGTACCTGAACTTGTTGATGAAGTCTTCTGTCTTCTCTATCATCCTCTGCTGGTTCTCATAGGCCGCAGTCTGCTGGGCAATACGTTCAGCCCTGAGCTCAACATACTTGCTGTATGGCACCTTGTAGTCCGTCACGTGCCCCAGAGCCACCTCAACCGTGCGGTTGGTAACATTGTCCAGAAACTTCCTGTCGTGGGACACCAGCATCAGCGAGCCGCGATAATTCTTCAGATAATCCTCAAGCCATTCAATTGACTCAATGTCAAGGTGGTTCGTAGGCTCATCGAGAAGCAGCACATCAGGTGATCCAAGCAGTATCTTGGCCAATTCGATACGCATATTCCAGCCCTGGCTGAAGGTCTCAGTCTTCCTGAACAGCTCTTCATCCTTGAAACCCAAACCAAGCAGGGTCCTCTGCGCCCTGACCTCAGGCGGCTCATTGTGACTGATGGCAAGATGGTCGTTCAAATCATTCAGTCTCGTAATGAGATTGAGATAGGAAGCGGATTCATAGTCGGTTCTCTCGGAGAGCTGAACGGTAATCTCCCCTATCTCCTTCTCCATTGCCTTAAAGGCATCAAAAGCGGTCATAGCCTCCTCGAGGACGGTCCTGCCTTTATTATGCTGCATAATCTGAGGCAGATACCCTATGGTAACGTGCTGGGGCTTGTCGATAGTCCCTGAGCTAGGGCTCTGCTCCCCGCATAGCAATTTCAATATCGTGGACTTTCCTGCGCCGTTCTTTCCGACAAGGCCAATCTTGTCGCTTTCGCTGACGTGAAAGCTGATTCTGTCAAGCAAGGTCCAGTTGCCATAAGCAACGGTCAAGTCATTGATTGATATCATTTCTCTTCAATTGATGAAGTATTGTTTTTCCTGCATAGCAGGATGCTGAATTCATACAAAAGGTACAGAGGGACTGACAGAACAAACATTGACACGGGATCGGACGGAGTGATGAGGGCCGACAATATCAGTATAACCATAAAGGCGTGACGTCTGTATTTGCGCAGACTCTCTCTTCCGACCATCCCGAGTCGTGACAATGCCATTATGACGGTAGGAAATTCGAAAACCAGGCCGATGAGCAGCACCATCGAGGTAAAAAGACTGATGTAACTGCTCAAGGAGATGGTATTGCTGACTGCATCGCTCACCTGATAGCCCATAAAGAAATTAAGGCACACGGGAAGGACGAAGCAATATCCCACGACAACACCCAGATAAAAGAGCACCGAACCCAGTTTGAAGGCATTTCCTATCGCCTTACGCTCATTGTCATACAAAGCCGGGGCAATGAAACTCCAGATTTGCCAGACAATGAACGGAAACGCAGCCACGAAACCGAGGGCGACTGCCATCTTCAAATGAATGAAGAATTGTGCTGTAACGTCGATATTTATTAGTTCCATATCGACCTGCAGGCCCGTCCACCTGTAAAGGAAGAAATCCGGACGTGTAGGACTCAGGACAATACCGTCGAAAAGCGGACCCTTGAAAATAAATCCGATCAAACTGAAAATGCCCACTGCGGCCAGGGATCGGAGCACACAAAACCTGAGCTCCTCAAGATGGTCCCAGAAGGACATTTCAGATACTTTAGTCTTTTTCTCTGTCAAAGCCCGTCAATCTTTCTTCGACTCGTCGCGGTCAACATCCTTGACCTCGTTCTCAATCTCCTTGACGCCTTTCTTGAAACTCTTGACGCCCTTGCCAATGCCTTCCATTAGCTCGGGAATTTTCTTGCCTCCGAAGAGAAGCAGGAAGATCGCTACAATGGCAATCAGTTCCCAGGTACCGATGAATAGAGGTTGAATCAACATATAACAAAAATGTTAAAATATATAACAACAGTGTTTTACTTATTATTCCTCAGAGCATTGAGCTGATTCTCATAACTTTCGATTCGAGAAAGGGCATCAGCCTCCTTCTTGCGTTCTACAGCTATCACCTTCTCCGGAGCATGCGCCACGAAGGACTCGTTCGAGAGCTTCTTTCTCACTCCTTCGAGGAATTTTCTCTGATGGTCAAGCTCTGCCTGCAGTTTGGCTATCTCCTCTTCGACATTCACCAGACCGGTAAGAGGCACGAACATCTCGACTGTTCCCACAATGAACGAAGCACCCGCAACATCACCGAAATCCTCGACGAATTCAATTGATGAAGTATTGGCAAGCTTCTCTACGACAGGCATCAGTTCCTTAGGGAAGGCACCCTTGACGCGGAGGTCGAGAGCCTCCTTCGGTGAAAGGTTCTTCTGCTGGCGTATGCCTCTGATATTGTTGACCGCTCCCTGGGCAATTTCAAAATCCTTGAGCAGATCTGTCGATGCGAGTTTTCCTGAAGGAGTGCTCTGGAACATAATGGTTTCTCCATCCTTACGCTCCTCAAGATTATGCCAGAGTTCCTCTGTGATAAACGGCATAAAAGGATGAAGGAGACGAAGAAGACTGTCGAAGAACCTTACGGTAGCCGCAAAGGTAGCCTTGTCAATACCGGCGCCATACGCAGGCTTCACGATTTCCAGATACCAAGAGCAGAAATCATCCCAGAAAAGCTTGTATACGGACATCAGGGCCTCTGAAATCCTGAACTTTCCGAAAGCGTCATTTATCTCGGCAGACACGGAAGCGAGTCTGTCAGAGAACCATCTCACAGCCTGTTTCGAAGCTTCAGGCTGAACTACTGAATCATCAGTACTCCAACCAGTTACAAGTCTGAATGCGTTCCAAATCTTATTGCAGAAATTGCGTCCCTGCTCGCAGAGCGAGTCATCGAAAAGAATATCGTTTCCAGCAGGAGCAGAGAGCATAATGCCCATACGGACACCGTCGGCGCCATATCTGGCGATAAGGTCGAGAGGGTCAGGCGAATTACCAAGGGACTTGGACATCTTCCTGCCGAGCTTGTCTCGCACGATACCCGTGAAGTAAACGTGCTTGAAAGGCATTGTGCCCTTGTACTCATATCCCGCCATAATCATTCTGGCCACCCAGAAGAAGATGATATCCGGAGCGGTTACGAGGTCGGAAGTAGGATAATAGTAGTTGATTTCCTTGTTGTCAGGATTCTCAATACCGTCAAACAGGGAAATCGGCCAGAGCCAGCTTGAGAACCAGGTATCCAGAGCGCCTTCATCCTGAATAAGGTCATCGATTCCGATATTCTCATATCCCTCAATCCGGCGAGCCTTCTCCAGCGCCTCTTCAGCGGTAGGAGCAACCACGTACTTGCGGTTCTCATCCTTTACGCCCTCCTGACCCGGAAGGAAGTATGCCGGAATCCTGTGTCCCCACCAGAGCTGACGAGAAATGCACCAGTCCTTGACGTTTGTGAGCCAATTGTTATAGGTATTCCTGTACTTCGGAGGGAAGAACTGTATCTCGTCATTCATTACCGGCGGCAATGCGATGTCAGCAAAGTGCTGCATCCTGATGAACCACTGCAGCGAAAGCCTCGGCTCAATAGGAACGTTGGTGCGCTCTGAATATCCCACCTTATTGTCATAATCCTCCACCTTCTCGACCAGGCCCGCAGCCTCGAGATCCGCGGCAATCTTCCTGCGGCAGTCAAAGCGGTCCATACCCTGGTAAGGACGGCAGTTCTCCTGAATCTTCTCCTCGAGACAGGTAATGTCCACGTGAGCGTCAGGAGTGAAGATGTCGTATGCAGGAAGATTGTGGGTCTGTCCGAGCATATAGTCATTTGCATCGTGCGCTGGAGTCACCTTGAGGCAACCGGTACCGAAGCCAATCTCCACGTACCTGTCCTCGATGACAGGAATCTCACGACCAACTATCGGTACGATAAGATGCTTGCCCTTGAGCCACTGGTTCTTCTCCTCCTTTGGATTGATGCAGACTGCGACGTCACCGAAAATGGTCTCAGGACGGGTCGTAGCCACTACGGCATACTTGCCCGGCTCTTCAGCCACCATATATTTAAGGTAATAGAACTTGCTGTGTTCATCGTGATAGATGACCTCCTCGTCCGAAAGCGCAGTCTGACGCTCAGGATCCCAGTTGACCATACGCAAGCCTCTGTATATCAAGCCCTTGTCATACAGATCGCAAAAAACTTTGATAACAGCCTTGCTGCGGGTCTCATCCATTGTGAACGAGGTTCTGTCCCAATCGCAGGAACATCCGAGCTTTCTTAGCTGCTTGAGAATGATACCACCGTGCTCGTCAGTCCAAGCCCAAGCATGCTTGAGGAACTCCTCACGGCTCAAGTCACTTTTCTTTATGCCCTGTTCTGCCAGTCTCTTGATGACCTTGGCTTCAGTGGCAATCGACGCATGGTCGGTACCCGGTACCCAGCACGCGTTCTTTCCCTCCATTCTGGCGCGGCGCACCAGAATATCCTGGATGGTCTCATTGAGCACGTGGCCCATATGAAGCACACCGGTAACATTCGGTGGTGGAATTACAATAGTATAGGGTTCCCTTTCATCCGGTTCAGAATGAAAGAACTTATTATCCTGCCAATAGGCATACCATTTATCCTCTACTTCAGAAGGATTGTATTTAGCCGACAATTCCATTATATATTGATTAATTATATTTTCGCACAATCGTACAAAGATAGGATTTTTTAAGTTATTTTTGTAGAAATAATAAATACAATTATGGATAATAAAGAACCTAAGCAGCTCAGCATAGAACTGAAGCCGGAAACCGCTACAGGAAAGTATTCAAATCTCGCCATCATTTCACATTCCCACTCGGAATTCGTACTTGATTTTGCAGCGATGCTGCCAGGTCTCCAGAAGCCGGAAATCATAAGCAGAATCGTAATGAATCCTGAACACGCCAAAAGGCTTCTGAGCGCTCTGATTGACAATGTGAACAAGTATGAGAATCAGTTCGGGCCGATATCCACAGCTGAGCCTCAGCAGCCTAAAGGCACAATCAACCTCAACGACCTGATGAATAACGGAGGCACCAGATCTTAATGATGGACTTAGACAAACTCAAGAAAATCAAGGCAATAGCCTTCGATATAGATGGCGTAATGACTGATGGAGGCATACTTGCCACTTCTGACGGCGACCTTCTGAGGATTTTCGATGCCAAGGACTCTTTTGGAGTAAGGATGGCGAAACTCAACGGTCTTATTACCTGTGTCATCACGGGTGGAGCCTCGGACAGCATCAAGAAGAGATTCGAATATTGTGGTGTGGACGAAGAGGATGTTTACCTTCACTCCAGAATCAAAATGGAGGAATTCGACGATTTCTGTTCAAGACACTCGCTCTCATACGACGAAGTAATGTATTTCGGTGACGATTTGCCTGACATCGACGTATTGAAAGCCTGCGGAATAGGAGTCGCTCCTGCAGATGCAGTAGCCGAGGTAAAGGAAGCGGCAGACTATGTTTCACCTTTCAACGGCGGGCACGGCTGTGTTAGAAATGCGATTGAAGCTGTAATGAAGGCACAGGGCATCTGGAAACTTGATAATGCTCTTTACAAAAAACTCTTCTGAAGATGGATTTGAAAGGCAAGAGGATCATTTTAGCTAGCGGCTCTCCAAGAAGGCGAGAGTTACTTGCCGGCTTAGATATTGATTTCGAGATTGATACACGTAATAATTTCGAGGAAAAGTATAACCCTGGAACGCCTCATTCCCAGGTTCCCGCCCTTATGTCCGAAGGCAAATCAAAGGGCTTCCACAGGGATCTGGAGGAAGATGAGATACTGATTACATCCGACACTATGGTTCTTTGCCTGTCAGAAGGGGATGGCAGTATGGAACAGTCTCCTATACTCGGCAAGCCCCACGGTCACGAAGATGCGGAGAGAATGCTGCGCCTGCTTTCAGGCAGAAACCACGAGGTCATTACATCTGTCACTATAAGGGACAAGCACAGAATGCTGACCGAATCAGACAGCACCATCGTCAGCTTCAAAGAACTCAGCGACGAAGAAATAGATTACTACATTGAGCATTTCAAACCATATGATAAGGCAGGTGCATACGGCATCCAGGAATGGATAGGCTACATAGGCATTACCGGCATCAAAGGGTCCTACTTCAACGTAATGGGCTTCCCTACCCACCTTGTTTACAGAATGCTCCAGGAATTCATTAAAAATTTATGAAACGTATATTAACACTGCTATTCCTGCTAATCTCCATACTTGGCGTTCAGGCCCAGACCAGGATTGAGATCAGTTGCGACGAAGGCATAGACCTTATGTCTATAGTCTGGCGCTTGGCAGGCGCCAGGGAATACAACAATTGTCAAATATCGGGACTTAACGAAAGCGTTGACGCCCATTTCGAGGCATACGTCACCCATCCGGCAGTCCTCTTGGCAAAAGAGTATCATAAAAAAGGTGTTGGATATGATGCAGTCGCCAGCTACGGCTCGCTGCTTGAGATAAACTCCGAGGGCTTGCCTGAATTCGACAAAGAGCTTGAATGCAAGCTTGACAACAGATGGTCGAGAGTCAGACGGAAGAAGATGCTCAAGGCGCTGGAGGGCTTCTGTGCCGAAACCGCTTTCCACGAATGGTATGTTTCGACCGAAGACATCAGGCTGGAAGCAATGAGGACTTACATCAAATTAGGTGATGCCATTGACACTGAATGGTATACAAAATGGTTCAACCATTCGGACAGCCCTTCATTCAGAATCATAGCCTGCCCTTTGGCCGGACAGAACAATTACGGACTCAGCGTAAATAAAAGAAAGGGCGGAGTAGTTCTGTGCCCCGTTTTAGGAAGTCCGTCCCTGGACATATTGATTCACGAATTCTGTCATCCTTATTGCAATCCTCTGATTGACAGAATCTTCAATGATATTGCCTCAAGCGCAGAAGCATATTTCAAGGCTAATGCAAGCATACTCAAGCAACAAGCTTACAATAATGCCAGAATAATGATGTATGAAACTTTGGTAAGAGCCTCAGTCATAGAATACATTTCCGTCCATTACCCTCAAGTCGACATCAGCGAGTTGATTGATGAGGAAACGGACAAGGGTTTTATGCTAGTAGGGAGACTTGTAGCTGTTCTGAATGAAGCCTGGACAGAAAAGGACCTGATATCAGCCGTCAACAGCTATCCGCTCAAGAGTTATCTTGCCGACAAAGAAGCTGCTGACAGGCTCAAAGTACAGTACACTTGCAACTTAAGCTCCGGAGCCGATGACATTCCTGCCGGGGAATTCACTTTCACAATGATTTTCGACAGGCCGATGAGCGAATCAGCTTCGATCAAAATGTCGGATCTTGAATTTCCGGAGCATGCAGGAGTCGAGTGGAGCGAAGACCATAGAAAATTTTCCATCCATTTTATACTGGAGTCAGGCACGGAGTACGGGTTCATCATCCAGGGCAATGGTTTCATCGCCCAGGACGGAACAAAGTCTGTCGATTCAGAAATCAGATTCAAGACTGCCAAATAGGGCAATTGCGCCGCGTCGACAACTCTTCTTTGTACCTGCCTTAGTGCAGGTACAAAAAAAAATGAGTCGTCGACGCTCACGCGTGGACCACTCATACTAACCACATAATTAATAACACTAAAACTAATAACCAATAGGCTGAGTCAAACTGAACGGTTTGAATTAGAACCTCAACCCGGATACAAAGGTACTGCTTTTTTTCTTATCTGCAAACTTTTTTGAAAAAATTTTTGAAAAAATTTTAATTATTATGTTTTTAGATTGATTTTCAACGATTTAAACCGTAAGTTTGTCCTGAAAAGGCAAATAATTCAAAAATATAAATCACTGGAATTCACACCCCTAATCATTATTAAAACATTTTAGATAAACTAAAACAAGCCTCAATGCTTACAGATTATAAGCAAATACATAAAATTCCTAATAGGTTCACATTCCCTTTCTGCTATGTACCCCTTCCGGAGATTGAAAGGGCGTCCCAGGAGCTGATTGACAGGATAAATACTTCAGCAGATTTGAAAAGTCTTTTTTCCGAAGGCAAAATGATGGGGGTTCTGATGGTTGAGGAAAAGAGTAAGGCCGGGATATCATTTCTATATGCTTTTTCAGGCAGTGTTGGAGGGAAAAGCAGGATAGACGGATTCGTTCCACCTATCTTCGATCTTCTTGAGCCACAAGGATACTATAAACACGAGGAGGCGGAGATTTCCGCATTGAATGCTGAAATCAAAAATCTGGAGGAAAAAGGCGGTGATATTCACGAGGAGATTGCCGCGCTTAAGGCAGAAAGAAAAAGGAAGTCAATTTGCCTGCAAGAATGGATTTTCAAACAATACATAGTTCATAATGCTCAAGGAGAGAGCAGCAGCATTTGGGCTATTTTTCAGGAACGGGGTTTGATACCTCCAGGAGGAACCGGAGACTGTGCCGCCCCTAAACTTCTTGAGTACGCTTACACACACGGAATGAAGCCGCTGGCAATGGGAGAATTCTGGTATGGAGCCTCCCCGTATAAGGAAATAAGGCATCAAGGCAGTTTCTACCCGTCCTGTATGGGCAAGTGCGGTCCCCTGCTGTCCTTTATGACTCAAGGCTTGGAGATGGAGGCAAATCCCCTCGATGAAGACCAGGATACTGAAGCCGACTATACTATATTGTATAAGGATAGCAGCATAATCGTCGTCAGCAAGCCATCAGGAATGCTGGCAGTTCCCGGCAAAAGTTTGAAAGTTTCCCTGCTCGAAAGACTCAGGAAAGATCTCGACGATAAGGGAATTGAATCCTGCCATCGGCTTGATATGGATACATCTGGCGTAATGGTCTTCGCCCGCAATCCGGCCGCCAAGGCTGAAATAAGCAGACAATTCGAGCAGAGGGAAACGTCCAAGACGTATATTGCCAGGCTATCAGCTGCACCAGGGCTTGCATTGCCCCCGGAAAGAGGGCGCATCATACTTCCAATTGCCGCGGACTATTACGACAGGCCGAGACAGATGGTGGATTTCGAGAATGGAAAGCAGGCAGTCAGTGATTATGAAGTGCTTTCGGTCAATGACGACGGCAGCATTGACATACGTTTCACTCCCCTAACGGGGCGCACACACCAGCTTAGGGTGCACTCCGCTCATCCTCAGGGGCTGGGAAGACCGATAGTCGGAGACCGACTGTATGGGAGCAGCGGCGGAGAGAGGCTGCATTTGCACGCGGAGTCATTGACTTTCACCCATCCTGAAAACGGAAAAAGGCTCACATTCCGAGCAGAAGCAGATTTTCTTTTTGGAAAATAGGAAAAGTAAATCCATTTTTGCAGAATCAGAGAACTAATATCATATCAAGCATGGCACACGTAATCAATCTCCCTCTCGGAAGAGAATGGGATGTAGAAGAAGAAATCATCAACGAAGAAGGCGAAGAAGTCCTTTCCTATTATGCTTCCGCTGAAGCTTCCGCCAATCCTAAAATCAAAGATGCCAGTATCGAGCTTTATGTCGGCAATACTCCTGAGGATTCTGATGCAAAAATCGAATGCATTAATTCCTACATCGAAGCTATAGGGCTTGATGACGAGGAGGAAGATATCCCGGTAGAAAGCACACGTTTTCTCGGTGCCGAAGCCTGGTATTATGAAGCCCAGGATGAGAATGAATGTCCTGTCGTGCTCATCTGCGCCGAACCTATCCCCGGAACGCTTGTAATGGCCATTATCTCACACAGCGACGAGCAGAAACTCAACGAGCTCGTGGATTATGTCGACGAACATCTGAAGATTGATTGAGAAGACAGTTAAAAGTCTATCCATCAATCTCTTCCTTAAGAATCCTGACGAAATCAGGCCAATGCTCTTCAAGAACCACAGGCTTGCCGTCCTTCAGGAAGCAGTGCATGGTGCGGCCCTTGCAGACTATGGCTTTCCCCACGCGCATAACATACTCGAAGCTCACCTTCAAGGCTGAGATTTCGACAGCTTTCACCACAATCTCTATCTGGTCCATAAAGGTTGTGGTTTTCTTGTATTCACAGCTTACGGACATCACAGGAGACACTATCCCATCCTCTTCCATTTTGGCATAACCATAGCCGAGTTCCTCCATTCTGGCGACTCTGGCCTCTTCCATAAAACGGATATAATTCGAGTGATGTGTGACTCCCATACGGTCACATTCGTAATAGTTTACTTGATGTATGTATGTACTCATTTCTTTCAGTTTCTTGTAAACACAAAAATAAACAAAAATACTTGATTTATTAAATTCTTTAATTACCTTTGTCCACGATATGTGCAACAGGTATTCATATAGCTTTTTCTTTTACTATTTTCAGAAAAGGAAATAGCCGGATACAGTGTGCACATTTATGAGAAAAACAGAAGCTGCCCGGAAGTGATTCGGACAGCTTTTTTTTAATCCTAAACGATATTGATTTTTCAAGTATAAAAACTTGACCAACACTTACTTATGAAGAAGGTAGCTATACAGGGCTTTTCCGGATGCTTTCACGAGGAAGCTGCCAGGAAATACTACTGGGACGAAGATTTGCGGATGGTTGAATGCGACAGTTTCGACCAACTGTTTGAAGCTATGGATTTGGGGCGGGCTGACGCTGCCGTTATGGCGATTGAAAACAGCATTTCAGGAGGATTGCTTCCGAATTTCGAGCTTCTAAGGAATAGTAAAACCACAATCAAGGGAGAAATTTATCTTAGGATAGTTCAGAACCTGATGGCCCTTCCGGGACAAAATATCGAAGATGTCAAGGAAGTAAGAAGCCACTATATGGCCATAAACCAGACCAGGGAATTCTTCAAGTCCTATCCACATATTCAGCTGGTTGAATCGGAAGATACAGCAAAGAGTGCAGCCGAGGTCGCCAGGGAGAAACTTGAGGGAGTTGGAGCTATTGGATCAGCCTGCGCCGCCGAACTCTACGGCTTGAAGATATTGCAGCCAAGCATAGAGACAGTCAAACAGAATTTCACCAGATTCCTGATACTCGATGATGCCATTGAAGTGGCAGAGTCCGATATCGACAAAGCTTCTCTCTGCTTTACACTCCCACACACGCCGGGCTCTTTGGCTCACATCCTGGCTATTCTATCTTTCTATGACATGAACCTGACCAGAATCCAATCCCTCCCCATCCCCGGTAAGGAGTGGCAATACTTCTTCTACGCGGATATCAAATTCGAATCCTACGACAGATACAAGCAGGCTATGTCCGCAGTCAGGCCAATGATGTCCGACCTGCAAGTACTGGGAGAATACAAATCAGGGCTTTAGGATTTTCAGACCCCGATACCATAATAAACAGCAGACGAAAGAAATATCACAATAAAATGATAATAAAAACGGCAGAAAGGACGGCAAGCGTCCAGGAATACTACTTCTCAAAAAAGAACAAGGAGATAGCCAGGCTCAATGCCGAAAGGCAGACTCCCATCATAAACCTCGGAATAGGCTCACCTGATGGAAGTGCGCCTCAAACTGCGATTGAAAAGCTTTATGAGGAAGCCTGCAAGAAGAACGCACACGGTTACCAGAGCTACATAGGCATACCGGAGCTAAGGCAGGCCTTTGCTGACTGGTACAGGCGCTGGTACGGAGTCGATTTGGACCCAAGAAGCGAAATACAACCTCTGGTAGGCTCCAAGGAGGGTATTCTTATCATCGGCTTGACCTTCTTGGACAAGGGAGACAAAGTCCTTGTTCCGGATCCGGGCTACCCTACCTATTCATCCGCAGTCAAGCTCTGTCAGGCAGAACTGCTCAGTTACGACCTCTGCGAGGATAAGGCTTGGCAGCCTGATTTCGATCAATTGGAGAGTATGGATCTGGAGGGTGTAAAATTGATGTTCGTGAACTACCCGAATATGCCTACCGGTGCACCTGCGAGCCTTGAGCTCTTCCAGAAGCTGGTAGATTTCGGAAGAAGGCATAAGATATTGATTGTCAATGACAATCCCTACAGTTTTGTTCTTAATGACAAGCCGCTCTCAATACTCGCCATCCCCGGAGCCAAAGACTGCTGCATTGAACTTAATTCATTGAGCAAGGCCCACAATATGGCCGGATGGCGCATAGGTATGGTAGCTGGAGATGCGGAAATCATAACAGAAATACTGAAGGTCAAAAGCCAGATGGATTCGGGAATGTTCAAGCCCCTGCAGCTCGCGGCAGTTGAAGCTCTATCGCAAGGAGAGACTTGGTTCAAATCCCTCAATGACGAATACCGCAGAAGACGCGTTTATGCAGGCAGGATTTTCGACAAACTGGGTGCCGTTTATAATCCGGACAGCCAGGGTCTCTTCCTATGGGGCAAGATAGGTCCTGAAGCCGCCAGGCTGTCGGACAAACTCCTCTACGAAGCAGGAGTCTTTATCACCCCGGGATTCATTTTCGGCCACAACGGAGAACAGTATCTGCGAATCTCCCTCTGCGCAGGAATAGAGGTATTCAAGGAAGCACTATCAAGAATCGAAAAAGCATTGAATATATGAAAGTTGGAATAGCCGGTCTGGGTCTTATCGGGGGATCTATGGCCATTGACCTGAAACGCAAGCATTTCGCCGATGAAATCATCGGCGTCGAGAAGGACGGTGTCAATGCCGAAGCCGCGCTCAAAATCGGTCTCGCGGACAGGCTTGCATCTTTGGAAGAGGCAGCAGCCAAGTGCGACATTCTGGTTCTTGCTGTTCCCGTTGGCGCTGCGGTGAAAATGTTGCCTCAAGTGCTTGACATTTACGCAAAGGAGGGCAAGGATTGCCACAGAATAGTCATCGATGTGTGCTCAGTTAAGGAGCAGATGGTCAGAAGCGTCCACTATCACCCTATGCGCTCACACTATGTCTCGACCCATCCGATGGCGGGCACTGAGTACAGTGGTCCTTGGGCGGCTATGCCTGGGCTTTTTGACGGAAGGGCCTGCATACTGTGCAATAGCGAGGACTCTGACGCGAGAGCGCTTGGAATGGTTGAGAAACTGTACGACACTCTGAATATGAGGATCATTTATATGAATGCCTCCAATCACGATGTTCACACCGCCTACGTATCCCACATCTCGCACGTCACTTCCTTTGCCCTGGCCCTAACGGTATTGGACAAGGAGAAAGATGAGAGACATATCTTTGACCTGGCTTCCGGAGGTTTCTCCTCTACAGTGAGACTGGCGAAGAGCAACGCAGATATGTGGGTCCCGATACTTTCTCAAAACAGGAACAACGTACTTCAAGTCATTGATACATATATCGAGAAGATGAAAGCTTTCAGGGATGCCATCGACGCCTATGACGAAGATGCCATCAGACAGCTCATTGAAGACGCAAACAGGATCAAACGAATAATCAGATAAACATTATGGCAGCAAAATTAGACATCACTCCACTTTCGGAATGGGGATTCTTCACCCTTCCTAAGCCTTGTGTAATCGCAGGCCCCTGCAGTGCAGAATCGGAAGAGCAGCTTATGGAAACAGCCAGACAGCTTCACGAGCGCGGCATTCACGTACTCAGAGCAGGAATTTGGAAGCCACGCACCCACCCTGGATGTTTCGAGGGCATAGGTACGGAAGGGCTCAAATGGATGCAGAAGGCGAAGAAGGAATACGGCCTCAAAATCTGTACTGAAGTCGCTTCCGAAAAACACGTGTATGAATGTATCAAGCACGGTATCGATATGGTTTGGATAGGCGCCAGGACTACAACCAATCCTTTCCTTGTCCAGGAAATCGCAGAAGCTCTCCGCGACACTGACATTCCGGTGCTCGTAAAGAACCCTGCAAATCCAGACATTGACCTTTGGGTTGGCGCGCTTGAAAGATTGAACCGCGAAGGCATAAAAAAGCTCGGAATCATACACAGAGGCTTCTCATCATTCGAGGAAAAGAAGTACAGGAACTCTCCTCATTGGGAAGTGGCAGTAGAATTGAAGAGCCGCTATCCTGAACTTGCATTCTTCTGTGACCCGAGCCATATGGCAGGCTGTAAGGAATACATACCTGAACTCTCACAGAAGGCAATGAATATAGGCTTCGATGGCCTGATGGTGGAATCACACAACAATCCGGCTTGCGCGCTCAGCGATGCCAAACAGCAATATACACCTAAAGAACTGCTCGATATGCTATACAGTCTTACTGTCCGCAATCCTGACAGCGACGATGTCAAGTTCCAGGAGAGCATCGAACAGCTGAGAACCAGAATCGACTCCATCGACGAGGAATTGATCAGGACACTCAGTGCCCGTATGATGATCAGCCGCAAAATTGGACAGATCAAGAAGGAGAGCAATGTGGCTATTGTTCAGACAAGCCGCTGGGAAAGCATACTTGAGAAAGTTCTCACTTCCGCTGACATATATGGATTGGACAGGTCTTTCATCTCGAGTGTTTTCAATGCCATTCACGATGCTTCCGTACAGGAGCAGAACAAGATACTTTCAGAATAATAATGAATATAATTTCAAAAGGCGGCTCAGTTTGAGTCGCCTTTTCTTGTATATTTAGAATAATATTCATAAAATTGCATAAACTTTCAATCGATATCAAGAACAGATAAGATGAGTATCAAGGAAAACAGACAGTCCATAATAAGCGGAATAATCAATTCGAGCCACATTCGCACCCAGGAAGAGTTGGTTAAAGCGCTTCAGGAAAAAGGAATAGAAGTGGCCCAGGCTACACTTTCAAGGGATATTAAAGAACTTGGAGCCGTTAAGGTGCCGGATGATAAGGGATTCTATTACAAAATGCCATCTCCGGTAATTGCAAAAAACCCGATGAATGTCGACAGAATAGATATTTCCGGCCAGCTCTGTGTACTTCACGCCAAACCTGGTTTTGCTTCCGCCATTGCATCGGTCTTGGATGCAGCTGCTATAGATGGTGTGATGGGCACCATAGCAGGAGACGACACCATATTGCTGCTCCTCAGGGAAGACGCTGACAATATTCTTGTCGAGAATTCAGTCAAGGCAATTTTCAACATATCTGAGATTGTGGTCAGGACCGCAAACAGGGACGATGTAAAATATGCAGAAGATATATGCCGGGAGATTTTCATCTCTTCACAGGAAAGGAAGACGGGTATTGCCAACAGGACTCCAGAATATATCAGCGAAAAGATTCTGGCCGGCAAGGCAGTGATCGCCCTCAGTTCCGATGGTGATTTTGCCGGCTTCTCTTACATAGAATCCTGGGGAGGAAAAAGTTTTGTAGCGACCTCGGGCCTTATTGTCGCCCATAAATATAGAGGTATGGGTATTGCCCGGAGGATAAAGGAACAGACCTTTATGCTGTCCCGAAAGCTTTTCCCACAGGCCAAAATATTTTCAATCACAACAGGAGCTGCTGTAATGAAGATGAATTATGACTTCGGTTTCAGGCCCGTACCGTACAGCGAATTGACGGACGATCCGGAGTTCTGGAAGGGCTGCGAGGGCTGCCGCCATTTCGACATACTTAAGAGCCACGATTACAAGATGTGCATCTGCACCGGACTCCTTTATGACCCCAAGGAGCATATTCACAAACAGCATAGCATAGAAGAATGATAAATATGGAAAAGAAGAAGAAAGTAGTTGTAGCCTTCAGCGGAGGCCTTGACACATCATACACAGTGATGTACCTTGCCAAGGAAAAAGGCTATGAAGTATATGCCGCCTGCGCCAATACTGGAGGATTCAGTGCCGAACAGCTCAAGGCAAATGAAGAAAATGCATACAAGCTTGGAGCCGTCAGCTACATAACCCTCGACGTCACCAGGGAGTATTATGAGAAGAGCTTGAAATATATGATTTTCGGCAATGTACTCAGAAACGGAACCTACCCCATTTCAGTGTCATCCGAAAGAATCTTCCAGGGCATTGCAATAGCCAAATATGCCAATGAAATAGGTGCGGATGCCATTGCACACGGATCGACGGGCGCAGGCAACGATCAGGTCCGCTTCGATATGACCTTCCTCGTAATGTGCCCGAATATGGAAATCATCACCCTGACGAGAGACTCCAACCTGAGTCGCCAGGAAGAGGTGGATTATCTCAATGCCCACGGCTATTTCGCCGACTTTACCAAGCTTAAGTATTCTTACAATGTAGGAATTTGGGGCACTTCAATCTGCGGAGGAGAGATTCTCGATTCGAAGCAGGGACTCCCTGAAAGCGCCTACCTTAAGCAGGTCACCAAGAGCGGCAGCGAAGTCCTCAGCCTGGGTTTCGAGAAAGGCGAGCTTACCGAGGTTAACGGGGTTAAATACGAAGACAGGATAAAGGCCATTCAGGCCGTTGAAGAAATAGGTTCCGCCTACGGAATCGGCCGTGATATGCACGTTGGAGACACCATCATTGGCATCAAGGGAAGAGTCGGTTTCGAAGCTGCTGCGCCTATGCTCATTATCGGCGCCCACAAGTTCCTCGAGAAGTACACCCTCAGCAAATGGCAGCAATACTGGAAAGAGCAGGTAGCCAATTGGTACGGAATGTTCCTCCACGAGAGTCAGTATTTGGAACCGGTAATGCCTGATATTGAGGCAATGTTGACCAGCAGCCAGCGCAATGTCAACGGAACTGTCACTCTCGAACTAAGGCCCCTCAGCTTCTCCACCATTGGAGTCGATTCCCCTGACGACCTTGTAAAGAACAAGCTCGGAGAATATGGCGAAGGCGCGAAGGGATGGACTTCCGAAGAGGCCAAGGGCTTCATCAAAATAAGCAGCAATCCGCTGCGCGCATACTATCTCGCCCATCCTGACGAAGAAAGATAATATGGTTAGAGTCGGAATACTTGGAGCCGCCGGATACACGGGCGGAGAGCTTATCAGGCTGCTCATCAATCACCCTGAAGCGGAAATCGTCTTTGCAAACAGCTCATCGAATGCGGGCAATTCCATCAGTGATGTCCACGGAGGGCTGCTTGGCGATACTGAATTGAAATTCTGCGCCGACCTGCCTTTCGATGACGTTGACGTCCTGTTCTTTTGTTTCGGGCACGGAAAGAGTGCCGAATTCCTGAAGGAGCACAGAATCCCGGAAAGGGTAAAAATCATTGACCTCGCTCAGGATTTCCGCATTGCCGCTCCCGAGCACGACTTCGTCTACGGTTTGCCGGAATTGCACAGGGAACTCATCAAAGGATGCAAGCATCTGGCCAACCCCGGCTGCTTCGCCACCTGCATCCAATTGGGGCTGCTGCCACTGGCTAAGGCGGGACTGTTGGTCAATGACGTCTGTGTCAATGCCATAACAGGAAGTACGGGAGCCGGGCAGAAACCGGGCGCCACAACCCACTTCAGCTGGAGAGAAGGGAATATCAGCATATATAAGGTATTCACCCACCAGCATCTTCACGAGATAAAGCAATCTCTTACAGAGATCCAGGGAGAATTGAAAGCGGCCATCGATTTCATCCCTTATCGCGGAGACTTTACCAGGGGCATATTCTGCACCGAACTTGTCCGCTTCAACGGCGAAGAGGGCAGCCTGGGCAATCCTGATGAATCTACCCTCGTAAGGCTATACAAGGACTTCTATGCCAATGCGGCCTTCACCCACTACTCGGACAGGGAACTGGACCTCAAGCAGGTCGTCAACACAAACAAGGCCCTCGTCCACATACAGAAATTCGGGAACAAGGCCGTCATCACCAGCGTTGTCGACAACCTCCTCAAGGGCGCTGTCGGACAGGCAGTACAGAATATGAACCTAATGTTCGGGCTGGATGAGACCTGTGGTCTCAAGTTAAAGGCTTCGGCATTCTAAACACTTGAATATGAATCTTTTTGACGTATATTCATTATTTGATGTAACACCCGTGGAAGCCAAGGGATGCAGGGTATGGGACGATAAGGGCCAGGAATATCTGGACCTGTACGGAGGACATGCCGTCATCTCAATAGGGCACAGCCACCCCGATTACATCAAAGCCATCACCAGTCAGCTTTCCAAAATAGGCTTCTATTCCAACAGCGTCATCAATCCGCTTCAGGAGCAACTGGCCGGAAAACTTGGCAAAGCCTGCGGATATGAAGACTACTCCCTCTTCCTGGACAATTCGGGAGCCGAATCCAATGAAAATGCAGTGAAGCTCGCCTCCTTCCATACCGGCAAGGACAGGGTTATTGCCTTTCGCAAGAGCTTTCACGGACGTACTTCGGGCGCTGTCGCATTGACCGACAATCCTAGCATCGTCTCCCCTTTCAACTCGCATCACAAGGTCAGTTTCTGCGAATTGAACAATACCGGTCAGGTGGAGGATGAACTGAAGAAGGGGGATGTTGCGGCTGTAATAATAGAAGGTATTCAGGGTTGCGGCGGCATTAATCTTCCGGGAGACACTTTTTTGAAGGAACTTGAGAGTCTTTGCAAGCTATACGGGGCCGTCCTTATCCTGGATGAAGTACAGAGCGGATACGGCCGCACCGGTAAGTTCTTCGCTCACCAATGGGCGGGCATCAGGCCAGGCATCATTACTATGGGCAAAGGCATTGCCAACGGTTTCCCTTGCGGCGGAATACTCATTGCCCCTGAATTCAAGGCGGGCAAGGGTATGCTGGGCACGACCTTCGGAGGCAACTATCTCGCAATGGCAGCGGCCCTTTCTGTACTTGACATAATGGAGAAGGAGAATCTGGTCAAAAATGCAGGTGATATTGGAGCATACATCAAGGCCGGAATACCGGCATCCCCGCGCATCAAGGAAGTACGCGGCAAGGGTTTGATGCTCGGAATTGAGTTCAATGAGGAAGTTGCTCCTCTGAGAAAAGCCCTGCTCTTCGACAAACACATATTCACGGGAGTCGCTGGCAAGAATATGATAAGGCTGCTCGCTCCCCTCTGCTTAAGCAAAGCTGAAGCGGACGAATTCATCAAAGCATTCACAGAAGTAATCCAAGAAAATTAATTATGAGATCATTCTTTCACGTATCGGATATTGGAGACCTCAGGGCTGCCTTGGAAGAGGCTAAACAGGTCCAGGCGACTCCTTTCGCCTGGAAGAAATTGGGTGAGAACAAGACCATAATGCTCGTTTTTTTCAATAGTAGTCTGCGCACCAGGCTCAGCAGTCAGAAAGCAGCCCTGAATCTGGGGATGAACCCGATAGTACTCAATATCGGCCAGGACAGCTGGAAACTTGAAACTGAGATGGGTGTGATAATGGACGGGGACAAATCTGAGCATCTCAAGGAGGCGATTCCGGTAATGGCGAGCTATTGCGACATAATTGGCGTACGCTCCTTTGCCGGCCTTTGTGACAGGGATTTCGACTATAGGGAAAGCGTGCTCCAACAGTTTGTGGAATATAGCGGCAAACCTGTAATCAGCCTTGAGTCTGCAACAGTGCATCCTTGCCAGGCCCTTGCGGATCTCATTACCATAGAAGAATATAAGAAGAAGGAAAGACCAAAGGTGGTTCTCACTTGGGCTCCGCATCCAAAGGCCCTGCCTCAAGCTGTTCCGAATTCCTTTGCAGAGTGGATGAATGCAGCAGACGTTGAGTTTGTAATCACCCATCCTCAAGGCTACGAGCTGGCCCCCGAGTTCGCCGGCAAGGCAAGGGTGGAGTATGACCAGATGAAGGCCCTGGAAGGAGCTGATTTCGTGTATGCAAAAAACTGGAGCTGTCCGGGGGTCAGCGACCCTGCCAAGTACGGACAAATCCTATCCAAGGATATGGCTTGGACCATTGACGCCAAGCATATGGCCGTTACCGACAATGCCTTCTTTATGCACTGCCTTCCAGTACGAAGGAATATGATAGTAACGGACGAAGTTATTGACTCCCCTGCCAGCCTCGTGATTCCAGAAGCTGCAAACAGAGTCGTTTCCGCCCAGCTCGTAATGAAAAGAATGCTCGAAGGACTTCAGGCATAACTATGATAAAGGTAATCAAGATAGGCGGGAACGTAGTGGACAAGCCCGCAATGCTGGATAGCTTCTGCAAGGATTTTGCCCGTCTGGAGGGTCCTAAGGTGCTTGTCCACGGAGGAGGAGTATTGGCCAGCAGCATACAGAAGGCTTTAGGACATGAAGCCGTAAAAATTGAAGGACGCCGTGTAACGGATGAAGAGACCCTCAAGGCTGTCACGATGGTATATTCAGGCTGGTGCAACAAAAACATTACCGCCAAACTTCAGGCTTGCGGGTGCAATGCTATAGGTCTGTCCGGTTGTGATGCATCAGTAATAAAGGCGAAAAGAAGGGCGCCGAAGCTCCTGTCTGACGGAGTTACACTCGTCGATTACGGCTTTGTGGGAGATGTCAAGCCAGAATCAGTCAATACTGCTTTCCTGCATAGTTTGCTTGACCTGGGTCTTGTTCCTGTCCTCTGTGCCATCAATCACGACGGAGAAGGCCAGCTCCTGAACACGAATGCCGACACCATTGCCTCAAGTGTAGCCGCGGCACTGAAAGCGTCCTTGACCTATTGCTTCGAAAAAGAAGGCGTCCTTTATGACAAGGACGACGAGGGCAGTGTCATTCCTGTCATTGACACTAAACTTTATGAAAGGCTCAAAGCGGAAGGAAGAGTGGCTGAGGGGATGATTCCGAAGCTGGATAATTCATTCCAGGCAATGAGACAGGGAGTCCGGGAAGTGATAATAAAACACGCATCACGACTGAACGAGCGAAGCGGCAGCCTTCTAACACTCACAGACTATGAAAAATAGGGCCTTACTTCAAGATGCACTTACCCTGCTGCGGGAAATGGTAAGAACAAGTTCCCTCTCGCGTCAGGAAGAACAGGTCTGCGGACTTATCAGCGCATCACTCGACTCCTGGAGCATAAAGCATCTTGTACGCAGGAACAATATCATTGCCGTCAACAGGCATTTCAATCCGGCATTGAAAACTCTGGCACTGGATGCGCACATCGACACAGTTCCCGCCAATCAGGGCTACACCCGCGACCCTTTCTATCCCGGAGACGAGACGGATGTCATTTACGGTCTGGGCTCGAATGATGATGGAGGCAGTGTAGTATCGATGATTGCAGCCTTCCGCCATTTCTACGAGGCCGTCGGACTCCCCTTCAATCTGATGCTTGTACTCAGTTGCGAAGAGGAATGTTCGGGCCCGAACGGAGCGCGTTGGCTTTACGGAGAAGGAGGATATTTCGAGCTTGAGGGGGAATTGCCTATGCCTGAATGGGTTATTGTTGGCGAACCGACAGGAATGAAGGCTGCGGTAAGCGAAAGGGGGCTGTTGGTAATAGACGCACAGGCCCACGGAGTCAGCGGTCACGTTGCTAGGAACGAAGGGGTCAATGCCCTGTACATCGCCCTGGATGACATCAACGTTCTCAGGCAGCACCGCTTCAGCAGACATTCGGAGCTGATGGGAGAAGTCAGAATGAATGTCACAATGATTCAAGCCGGCAAGGTGCACAATGTCGTGCCTGATAGTTGCGATTTCGTCATTGACATCAGGCCTACGGAGCAATACACGAACGCCGAGATTCTGGAAGAGCTGCAGGGACTCTGCAACAGCTCACTCAAAGCGAGGAATCTTGCAAATCGCTCGTCAGCAGTCGTGCCAGGCTCGGAGCTGCTATCCAGAGTGAAGGCAATGGAAATTGAAACTTTCTCATCTCCAACCACTTCCGATTGGATGCTGATTAGAAGCGATGCCATCAAGATGGGCCCCGGCGACAGTTCCCGTTCTCACAAAGCCGACGAATACATAAGGATAGAGGAAATATCGGAAGCAATTGACATATACATATCATTTATCGGACAATTTTATGGCAACACTGTGGAATAAAGGCACCAGTGCCGAAGAGAAGGTTGAAAACTTCACCGTTGGCAATGACAGGACACTCGACCTTCAGCTGGCAAAATACGATGTACAAGGCTCGAAAGCTCACATCAGGATGCTAGAGAGCATAGGTCTTCTCAATACGGATGAACTCGAAAAACTCACTGCAGCTCTGGACCGGATAGCCGCAAGCATAGACAAAGGAGAATTCAGGCTTGAGGATGACGTCGAGGATATTCATTCCCAGGTCGAGCTGCTGCTTACCAGGGAATTGGGGGAAATGGGAAAGAAGATTCATTCTGGCCGTTCCCGCAACGATCAGGTACTCGTGGACATCAAACTCTTCCTGCGCGACCAGCTTACAGACATCAGAGATGAAGTGCTCAGGCTGTTCCAAACGCTTCAGGAGCTAAGCGAGAAATATAAGGAAGTGCTGCTACCGGGTTACACCCACGCTCAGATTGCTATGCCTTCATCTTTCGGACTTTGGTTCGGGGCATATGCAGAGGCTCTCGTAAATGATGTCCATATGCTCGGCGCAGCATACAAGGTGGTAAACCGCAATCCCCTGGGCTCAGCCGCAGGATACGGAAACTCCTTCCCTTTGGACCGGCAGATGACAACGGAACTGCTTGGATTCGCAAGCCCGGATTATAACAGTATTGCCGCCCAATTGAGCAGGGGCAAAGCCGAAAGGTGCGTCGCTTCGGCGATAGGCTCGGTGGCGCTGACTCTCAACAAGTTTGCAGCTGATTGCTGTATGTATATGTGTCCAAACTACGGATTCATAAGTTTCCCTGACAATCTCACCACCGGGTCCAGCATTATGCCGCACAAAAAGAATCCGGACGTATGGGAGATAATGAGAGGCAAGTGCAACCGCATACTTTCAGTAGAGAATGAAATCTCCCTGCTTTGCAGCAATATGCCTCACGGCTACCATCGTGAATACCAACTGCTTAAGGATATACTCTTCCCTGCCCTCGGGCTGATGCACGAGTGTTTGGATATGGCAGATTATATGCTTCACTACATCAGGGTAAATGACAGAGTGCTCGACTCCCCTCTGTATGAATACCTTTTCACAGTAGAGGAAGTCAACAGAAGGACTCTTGCCGGAACCCCCTTCAGGGAGGCATACAAACAAGTCGGCATTGAAGTCAACGAGGGACGTTTCCACTATGCCGGAACAGATACGGCTGAGCTCAAGGCTTCTGACCTGGGGCACACCCACATAGGCAGCATTGGCAAGCTCTGCAACAAGGACATAGCTGAAGAAATGGCTTCCGCAGCCTCCTGGTAGTGCTTTTCTGCTTGGAAAGCTGTAATAACCAATCGATTGAAACGAGTTTTTTCTATTAAATAACACTCGTTTCATTTTTTTTTGTTACTTTTCGTTTTTCAAACCGAACAGTATGCATTCAATACACGACTTGACGCCGGAACAAAGGACAATGTTCGAAGGTCTGGCTACCAAATATTCATCTTTTTGTCTGGTAGACCTTGTAAATGGGGAATTTGAGATTATCAAGACGGAGAAATCCATAAGAGAGTACTATAAGAACAAGCCGGAACCTGATTGTGAATTCAGCAGGTATTTTCTACCTTTCATCACAGTTCAAAACCATCAGATGCTTTGCGAATACACTGATTACAAATTAGTTGCAGGCAAGCTTAGACACGTGGACTACACTCAGACCATCACGGTCAACAGCCGTCTTAATGTCGGTGTCACCTGCGACATGGAATGGCGCATTGCATCCAGAAACGGGAAAGGTGAGGCTACCCGCGCATTCTTCATAGTCAAGAAAGTCAACAGGGAAGAAACCAAATTCAAGAAGACACTCAGGGAAGTTCACGACATAGTCGAGGCTGCCTGGCTCGGAATCTATTATATTGAACTTTTTCACAATGAACTGCCGCATTTGAAAGGCAATGACACTATGATGAGACTCATAGGTATGGATACTAGCATGAACTATTCAGAAGAAGAGGCATACGAATCCTGGTTCAAAGGTATCCCTGCAGAATCAATGCCTTCTGTGAATGCTTCTCTCCAGAAGATGATGCAAGGCAAACACGACGAGAATACTTACAAATGGATACATCCGGAACTCGGTGAGAGATACGTGCGTTGCGGTGGAGTGGGCCAGAAAATTCCTGGAAAGGGATACATCATAATGGGATACCACACCGATGTCACGGACCAGGTACTGAGAGAGAAGGAGAATTCCCTTGTTGTAAACGCCTTGGCTGACACTTACCGTTGCCTGTACTATATAGATATCAAATCCCATTCATATACCTCATATGTTACAAACGGTTCCATGTTCCGGAAAGATATTCCAAATGCGGGCGACTTCGACACCATAAGGACACTGTTCTGGCACAATCTCGCAAGAAATGATTTCGAGGCAAAAGTGAAGGACTTCCTGGATTTGAATACAATAGACAACAGATTCGCATACAAGAACAGGCTGACCCTGCAGTTCCTTGACAATGAAGATAAATGGAATGAACTGAAGATCATAGTCTGTGACCGTGACAGCAATGGAAACGTGAGTCATTTCATCCTGGGACTGAATGACATCGACACCCAAAAACAAGTCGAAGTGAGAATTCATAACGAACTGAAGCAGAGCAAGGAAGCCATTACACTCAGGACTACCCTGCTCCAGAACATGAGTCACGAAATCAGGACTCCACTGAACGCGATGTTCGGCTTCTCACAGCTGCTCGGCCAGCCTGAAGGCTTCATAAGCGACAAGGAGAAGGATGAATACATAAATTACATCCACAACAGTTTCAATATGCTTTCAATGCTCATTGATGACATTCTGGATGTATCAGATGACGAGCACGGCCAGTTCCGCATCAACAAGACGCAAGTAGCTGTGAATGAAATCTGCCGCAGTTCGCTGCAGATAGCCGAAATCAGGTGCCCGGACAAGGTCAGACTCTATTTCACAACAGAACTTGACGATTCATATTCGATAGTATCTGATGGAAGGCGCATACAGCAGGTCCTCATCAACTATCTTACAAATGCCTGCAAACACACATCCGATGGAGAGATACATCTGCACCTGTCTAAGACCGAGAATCCGGGGCACCTGACTTTCTCCGTTACAGATACAGGCAGCGGCGTACCTCCTGAGATGGCTCAGGATATTTTTGAGAGATTCAAGAAACTTGACAATATGGTACAGGGCTCCGGTCTGGGTCTCAACATTTGCAACGTGATCGCTGAAAACCTCAACGGAAGCGTCAAACTGGACACTTCCTATACCGGAGGAGCACGATTCCTGTTCATACTTTAAAAAATTCATAAAATCTTTTTAAAAGTCTTGCATTTTCAATTTTTGTTATCCATATTTGCCTAAGACACACGTAGTAATTATGATGAATATCAACAAATATTGGTGGTGGTGCCCTTTACAGCTGAAATGGTCGTAAAAGGTTCTGCCGCCGTATATTGCAGTGATATATAGGACTCAGCCGGATTACGACTGGGTCCTTTCTTTTTTTGCTAATTCCAAAACAACCAATTAATAAACATTACTATGGAAAAGAAAATTCCTTACAAAATCTACCTTGAAGAAAACGAGATTCCAAGACAATGGTATAATGTCCGCGCGGATATGAAGAACAAGCCGGCACCGCTTCTCAATCCTGCCACCCTCCAGCCTCTTACCGTAGAAGATCTCAATCCGATTTTCTGCGAAGAGCTCAACAAGATGGAACTTGACAATGACACCAGATATTTCGACATCCCTAAAGAGGTGCTCGACTTCTACAAAATGTACCGTCCTTCCCCTCTGGTAAGGGCATACTTCCTTGAGAAAGCTCTCGACACCCCGGCCAAGATTTACTACAAGTTTGAGGGAAACAACACCTCAGGCAGCCACAAGCTTAATTCTGCTATTGCACAGGCATACTATGCCAAAAAGCAGGGACTGAAGGGAATCACCACCGAAACAGGAGCAGGACAATGGGGAACCGCACTGAGTATGGCCAGTGCATACTTCGGACTTGACTGCAAAGTCTTTATGGTAAAGTGTTCATATGAGCAGAAACCTTTCCGCCGTGAGGTTATGCGTACCTTCGGAGCCAATGTTACTCCTTCACCTTCCAATACCACTGCCGTGGGACGCAAGATCCTTGAGGAGCATCCGGGAACGACCGGAAGTCTCGGCTGCGCAATCTCAGAAGCCGTGGAAACGGCTGTGAGCAACGAGGGCTACAGATATGTGCTCGGTTCCGTGCTGAACCAGGTGCTCATCCATCAGTCAATCATAGGCCAGGAAGTCCAGACAGCACTGAAGAAATACGACATCAAGCCAGACATCCTTATCGCCTGCACAGGCGGAGGTTCGAATCTGGGAGGTTTTGCCGCTCCATTTATGGGTGAGATGCTTCGCGGAGAGGCTGACTACAAAATCATAGCTGCGGAACCTGCATCGTGTCCAAGCTTTACCAAGGGAAAATTTGCATACGATTTCTGCGATACAGGCAGAATCTGTCCTTTGGCCAAGATGTATACTCTTGGAAGTCAGTTCATTCCATCTGCGAACCACGCCGGAGGTCTCCGTTTCCACGGAATGAGCACCATACTTTCACAGCTTTATCACGATGGACTTTTCGAGTGCCGTGCCGTTGAGCAGACCGATGTATTCAAGGCTGCAGTCACTTTCGCCCGCGCTGAAGGAACACTTCCGGCTCCAGAGAGCAGCCACGCCATCAAGGTGGCAATAGACGAAGCCCTCAAGTGCAAGGAAACGGGCGAGGCCAAGACCATAGTTTTCAACCTTTCAGGAACTGGATACTTCGACCTTGTCGCATACGAAAAGTACAATACTGGAGTTATGACTGACGAAACACCTTCTGACGAGACCATTGCCGAGTATCTCTCACAGCTTCCAAAGCTTGATCTCTAAGAGAAAACTTTCATCTACGCCTCCGGGCCAGCAAGGGACTGTCCACACTGTACTTCCCTGCCCTGAAACGGATGGATTCAGAATCAAGGCTTTGACCGGTCGCAAGTTCCCACCAAAGGAAAGGCTGGTCAAAGCCGCTTTGTATCTGAGTGGCGACGCCTCCCGAGAAACGGGGGTTGCACTCCAGAAAATAGGCGCGGCCGTCTCTACCAATGCGAAAATCCACTCCGCAAACTCCCTGAAAATCAATATATTCCAGAATCCTGCGAGTCATTGCCACAAGTTCCGGCGCGACTATGCTCTTGCGAAGTATGGAACTGCCTTTGCGACGGGGCAATATTGTCCTGTACGCGGAGCCATAGAAAAAAGTGCCCCAACGCAGCGCATCCACCGAACAGTCCCAGCCATCGATATACTCCATCACCAGCGCAGATGATCGGCCGGATGTCGCCAGAAGATGCTCCAATGCCGTTCTGTCCTTCGGGAAATAAACTCCGGAGCCTCCAAGACCCTTGGAACGCTTGAACACCACGGGATAGCGTTCTATCTGTTCGGGAGAAGAGTACAACTCCGGCAAGGGCAGTCCAAGTTCAGATGCGAGAGCAACGGAGCTGATTTTATTGTCCAGGAGTTCTATTTTTTCGAGGCTGTCAATAGGAGCAATTACCCCTGGAGGAAGGCAGTCAAGCCTCGAGGCAAGGATCTCGGGATGAAAGACAGGCAGCACCACTCCAGCACCCGACTCCTCGAGCAAGCGAAGGAAGCCGCTGTCATCAGCCTTCACAGGGGAAAGGAGCACTCTGATGCCCTTACGCTCAAGACTGCGGCGGACAGCGTCCCCCACCTTGCCTTCAGCCTCCAACAGCATAACTGTCTTTTTGTCAGTTTGAAATCTCATTGCCAGCTCTTTTTTCCCCGCAAAGATAAGCTTTGTGCCCGAATGTCAGAAAGCAGCTCTCGCATATTTTTTGCAGGCGAGGAACCAGGCCGCGACCGTTGCGGCACCAAAACAGACCGGAACCATGAACAAATTTTCAGCATATCTCCGCTCGATATTGAGCATGTCAGATCAGATTGACACTGAAAGCGCAAGCATTTCAATCAAGAAAAACATATATTTCAGAGGACCGAACGTCATAATTCTCATCTGCGCCATCGTTATCGCATCGATAGGTTTGAACGTCAACTCCATCCCTGTCATCATAGGCGCGATGCTCATTTCCCCTCTTATGGGACCTATCATCGGCTTCGGACTCGGTCTCGGCACCAATGATACCGATTTGCTGAAGAATGCCTTGAAAAACTTCCTTGTAATGGTCATTGTGTCCATATTGGCTTCCACGCTGTACTTCATCGTATCGCCTCTTACCTTGGAGCATCCGACAGAACTCCTCGCCAGGACCAATCCTACCATTTACGATGTACTCATCGCCTTTGCCGGAGGTATAGCCGGAATGGTGGAGACCTGCCGTAAGGAAAGGGGTGTGGTGCTGAGCGGAGTAGCCATTGCCACTGCCTTGATGCCGCCGCTCTGTACAGTCGGCTACAGCATTGCCAATCTGGATTTCAGCAGTTTCATCGGAGCCCTGTATCTCTTTATGATTAACTGTATCTTCATTGCTCTCGCGACCTTCCTGACCACCAAATACCTGTCCTTCCCTGTCGTGAAGCTGGAAGATGCAAAACTTGACAAGCGCCGCACCAGGACCATTGCCTTCCTAATGCTCGTCATCATAGTCCCGAGCATTCTTTCCGCCATCAAGGTAGTAAAAGAGAGCAATTTCAACCGCTATGCGGCGATGATAGTCTCCGAAAACAAGAGCATAGGAAAGAGTTACATATACGACCATAAGACCAACCTTTCCAGCAAACCTGCCACCATCGAGCTCTTTATGGCCGGAGAGTTGCTTGACGATCTCCAGAAGGAAAGAATCTATCAAAGCGCCGAAAACCACGGCATAACCCGTTCACAAATTGTTTTCAGGGAGGATGCCGCCATTCAGAACGTGCCTATCTCGGATGAAGAGATAGTAAGAAGCATATACGAACAGAACGAGAAACGCCTACAGGCAAGAGAAGAGACCATCAAGGAACTTGAAATGGAGCTTGATGCCTACAGGTCCAAAGAAATGCCGGTTTCACTCATTGCCCGTGAACTGGGCGCACAATACAGCAATGTAACAGGCGTTGTTCTGACCCGGGGCCAAAGTTCAATGCTGGAATCGGATGCTACCAAGGAGGAAATCATAGCCATAGTCTACAGCAAACCTCTACTGAACAGCAGCTCGATTGAGACAATAGAAAACTGGCTGAAAATACGTCTCGGATCGTCCAATGTGAACATCATCAACAAACCTACACCGAAGGTTGAAGAAATGCAGCCTGCATTGGATACTCAGTAAAACGATAAAGAACAATATGTGGAATAAGTTGTTGATAAATGCACCTTTCGTTTCATTGCACATCCCGATTTTAGGATGTATATTTGTGACTTGTTAGTAAAATTCCACTTACATAATGAAAGCCATTGTTAACACCGATTTCCACTTTGAAGGACAGAAGGGAAAGTATGTCGGTAAGGTCCGTGATGTCTATGACATCGATGACAAGTATCTAGTTATGGTCGTTTCAGACCGCATCTCCGCATTTGACGTAGTGCTTCCGGAGGGCATCCCATATAAGGGACAGGTTCTGAACCGCATTGCAGCACGCTTCCTGGACGCAACAGCGGATATACTTCCGAACTGGAAGATTGCAGTTCCGGATCCAAATGTCACCGTCGGCTACAAGTGCGAGCCTTTCAAAGTCGAGATGGTCATCCGCGGTTACCTCGCAGGTCACGCCTGGAGAGAGTACAAGGCCGGCAAGCGCACACTCTGCGGTGTTGAGCTCCCTGACGGGATGGTTGAGAACCAGAAGTTTCCTACACCTATCATCACCCCTACATCGAAGGCTGCAGAAGGTCACGATGAGGACATCAGCAAGGAAGATGTAATAGCAATGGGCATTGCCACAAGGGAAGAGTATGAGCAGCTTGAGAAATACACCCGTGCCATCTTTGAGAGAGGAACGGAAATCGCTGCAAAGCAGGGGCTCATTCTGGTCGATACCAAATATGAGTTCGGAAAGAAGGACGGTAAGATATACCTGATGGACGAAATCCATACCCCTGATTCTTCACGCTACTTCTACGCTGACGGATATGAGGAGAGATTGGCGAAAGGCGAACATCAGAAGCAGCTTTCCAAGGAGTTCGTACGTGAGTGGCTGATGGCCAACGGCTTTCAGGGGCTGGAGGGACAGAAGGTTCCGGAAATGACTCCAGAGATAGTCAAAGGTATCACCGACAGATATGTCGAACTTTATGAGAATATAGTTGGAGAGCCTTTCACCCGTGAGGAGTACACCGTCGAACAGATGGAGAAGAACGTAGCGGATTGTCTATCCAAACTGAAGTAGTGACCTGTAACTGATATTGGACAATGGGAGGATTCTTTGGAACAATCGCTAAGGAGAAATGCTCCACCGACCTGTTCTATGGTACTGATTATCAGTCACATTTAGGCACCAAACGCGGCGGTATGGCCACATACAGCAAGTCTGATGGCTTTTATCGCAGCATACATAATCTGGAAAACACCTATTTCAGGACACGCTTTGAAAGTGAACTGTCCAAGTTCAAGGGCAATGCCGGCATCGGAGTCATTTCAGACACCGATGCTCAGCCTATGCTTATGAATTCCCATCTGGGACGCTTCGCCCTGGTCACAGTAGCCAAGGTGAACAACCTTGAGCAGCTTGCTGAAAATCTTCTGAATGAAAATATGCACTTGAGCGAGTTCAGCAGCGGCAGAATCAACCCTACTGAACTGATTGCGCTGCTCATCATCAAGGGCAGGGATTTCGTTGATGGCATTGAGAACGTCTTCAGAAGCATCAAAGGATCCTGCTCTATGCTCCTTCTCACCGAAGATGGAATAATAGCTGCACGCGACAGTTGGGGGCGCACCCCTATTGCAATAGGCAGCAAGGATGGAGCTATGGCGGCGACTACTGAGACAAGCGCATTCCCGAATCTGGGATACAAAACAGAATGCTTCATCGGCCCCGGCGAGATTGTGAAAATTCGCGAAAACGGAATGGAAGTATTGCGCAAACCCAACAAAGGGATGCAGATTTGCTCTTTCCTCTGGGTTTATTACGGCTTCCCTACCAGCTGCTACGAAGGCAGAAACGCCGAGTACGTCCGTAACGAATGCGGAAGGGCGATGGGCCAGGCTGATGATGTCGAAGTGGATTGCGCCTGCGGCATACCTGACAGCGGTATAGGTATGGCCACCGGTTACGCCGAGGGCCACGGAGTCCCTTACCAGCGCGCTATTGCCAAGTACACCCCTACCTGGCCGAGATCCTTTATGCCAAGCGACCAGTCTATGAGAGATTTGGTGGCGAAGATGAAACTTATCCCGAACAAGGCCATACTCGAAGGAAAGAGGGTGCTGTTCTGTGACGACTCTATAGTTCGCGGTACCCAGCTGAAGGACAACACCAAGATACTCAAGGAACTGGGAGCAAAGGAAGTACATATGAGGATAGCCTGTCCTCCGCTGATTTACGCCTGTCCTTTCGTCAACTTCTCGGCAAGCAAAAGCGAATTGGAACTTATTACCAGAAGGGTAATACGCCAGTTCGAGGGAGATATAAACAAGAATGTGGAAGCATATGCAACCACTGGAAGTCCTGAATACAATGCTATGGTGGATGAGATTGCCAAGGAACTTAGTCTCGACTCGTTGAAATTCAGCACTATCGAGATTCTGGTTGAGTCAATCGGACTGCCAAAATGCAAAATCTGTACACACTGCTTCGACGGATCTTCTGCCTATACCCTGACTCAGGAGAACAGCCAGTTCGAGGAATCAGTGTCTTCGCTGTTTCATCAAAAAGAAGATTAATAGACCACATGACAAAAATCGGAACACCATTGACTTCGGTTGCAAAAAAAGCTTTGCTGTGCGGCTCAGGTGAGCTCGGCAAAGAGCTTGCAATCGAACTGCAGCGCTATGGAGTGGAGGTTATCGCACTCGACAGATATGAAAATGCACCTGCTATGCAGATAGCTCACAGGTCGCATACCCTCTCTATGCTCGACGGAAAGAAGCTCCGTGAGATCATTGAACTTGAGAAACCGGACCATATTATTCCGGAAGTTGAGGCTATTGCCACCCCTACCCTTGTAGAGCTCGAAAAAGAAGGATACCACGTTACCCCGACCGCAAGCGCAGCCCTGCTCACTATGAACAGGGAGGGTATCAGAAGGCTTGCTGCAGAAACACTCGGTCTTCCAACCAGCAAATATGTATTCGCTGACAACTATGAGGAATTTGTCGAAGCTGTCAGAACTGTCGGCATTCCTTGTGTTGTAAAACCGGTTATGAGTTCATCAGGACACGGACAGAGTACAGTCAAATGCGAAGAGGATATTGACAAGGCCTGGCACATTTCGCAGGATGGCGGAAGGGCCGGAGCCGGCAGGGTAATAGTCGAGGCTTTCGTGAAGTTCGATTACGAGATTACACTGCTTACCGTGCGCCATTGCGCCGGAACTACAATACTGGAGCCTGTCGGACACCATCAGGTGGACGGTGACTACCGCGAATCCTGGCAGCCTCAGGCTATGAGTCCCGCAGCACTGGCGAAGGCCAAGGAGATTGCCACAGCCATTACCGGAGCGCTTGGCGGATACGGCATTTTCGGTGTGGAGATGTTCATCAAGGGCGATGAGGTGATTTTCAGCGAGGTATCCCCTCGTCCTCACGATACCGGAATGGTGACAATGATTTCACAGGACCTTTCAGAGTTTGCCCTGCACGCGCGTGCATTGCTCGGTCTGCCTGTTCCGTCAGTCCGCTTCTTCGGGCCTAGTGCATCGAAGGCGATTGTAGTGGAAGGAGACACTGACAAGGTCGAGTTCGGCAATCTCGAAAAAGTGCTTGAGGAGGAAGGAGTGCAGATCAGGCTCTTTGGAAAACCTGAAGTGAAGGGACACAGAAGATTCGGTGTCATCCTCGCTACTGACGAAACTGTTGAAAAGGCTCTTGCCAAGGCGGAAAGAGCTTATGAAAAACTTGAAGTAACAATCCATAACAGATAATATGAAGGTAGGTTTGATTATGGGGTCAACTAGCGACTGGGGTGTAATGTCAGCCGCTGCCGAAACCCTCGAAGAATTCGGCATCACTTGTGAAACCAGGATCATGAGCGCGCACAGGACACCGGACCTGGCCGCTGACTACGCCAAGAATGCGAAGGCAAACGGCTTCGGAGTCATTATTGCCGGAGCAGGCGGTGCTGCACATTTGGCTGGTGTCATTGCCGCAATGACCACCATCCCGGTTATCGGTGTACCTATCAAGTCGAAGCTCAACGGCCTTGATTCCCTCTTGTCAACAGTTCAGATGCCTTCTGGCATTCCTGTAGCCACTATGGCCATTGATGGTGCCAAGAATGCAGCCCTCTATGCAGTATCCATCCTGGCCCTGAGTGACGAAGGACTTGCCGAGAAGCTCGTCGAATTCAGAAAGAAACAGACCCAGAAGGTGCTTGACGCCACTATCCAATAATCAACATTTATCCAGCATGAATTGCAGACTTTTCGTCGAGAAAAAAGAGTCCTTCAGAGTAGAGGCTGACAGCCTCAGAAAGGAACTCGTTGAAAATCTTCAGATCCGTCTCAACAGTCTGAGACTGATCAATGTATATGACCTCTTCGGTTTTACTCCGGAGCTTGTCGAGAAATGCAGGTACAAGGTATTCGGAGAGATAGTCACTGACGATGTCACCGATGACTGCTCCCTTGAGGAGGGCAAGTTTCTGGCAATAGAATATCTTCCGGGCCAGTTTGACCAGAGAGCATCCTCTGCCGTGGACTGCGTCAAACTTATGGATCCGAATGCGAATGTCAGAATCAAGAGCTCACGTCTCCTCATTTTCGACAACAGCATCAATGAGGAAGAATACGAAGCGATACGCAAGTATATGATCAACAAGGTGGAGTGCCGTGAGAAGGACCTCAACAAGCTTGTAGAGAATGAGATTGCAGACGTGAAGCCTCTCCAGGATCTCAGTGGTTTCATTGATATGAAAGAGGAGGATCTCGCGAAGTTCTGCAAGGACAACGGACTGGCAATGAACGCTGATGACCTCAATGAGGTTGTAAAGTACTTCACTGCAGAGAAGAGAAACCCTACCGAGACCGAGCTCAGGATACTCGACACATATTGGAGTGACCATTGCCGCCACACCACCTTCACAACCGAACTCACGGAAATCAACATCGATGAATCCTTCATCAAGGAGGACATCGACGGCACCTACAGGATGTATCTCAAGATGCGCGAGGAGCTCGGACGTACAAAGAAAGGCCTCAACCTTATGGATATGGCCACCATCGGAGCACGCTACCTGAAGTCAAAGGGCCTGCTCGACGATATGGAGGTCAGCGAAGAGAACAACGCCTGCAGCATCTATGTTGACGTGGATGTAGACGGCAAGATTGAGAAATGGTTGCTACAGTTCAAGAACGAAACCCATAACCACCCTACTGAAATCGAGCCTTTCGGCGGTGCGGCCACTTGTCTCGGTGGCGCAATCCGCGACCCTCTCTCCGGACGTAGCTATGTCTATCAGGCGATGCGTGTCACAGGTGCAGGTGACATCTGGAAGGAAGTGGCGGACACCATTCCGGGCAAGCTTCCTCAGAAGGTCATTTCCAAGAAGGCGGCTGCAGGTTATTCAAGCTATGGAAACCAGATCGGCCTCGCCACCACCTTTGTCCGTGAAATCTATCACCAGGGATACACTGCCAAGAGACTTGAAATCGGTGCAGTCGTAGGTGCGGTGAAGGCTGAGGACGTACGACGCGAGTCACCTGCTCCCGGAGACGTGATACTTATGTTCGGCGGCCGCACAGGTCGTGACGGCATCGGCGGAGCCACCGGATCTTCAAAGGAACACACGGAAGCGTCTCTCGAAACCTGCGGAAGTGAAGTACAGAAGGGAAATGCTCCTGAAGAAAGGAAAATACAAAGGCTTTTCCGCCGTCCGGAGGTTACACGCCTCATCAAGAAATCAAACGACTTCGGAGCCGGCGGTGTTTGCGTAGCCATAGGCGAACTCACTGACGGTCTGGATATCTACCTTGACAGAGTTCCTGTCAAGTACCGCGGTCTCAACTCCACCGAGCTTGCCATCAGCGAGTCACAGGAGAGAATGTCGGTAGTGGTCGAAGCGAAGGACAGGGCTGAGTTCGAGTCATATTGTCGCGAGGAAAACATTGAAGTAACCCACGTTGCCGATGTCACTGACCGCGGAAGAATGAGAATGTTCAACAATGGCGAGATAGTCGCCGACCTCTCACGCTCTTTCATAGACAGTGCTGGCGCTACCCATTATGCCAAGGCGACAATCAATCCTGTGGAGGATGCCTTCCCTTGCCCAGAATATGCAGGAGATAATCTGAATGATAAATTCCACAGTCTTATGGGCAGCGCAAACGTCTGCTCTCAGAAGGGCCTCGTGGAGATGTTCGACGCCACCATCGGCCGTTCAACAGTGCTTATGCCTTACGGAGGAAAGCGCCAGGCCAGCGAAACCCAGGTTTCCGTCCAGAAGCTCCCTACTTTCGGTTATACAGATACAGCCAGTATGATGGCCTACGGTTTCAACCCGATCATCTCAAGCTGGAGCCCTTATCACGGAGCAGCTTATGCTGTCGTGGAGGCTTGCGCCAAGGTTGTCGCTGCCGGAGGACGCTATGAAGGTATGAGATTTTCATACCAGGAGTACTTCGAGCGTATGACCGCCGACCCTCACAGCTGGGGTAAACCGATGTCAGCGCTTCTCGGTTCGCTCAAGATGCAGATTGCCCTCGGTCTTCCTTCAATCGGAGGAAAGGATTCGATGAGCGGCACCTTCGAGCACATCAGCGTCCCTCCTACCCTCGTGGCATTCGGTATCACCACCGTCAATGCCGGCAAGGTCATCTCGAGCGACTTCAAATGCGCAGGAGACAGGCTCTACCTCGTGAAGCACACTCCACTCGCCAACCATATGCCAGATACTGAGCAGCTCAAAAAGAACTGGGCAGCTCTCGAGGACGCTGTCGACGAAGGCAGAATCAAAGCGGCGTTCGCCCTCACCGAAGGCGGTCTCGCTGAAGCTGTCTGCAAGATGGCATTCGGCAATGCACTGGGCGCGACCATCAATGCCGACGAATCCGAACTGTTCAACTACAGCTACGGTTCAATACTCGTTGAAACGGACAGCAAGCTGAACATCGACAACGCCATCCTCGTCGGAGAAGTCAGCGCCGACAAAACTATTGTTGTCAATGGCAATGCCATCGCACTCGAGAGCCTCGAGAAGGCATATCTCGAGAAGCACCACAAGATCTTCGCAATGACTGCCGAGCCTGACAGCAGAGTCACTGACATCGAGTACAAACCGCTTGCGCAGAAGAGCGTCAAGACAATGAAATACAGCGGTGCACCTGTAGAGAAGCCGCTCGTTTACATACCGGTGTTCCCGGGAACAAACTGCGATTACGATTCGGCCAAGGCCTTCAGAAAGGCAGGTGCGGAGGTACATTTCGGAGTATTCTGCAACCAGACCCCAGAGGATGTGCTCGAATCAATCAACAGGATGAAGGCAGAGATTGACAATGCGAACATACTTATGCTCTCGGGCGGATTCTCATCGGGAGACGAACCGGACGGAAGCGGAAAGTTCATCGCCAGCGTGCTCATCAACGACGTGATTGCCAAGGCAATTGACGCACTGCTTGACCGTGGCGGACTCATTCTTGGAATCTGCAACGGATTCCAGGCTCTCGTGAAGTCAGGTTTCCTTCCATATGGAAGAAGCGGCAGACTCTGCGCACAGTCTCCTACCCTGTTCAGGAACAATATCAACCGCCACGTTTCGCAGATGGTCACCACCAGGGTGGCTACCAACAAGTCCCCTTGGCTCAAGAGCTTCCAGCCGGGCGAGCTTCACAGCATCGCTATGAGCCACGGAGAGGGCAAGTTCACCGTAAGTCCTGAACTCGCGGCAGAACTCTTCGCGAACGAGCAGGTTGCCTTCCAATACGCAGATCCGGAGAGCGGAGTTCCTACAATGGAGTCACCTATGAATCCTAACGGTTCCAACTACGCCATCGAGGGTATCATAAGCCCTGACGGACAGATACTTGGAAAAATGGGACACTCTGAGCGCTACGAGCAGAACCTGTTCAAGAACATTGCGGGCGAACGCCATCAGAGTATTTTCGAAAATGCTGTAAGCTATTTCAAGGGAGAATAACAACAGAAATCATCATATGGCCAAGACTTATGAAAATGCCGGAGTGAATCTTGAAGCCGGCTACGACGTTGTAAGACGTATCAAGAAACATGTCGCATCCACCCAGCGCAAAGGTTCGATGGGCAATATCGGCTCATTCGGAGGAATGTTCAACCTCGCATCGCTCGGATACAAGGAGCCCGTTCTCGTCAGCGGAACTGACGGTGTGGGAACCAAACTCAAGATTGCGTTCGCACTCGACAAGCACGACACCGTCGGTATCGACGCGGTGGCAATGTGCGTGAATGACGTACTCGCACAGGGAGCTGAACCTCTTGTCTTCCTTGACTATGTAGCAGTCGGACACAATGAACCTGCAAAGGTTGAAGCCATTGTTGCCGGTGTGGCTGAAGGCTGCCGCCAGGCAGGCTGTGCCCTTGTAGGAGGTGAGACAGCCGAGATGCCGGGTATGTATGAGGGCGGAGAATATGACATCGCAGGATTTACAGTGGGTTGTGTAGAGAAGTCAAAGCTCATCGACGGCAGCAAGGTAAAGTCCGGTGACGTTCTTGTAGGAATCGCATCGACAGGTGTTCACTCCAACGGTTTCTCACTCGTCAGAAAGGTTGTTGCTGACGCCGGTTTCGAATACACCGACAAATGCGAAGAATTCTTCGGAGAACGCAGAATCGGTGACGTACTCATCACTCCTACAAGGATTTACGTAAAACAAGTACTTGAGGTCATCAGGAACTGCGACGTACACGGTGTTGCACACATCACCGGTGGCGGATTCGACGAAAACATCCCTAGAATACTCCACGAAGGCCAGGGTCTCGACATAAAGGAAGGCAGCTGGGAGATACTCCCTGTTTTCCGCTTCCTCGAGAAGTATGGCAATATTCCTCATCGCGAGATGTTCAACATCTTCAATATGGGTATCGGTATGGTCATCGCTCTTGATGAATCAGAGGCTCAGAAAGCCATAGACATACTCACTGCAGCAGGTGAAAAAGCCAGCATCATCGGTACCATCACAGATAGCGGCAAGGTAGAAATAAACTAAGCACAGGACAGATGAAGAAAGTTCTCGTAGTGGGCGGAGGCGGAAGATGCCACGCTATTGTGGATGCATTGAGCCGTTCTCCCCAGGTAGAAAAAATATATTGTGCACCGGGCAATGCCGGCATCGCACAGCAGGCCGAGTGCACTCCAATCAAGGAAACCGACGTCGATTCCCTCCTCTCCTTTGCAAAGGAGAATGCCATTGATCTCACGGTAGTGGGTCCGGAGGTGGCGCTCGCAGCAGGAATTGCTGACTGTTTCAGAGCCAACGGACTCAGCATCTTCGGCCATACCAAGGCAGCCGCACGCATTGAGACCAGCAAGGAATTCGCCAAGGAGATAATGAGCAAATACGGAGTCCCTACGGCTTCATACCGTTCATTCTCCGACTTCAACGAGGCTCTTTCCTATGTCAATGCAGGTTCGTTCCCGGCAGTCCTCAAATATGACGGACTTGCAGCCGGAAAGGGAGTTGTAATCGCCCAGAACCGGGAAGAAGCCGAGGTTGCATTGAAGGATATGCTTCTCGACGACCGTTTCGGAAAGGGAAAAGTCGTAGTGGAAGACTATCTTGAAGGACCGGAATTCTCCTTTATGTGCTTTGTCAATGGCAGCAAGGTTTATCCTATGCCCCTTGCCCAGGACCACAAAAGAGCCTTTGACGGCGATATGGGCCCAAATACTGGCGGTATGGGAGCATACTCTCCTCTTCCTTTCATCACTAGTGAGGACACTGATTTCGCACTCAGGGAAGTGCTTCAGAAGACAGCTGACGCAATGGTTGCCGAGGGTTATCCTCTTACCGGCGTACTCTATGGAGGTCTGATGAAGACCGGAGACGGAGTGAAGGTCATCGAGTTCAATGCACGTTTCGGAGACCCCGAGACTGAGGTGGTGCTTCCTCTTATGGAAAGCGATATCTACGACATATTCAGTGCAATTGCCGAAGGTCGCGAGCCTGCCGGTGAGTTGAAATGGTGTGACAGCGCAATACTCGGAATTGTCCTTGCTTCGAAAGGATACCCGGGTTCATACGAAAAGGGCTGCCCTATCAGCATTGACGCTGACATTGACGCACACATCTATCATATGGGAACAGCTGCATCCGAAAACGGATACAAGACAGCGGGCGGTCGCGTGATGATGGTGGTCTGCAAGGGAGACAGCGTGGTGGAAGCCAGAGCGAAAGCGAACATTGCCGCAGGCAAAGTCCATTGCGACAAGCTATTCCATCGCAGCGACATCGGCTGGCAGGTCAAATAGCGTTTAAACCTACAAAAGAAGTATAAACAATAAAGAATCAAGATAAATGGCCAGAAGAGCATTGTTCAGTGTGAGCGACAAGACAGGCGTAGTTGAGTTCGCCTCGAAGCTCGTAAACCTCGGTTGGGAGATTATTGCCACCGGGGGAACTCAGAAACTCCTTGAAAGCAATGGAGTCAAGACTATTGGAATCAGCGAGATAACAGGATTCCCCGAAATCTGCGACGGACGCGTTAAGACCCTCCATCCTAAGGTTCACGGAGGCCTCCTCGGCAGACGCGATCTCGAAAGCCACCGTCAGCAGCTCAAGGAGAACGGTATAGAGTACATCGACCTTGTATGCGTCAATCTCTATCCTTTCGCAGCCACGATTGCCAAGCCTGACGTTACAATGGAAGATGCAATTGAGCACATTGACATAGGCGGACCTTCAATGGTACGTTCTGCAGCCAAGAACTGGGAATCAGTGGTAATTGTCGTCAACCCGGAAGATTACGATACCGTAATAAAGGAACTTGAGGCCAATGGGGATACCAGTCGCGAAACACGCCTTCAGCTCTCAGCCAAGGCATATACCCATACTGCGGAGTATGATATGATGATTGCATCCTGGATGCGTGAAAAAGCTGGCCTCAACGAGAAACTTTTCCTCGAGTATGACCTCAAGCAGACACTCCGCTACGGTGAAAATCCTCACCAGTCAGCCAAGTTCTATTCTGCGCTCAAGCCTGTTTCCTTCTCATTGGCGACAGCTGAACAGCTCAACGGCAAGGAGCTCTCATACAACAATATACAGGATGCCAATGCAGCCCTGAACATAGTCCGCGAGTTCGATGTTCCTTTCTGTGTCGGTCTCAAGCATATGAATCCTTGTGGTGCCGCCATAGGAGCAGATATCAAGGAGGCCTGGGAGAAAACCTACGAGGCTGACAAAGTGAGCATCTTCGGAGGAATAGTTGCAGTCAACCGCGAACTCACACGCGAAGTCGCAGAGCTGATGAAACCAATCTTCCTTGAAATCATTATGGCCCCGTCATTTTCCGAAGGAGCACTTGAAGTTCTCTGTACAAAGAAGAACCTCCGCCTCCTGAAAGTGGATATGACCAGGGACAACAAGCCTCAGACCCAGTATGTCAGCGTTAACGGAGGTATGCTTGTCCAGGAGCAGGACACAAACATCGTAGCTCCTACAGCCGATATGTGCATCACCGAGACCAAACCTACTGAGGCTCAGCTTGTAGATATGGACTTTGCCTGGAGAATCGTAAAGCACATCAAATCCAACGCTATCGTTGTCGTTAAGGACGGTATGACTCTCGGAGTAGGAGCTGGCCAAATGAACCGCGTTGGATCGGCCAACATTGCCCTCAAGCAGGCTGAGGCTACCCTGGCTGCTGCAGGCAAAGACATCAGGAACGAGGGGCTCGTTATGGGTTCGGATGCCTTCTTCCCGTTCGGAGACAGTGTTGATTCCGCAGCCCAGTATGGCATCAAGGCCATTGTACAACCTGGAGGCAGCGTACGCGACCAGGAAAGCATAGATGCAGCCAACAAATATGGCATCACTATGCTCTTTACCGGTGAAAGACACTTCAAGCATTGATTATCAAAGACATATGATAGAAAGATACTCACGCCCCTGTATGAGGGCCATTTGGACAGAACAGAACAAGTTCGATGCATACCTGAAAGTTGAGCTTTATGCAAGCGAAGCCTGGAGCAAGCTGGGCATCGTACCTGAGGAGGATGTAAAGAAACTATGGGAGAAAGCCAGTTTCAACATCGACAGGATTTACGAAATCGAAGAGCAGACCCGTCACGATGTGGTAGCCTTTACCCGCGCTGTCAGCGAAACTTTGGGCGAAGAGCGCAAATGGGTTCATTACGGACTCACTTCCACCGATGTCGTGGATACAGCCAACGGATATTTGCTCAAACAGGCTGACGAAATCCTTCTCAAGGATATGGAAGAGTTCCTCGGGGTCCTCAGGAAAAGGGCTCTCGAGTTCAAGAGCACTCCTTGCATCGGCCGCACCCACGGAATCCACGCTGACATCACCTCCTACGGTCTCAAATGGGCCCTCTGGTATGAGGAGATGAAGCGCAATATCGAGCGTTTCAAGTATGCAGCCAAGGGAGTTGAGTGCGGAAAAATGAGCGGAGCCGTGGGCAATTTCGCCAATATTCCTCCTTTCATCCAGGATTATGTATGCGAGCATCTCGGAATCGGCAGTGCTGACATCAGCACCCAGGTGCTTCAACGCGACCGTCACGCATACTATATGGCGACCCTCGCAGTCATTGCCTCAACCCTCGAGCAAATGGCGACTGAAGTGAGAAATGCCCAGAGAACGGAAGTCCGCGAAGCAGAGGAAGCCTTCCGCAAGGGACAGAAGGGTTCCAGCGCAATGCCACACAAGCGCAATCCTATCAGCTCCGAGAACATATGCGGCTGTGCGAGAGTAATGCGCGGCTATATGTCAGCGGCCTGCGAAAACGTTGCTTTGTGGTATGAGAGGGATATTTCCCACTCTTCCACCGAGCGGATAATGCTGCCGGACGCGACTGAACTGCTCGACTATATGCTCTGCCGCTTCAAGGGCATACTTGAGAATCTCACCGTATATCCAGAGAATATGCTCAAGAATATCTACAAGACCAATGGCGTCATCTTCGCTCAACGCGTGATGAACGCTCTTATCGGTAAGGGACTTGCCCGCGAGGAAGCATACGATACTGTCCAGCCTCTGGCAATGAAGGCTTGGAGCGAAGGACTCGACTACCAGACCCTGCTCAAAGAGAATGAAAAGGTTATGGGCCTGCTCAGCGAGGAAGAGCTAAGTTCCTGCTTCACTCTTGAATACTATTTCAAGAATGTAGATTACATCTTCAAACGCGTGGGAATAACAGAATAAATCATTAAATTTGTATGCAACGGAAAAACGTTGCATTAACTGATTTGATTATATGAAGAAAGTTGATGTAGTGCTCGGTCTCCAATGGGGAGACGAGGGTAAAGGTAAGGTCGTTGACGTACTTACTCCCGGCTATGATGTGGTTGCCCGTTTCCAGGGTGGCCCGAATGCAGGTCATTCTATCCATTTCGCAGGCGACAGTTTTGTGCTCCACACAGTTCCGTCAGGCATATTCCGCGAGGGAACGGTGAACATCATCGGTAACGGCGTTGTCATTGACCCTGTCATCCTTATGGAAGAAATCTCAGCTATCGAGGCCAAGGGTGTCGATGTGGCATCACGACTCAGAATAGCAAAAAGAGCTAATCTCATCCTCCCTACCCACAGGGCTCTCGATGCGGCAAATGAAGCTGCCAAGGGAAAGTCCAAAATCGGTTCCACCCTCAAGGGCATAGGTCCTGCCTATACTGACAAGATCGCCCGTTCCGGACTCCGTGTGGGAGATATAAAGTCGGCAGATTTCGAAGCCAAGTACAATACCCTGAAGGGACAGCATCTCCAGAGCTTGAAGGCCTTGAATTATGAGGCCGATTTTTCTGAGTACGAGCAGAAATGGATGGAATGCGTAAAGAAACTCGCTGACTTCGAGTTCATAGATAATGAGGTGGTAGTCAATGACTTTCTCAAGAAGGATACTGCCATACTCGCCGAGGGCGCACAGGGTTCACTCCTTGATATCGACTTCGGAACCTATCCTTTCGTCACCTCATCCAACACCCTGTGCGCAGGAGCTTGCACCGGACTGGGTGTCGCGCCTTCAAACATAGGACAGGTATATGGCATTTTCAAAGCTTATTGTACACGCGTGGGCAGCGGTCCATTCCCTACTGAACTTTTTGATGAGACCGGTGAGAAACTCCGTCAGGTAGGACACGAATTCGGTGCTACTACAGGCCGTCCACGTCGCTGCGGATGGCTTGACCTCGTGGCTCTGAAGTACACAGTAATGATGAACGGAGCCACCTCCCTCATTATGATGAAGGCTGACGTAATGAATGATTTCGACACCATCAAGGTAGCTGTAGGTTACAAGGTTAACGGACAGACCATAGACTGGTTCCCATACGAGGCTTGCGACACTGAAATTGAGCCTGTTTACAAGGAATTCAAGGGATGGAAGTGCGACATCAACGACATTCGCGACTACGATGCGCTTCCACAGGAACTCAAGGACTATATCAGTTTCATTGAGCAGGAGACAGGGGTACCGGTTTCTACCGTTTCAGTAGGTCCGGACAGAGACGCAACTATCTTCAGGACCCGTTAGTCCATATTATTTTTACCGCATCATCGGCTCACTCCTTTATCCGTGAGTCGATGATGATGGTTACAGGACCGTCATTCAGCAAGCTTACCTTCATATCGGCGCCGAATATGCCTTTCGATACCGGGCGGCCCGCAGACTCCGCCAGGAGTGAACAGTATTTCTCATAAAGAGGTATAGCCAGTTCGTGCCCGGCTGCTCTTATGTATGAAGGTCTGTTCCCTTTTCTGGTAGAAGCAGTCAAAGTGAATTGGGATATGGCGAGCAATTCTCCATCCACGTCCACTACACTACAGTTCATTACTCCCCCGGCATCATCAAAGATTCTCATTCCGGCCGTCTTGGAGGCGAGCCATTTGGCATCGTCTTCAGTGTCTCCTTTTTCCACCCCGACCAATATCAACAAGCCTTTAGCTATCGAAGAAACTTCCTTTCCCTCCACGACTACCGAGGCGTGGCTGACTCTCTGAATTACTAGTCTCATAATCAATTCTTTATATCAGCTTCCTGCTTACCTACAGGTCTGAAATCATAAGTTATGTCATCAGACATCTCCATTACGGTATAGAAGGCATTGCTGTAGTGATCTTCCATCGCATCAAGACGCAGATACTTCACTCCTTTAAAGACGGACAAATCCCTGTGATGACTATGCCCCTGGAGCACAAGGTCGATACCATAAGCGGCAAAGAGTGACATCAGGTCATAAGTCTCCTCAATATTGAAATTGCTTGTATGACCCTGAGATTCGTCCTTCTTGAAAAAATGGGTATGTGTAAAGACTATCTTATGTCTGTATTCTCCGTTATTCTTGTCCTTCAAAAGGGCTTCGAGCCACTTTCGCTGTTTGGTGCCGAGCTTGCCGCTGGCAGAATCCAGAGCAATATAAAGATCCTTCTTTCCGCCAGGAGTCACGACCTCGAAGTAGTAGGTGGAAGTATGCCAGTCGTCACGATAATACTGCCATTGGTCAAAATACAAATCGTGATTACCGACCACAGAGAAGAAATATGAGTTCTCCAAAAGCGGTTCCACTTGTCCGAAGAAAAGGTCCTGATTCCCGCGGGCATTTACCATATCACCCAGGCAGAGCGAAAAAGGAGCAGCCTCTGAATCTGAAACACAAGCACTTACATAATTCTCAAGATTATCACTCTTCGCATCCACGTGAATATCAGTCATAACATAGAAGCGATAGTCATCACTAGAAACATATACGGTCTCATAACCGTGGGAGTCATTATACTCCATTGACTCTTCAAAACGGGTATCAACATCCTCACAGACAGGAAGAAACATACCCTTAAGATCAAGATTGTCGCTGCAGGACAACGCCAGTACAAACAGCGGAAGAGTAAGCGTACTAAGCATCAAGTTCCTCATAATTAGAAGGTGTATTTCAATCCAAGTTTTAACCAAGCAGCATAGAATGAAGCATCCAAGTGGAACATGCCTGCCGGCTTCAGCACGCCCTCTGCCAATAAATCCAACTTTTCGTCAATCCTGTACCTGCCCTGCAGTGAGAAAATGGGCTGCCAATGCCTTTCATACTCATATTCAGTAAAATCCGAGCAAGTGGCTACCAAATCCCAGGGGGCACCGTCTCCCTTCAGCTTCAGTGAAACACGATAGAGCAGATTGAAAGGCTCGCAATTAATCTGCTCCAATGAATGCCATTTCATATTGGAGTCAGCTATCATTCTTGAGTAAAGTCCTGCCTGAACCAGGAAATGCCTGAAATCAAATGCAGCACTTCCTGCATAAACGAACTCGTAGCATTCATAAGATGCAAACATCCTTGAATGCATCGTACCATCCAGGAAGAAACGGCCTTTCCCTAATGTCCACTGCGGACGAGCGCTTATGCCTATGGCTAAATCCTTGGAACTCAACGCTTCAAGATTAACTATGGCTAACGATGCATCTGAACGTAAGGCGAAGGAAATATCGGCTCCGCCATACAAGTTCCTGGTATCACTGTATCCGGCAACAGCCTCGATAGTCAACTCTTTTTTCGTCTGTGCAAAGAGTTCTGTTCCGAGCAATAGAAGCAGTATAGTAAAAATAACACTACGCATATTGACACAAATATAGTATATTTGCAGAGAAAATTAAACCAACTATCAAAATGAAAAGACTCTTGATAGCTGCCTTGACAGCAATAATGCTCATATGTATTACCGGCTGCAGTACCTCGTACTATGAACCAGTCTTCGGCCCTGACAATCTCCCTGCTGTCATCCCGAGCGAAGGCGGAATATATCTCGTCAAATACAAGTATGAGTTCTATGAGACCAAGTCAACATTCTATTACGAATGGGAGTGCAGGACAATAATCGACGGCAAGGTGGTCGGAAGCGAGATTTTCACTTACGACGGAAGCGACGTCTACCTTATCAACATACCATCCAATTTTGACAATTATCCAAAGTCAATCACAGTCGAAGCCAGCACCCACGTACAGAACGGGACAGAAGACTGGTGGGGTGATTGGACGCCTGTAGCTTCTGCCGTCCAGCTCGCCAGATAATAAGCCTTCACCCGGGAGATGTCCAGCTACAAATATACATTCAAGAAATTCATCAAGGACTGGATGCTGATAATAGGAATGCTTGCGGGAGCTGGCATTTATCTGATATACAACAGTTTAGATTTTTTACATCCGGCCGGGCCATACTTGGAGACTGCAGTCAGAATCATACAGCCCCTGCTGCTCTTTGCGATGCTCTTCCTGAGTTTCTGCAAGATTGAGCCTACCCAGATGAGACCGCACAAATGGCATTTGTGGCTTTTGTTCTTTCAGGGAGGCTGGTACATTGCCCTATCCCTGCTCATTCTTTGGGCTATGCATTCTGATGGCAATCTTGCCCGATTGATACTCGCGCAGCGCATCCCCATCGAAGCGGCTATACTTTGCTTAATCTGCCCCACTGCGACAGCCTGTGCTGTTGTTACCGGAAAACTCGGGGGCAATATGGCCGGCGTAGTGACCTATACCATCATCATCAACCTGCTGGTGTCGATACTCGTGCCCGTTTTCGTACCGCTAATTTATCCTATGGGAGGCCTCTCATTCAGCACCGCGATTTGCAAAATACTCGCGAAGGTCTTTCCGCTGCTGATATTGCCCTGCCTCTGTGCATGGATGGTACGATATCTCTTTCCCATATTGCACTCGAAACTGCTGCAATACTCTGATCTCTCCTTCTACATCTGGGCAGTGAGCCTGACCCTTGCCCTTCTTATGAGCACCCGTGCCATCGTGCACAATGAAGGTGCAGCCTCAGTGCTGCTAGGTATAGCCATTGCCTCCCTGCTTAGCTGCCTGATGCAATTCCTGTGCGGCAGACTGATAGGCTCCTTGTACGGGTGCAGAATCTCAGCCGGGCAGGCCCTTGGACAAAAGAATACGGTTTTCGCCATCTGGATGGGCTACACCTTCTTTGACCCGATAGTTTCTGTTGCGGGAGGATTTTACAGCATCTGGCATAACTGCTTCAATACCTGGCAATTATATCGCAGACGCAAGGAGCAGGAGAGCTTAAGGACAAGGGATGCAATCATTGAAAAAGACTAAAAAAGCTATGACAGAATATACCAAATGGGTTGCCTGCTGGGGCAATGCAACATCCATTACAGACAGAAAGGAATGCACCTATGCCAAGGACCTCACCCTTCGCTATCCAATCAGGATGTGTTTCAGCGGGAGCAAGCTCAGATTCAGGTTTTCCAATTTTACAGGAACAGAAAGCGTTACTTTGACCAAGGTCTCAGCAGCCAGAATCGGGAACGGGGAATGGGCTCCCCTTCGAGTGCTTTTCAAGGGAAAGGAAAGTGTGTCTATAGCAGCCGGAACTGAAGTTCAAAGTGATGATCTGGAAATGGAAATCACTGCAGGTGAGACGATTGTCCTAAGCATCTACCTTGGAGAATACACACAGATGAATGCCGGGACCCTCATTACGGGTCCTCTTTCCAAAGGGAAATACAGCTACGGGGATTTTGTAGACCGGGAAGATCTGCCTATGAATCTCAGCCGGAATACCAACTGGTTTTACTTCCTCAATACCATTGACATTCTTACTGAGGACAAGAACCGAGCATTAATCTGCTACGGCGATTCAATTACAGCTCAGAGCTGGCCTGATTATCTGAGCCTGAGATGCTGGGATGAGGGCTATCGCAATGTCTCCATCATCAGGCGAGCCGTCAGCGGCACAAGGGTATTGCGCCAATATGATTGTATCACCTATCAGGCTTACGGGCTGAAGGGAGAAACCCGCTTCCCTATTGAAATGAATGTCGCCGGTGCCGAGGCGGTGATAATACAGCACGGCATAAACGATATCATTCACCCCGTAGGAGTAGAAAACAACCCCTTCCGTCCTTGGAGTGATATGCCTGATTGTCAATCACTTATTGATGGATTCAAAACAATATACCTTCCTCAGGCCAAGGCAATGGGGCTGAAAGTCCATAGCGGAACCCTGCTTCCAATCGAGGGATGGAGGACATACAATCCTATGCGAGAGGAGCTCCGAAATGAATTCAATGAATGGCTTAGAAAAGCACCGGAATTCGACGGATGTGTTGATTTCGACCTTGCATTAAGAGACGGCCGGCACCCATCAGCTTTCGCACCCGGCTACGATTCCGGTGATCATCTGCACCCAAGTGAGAGCGCATACAAAGCAATGGCTGATTGCGTGCCGACCGTTCTTCTGGCCTGATCTATTGCTCCACCTCCGGAGCGGGAAGTACTGTGACTGTACAGTAATCCTTTGCGGCATTATCCCGGGATAATACAGCGATGGTAGCAATACCCTCTTTCAGAGCTGAAACTATGCCGTGTTCATCGACTGTCGCAACGCTGGAATCGGATGATCTCCAAATCAGATCTTTAGAAAGAACTGCTGACGGAAGAGTTGTAACAGTCAAGGAAGATGATTCTCCTGCCTGCAACTCAAGGGTATTCTGACTGAGGCTCAATGCAGTGCAAGGAATATATCCGGCTTCCTCCCTCGCAATAAGAGGAATGTACTCGGAACTGCGGTCATTGTTGCCATCGCTTATCACAAGACTGACACGGGCTCCGTTATCTCCACGGAAGAAGGCCTTGGAAAGTGAGGATGAGCTGAACACAACGCTCAGAATATCATCCTCTGCACTGACTTTCAAAACATCAAGCTCAGTTCTGAATATGCTTGATTTAGTAGCGGTAAGAACTGCATCCATAGAGAATGTCGACAGTTTGTTCGCAAGGTCCTGGGCAAGAGCGGCCGGACGGATACGGAAATCAACTGTATCAGCCAAGCCTATATAAGAGTCATTCATAGCCGAATACCAGGCATATACTGATGCGTGGCTATACCTCGGAACGAATACAAGGGACTGAATTCTGGAAAGAAGGTTCTGGACCGATTCAGAAATCATTGATAATCTGTCACCCAAGGCTTTAAGCTTGGCATCCATCTCTTCAGAGCTATAATACCCTTCAAGAGTTTGCTTTACCCAATCCTTGACCGAGTCCAGACTCTTATTGATGGCTGAGTCCAAATCGACGAGGTACTCGTTCATTCTTTTAATAGTGTCGTCAATGCTGGCAATATGCTCTGACAAGCTGTTGACTGTATTCTTTACATTGGAGAGTTCATCCACGACACTGTTGAATTTTTCAAGGGTGACAGCATTCTTCTCCAGCCAATCCTTGGTATCGGAAAGTTCCTGCTCCACATATGTCTTCAAATCTGACAAACTGGCGTCAAAACTTGAGCACAAACTCTTAAGAGCCTGTATTTCAGCGGCATTGGCTTGGGTGCTGCCCTGAAGTGCATCAATCATTCCAGTCAGTGTACGGCTGACCTCTTCCATCGAAACAATGGACTCGCTTATAGACTTCAACTGATTGTTGATGCTGACTATGGCCGTATCCTCGAGATTCTCAACTCTTTCGCGTATCTCGGAGTCATCATAGCAAGCAGTGAAACTGAAAGCCAAAGCCATCAGAAGCAGATAAGACTTTATTTTCATACCATTGAGTTTATTGTTTTTTCATCAGGATTGTTATTCGGAGCTCAAAAGCTGGGAAGCAGCGTTCTTGGTATCAACCTTTTCGATGATGCGCTCAAGTAGGCCGTCTTCGGAGAAGACATAGGTCTTTCTCAAGGTTCCCAAACTTGTCTTGCCATACATCTTCTTCTCTCCCCAAGCTCCAAGAGCCTGAAGCAGAGCAGTATCCGTATCTGCCAACAAAGAGAATGGCAATTCATACCTGGTCCTGAAATTCGTATGCGACTTTTCTGAATCCTTGCTGATGCCAATCAGCATATATCCTGCATCATTTATCTCGCCATAATGGTCACGGAAGCTGCAAGCCTCTGCAGTGCATCCGCTGGTGCTGTCCTTGGGGTAGGTATACAATACTATTTTCCTGCCCTTTCCTAAAAGATCTTCGCTTCTGACCAAATTTCCATCCTGGTCATTAACAGCGAAAGAAGGCATTTTTTCTCCTATTTTCATACTAAAAATCTGTTTCAACTATCAAAGATAACCAATAATCAGCGCTTCTCCAACGGAATTGTGCCTCTGGTAAAAAAAAAGAGGAGACGACCATATCGGCCATCTCCTCATATTCGTAGTGCTACTTTCTTAGAAATTCTCCTTGTGAAGCTCGAAATAAGACTGAGGATGAGCACATACAGGGCAAAGCTCAGGAGCCTTGGTGCCCACTACAATATGACCGCAGTTGCGGCACTCCCACACCTTGACCTCAGATCTCTCGAATACTGCTGCTGTTTCAACATTCTTGAGCAGAGCACGGTAACGCTCCTCATGACGCTTCTCGATAGCAGCAACACCGCGGAACTTTGCGGCAAGCTCAGGGAAGCCTTCCTCCTCTGCGGTCTTGGCGAAACCCTCGTACATATCAGTCCACTCGTAGTTCTCGCCCTCAGCTGCAGCTGCAAGGTTCTGTGCTGTATCACCGATTCCGTTCAACTCCTTGAACCAGAGCTTTGCGTGCTCCTTCTCATTGTCTGCAGTCTCAAGGAAAAGAGCAGCAATCTGCTCAAAACCATCCTTCTTTGCGCGTGATGCGAAATATGTATATTTGTTGCGAGCCTGTGACTCTCCGGCGAAAGCCGCTTCCAGATTCTTTTCGGTCTGGGTACCTGAATACTTATTAGCCATTTGAATATTGTATTTGTAATAGTGCAAAGTTAGCCAACGAAGTTTAAAAAGCAAGGTTAGGTAACTGTAAAGCAGCAAATATTCCCAAAATTACCATTGAAATACTCAATCAAGTAATTAAGGTTTCTCAAAAAAACACCATATTTGCATAACTACAAAATGAGAGTAATGAAAAAATTGATTGTTATGAGCCTTACATCCTGTTTGTTCTCACTGATGGGCTGCAATGCCCAGAATGCTAAATTCAAGACGCTAGGCACAGACGACTTTGCAAAAGTTATTGCCGACACCAACGTTGTTGTCCTTGACGTGAGAACTGCAGAAGAGTATCAGGCTGGACACATAGAAAGGGCCATTAACATTGATGTTCTGGAAGATGATTTCGAGCAGAAAGCCAGAGCAGAAATAGAAGAAGGCAAGACTGTCGCATTGTATTGCCGCAGCGGAAACAGAAGCAAAAAGGCTGCTGCCATGCTATCAGAGAAATACAAAGTCATTGAACTCGGCACAGGCTACAATGGCTGGGTGGCCGCAAATGGCAAATAAATAGATTTGCAATAATTTAAAACAGAAAGAGTTATGAAAAAGTATGTTTGTGACTTATGCGCTTGGGAGTATGATCCGGAAGTAGGTGTCCCAGAGGCAGGAATCGCACCCGGAACGAAGTGGGAAGATGTACCTGAGGATTTCGTATGTCCTCTGTGCGGAGCTGGAAAGGATCAGTTCTCTGAAGCATAAAAAGCCAGGCCAGGGGATAAAGGCCCTGGCCTTATCGTTATGACGCAGGTTTGGATTAGCGCTGCAGGTTTGGCGCTTTCTACTGTAATCGGCTCCATACTGGGCTTTTTCGTCAAGGAACTTCCCCACAAATGGAATGACGCTGTCCTTGGATACTGCGCCGGTGTGATGCTTGCAGCTGCAACCATAGGCTTGATACTACCAGCCGCCGATGCGGTGGGAGTCGGAAAATGGTGGATAATTATTATTGGAGAGCTGCTTGGTGTTGCACTCCTTTATTGCCTTGACCTGTTTACTCCCCATTTGCACAAACTCACCGGACTGGACAGTGAAGAGCATAGGAACAATGCATCCTTGAACCATATTCTGCTCTTCGTCATGGCCATTGCCCTGCACAAACTGCCGGAAGGAATCGCTGCAGGCGTGGGTTTCAATGCAGCTGAAAGCTCAGCTGCCTGGGCTGTTACGGTCGGTATTGCCATTCAGAACATACCGGAAGGGATGGTCGTAATCGCACCTCTGCTGATTGCGGGCGTAAGCACTGCGAGGACCTTCATCATTGCCCTAGCAATCGCGATGCTGGAGATAGTCGGAGTTTTCATCGGCTACGGCATTGGCGCAATCTCGGAGTTTATGCTGCCTGTGATGCTGGCGATGGCGGGAGGAGCGATGCTCTACGTGGTCAGCGATGAAATGATTCCGGAGACTCACGCTCACGGATACGAAAAGATTGCCACTTTCGCACTGATACTGGGATTCACTACCCTTAGTATTCTCGATATGGCATTTTGATTTGACGACTGCGGAGCTGGTCTGTTTCAAACCCCCACTCCGTAGTCGTGTTTTATTTCTTCCATTACAAAAGTACTTTCCATAGAATCGATGTTCTCGTGACGGCCTACGACTTCCAGAAGGAGTTTTTGATATGATCTCATATCCGGGACCTGGACCCTCAACAGATAGTCGAAACTGCCCGAGATATTGTAACACTCGGTCACTTCGGGCACTTTCTTTATCATATCGGTAAAGGCATTCGCGTACTCGCTGTTGATGCGGCGCAGTTTGATGCTGCAGAATACCGCGAAATACTGATGCTTGTCAGGACTTCATCAGTATTTCAAACTGATGCCGAAATGCAAGGTACGGGGGAGCGAAGGACCATAAATGTATGCAGAATCCCGGAGTTCCCCCTTATCAAAATCTTTTTGATAGGCGTTGAACATATTCTTGACACCTGCACTCAGATTCATTCTGCAGGAACCCAGAATATTGAAACCATAAGAGAACTTAACTCCAAGGTCCCAAAAAGAAGGCGTCAGGACAGCCACATCGACGTCCGTACCGCTGCCCTCCATATGTTGCACAAGCATTGGTCCGGTATAAGTGCCTGACAAGTCAATATCAAAGTCTTTGAAAGGGCTGTAGCAAGCCAAGAGGTAAGCATAGCGTCCGGGTGAACGGAACATTTCCGCACTCGGCTCAACTTCGGGGTCATTGCTCCATTGCTGCGGCTCATCGAAGAGACTTCTTTGGAGAGTGATTCCCGCCTGCACGCTGAAATCATTGCCTATCCCCATTTTTCCTTCAAGAGTGGTTCCATAGACCTTAGCTCCAGGGCCATTGTACCTTTCCATCACACTGCTCATTCCTCCGTCCATAGTTTCACCCGTCTGTCTAAGAGAGTAGCTGTCTTCAAGCAGAGTGCAGAACAATTCGCCCATTAAATTGATATTGAGTCTTCCTATTCTGTGATACCAGTCACCGGAAAGGCTGAAGGAGTGTGATTTTTCTTCCTTCAATCCATCTGCAAGCCTGATACGGATGCGCTCCCCTCCCGCAACGGAAACGTGAAGATCCTCATCAAAGGCTTGAGGTGCGCGAAAACCACCGGCATAGATGGCACGGAAACTGAGATCACGGAAAGGGCTGAATCTCAGATTGACTCTTGGCGAAAATATAGGCGCTGATATCAAGCTGTGCTTGTCCATTCGGGCTCCAGCCAAGAGGCTCCAATGCTCAGTTTTCCACTCATTCTGAAGATAAGCGCCGAATATATTTACCGTCTGTTCGGTTTCGTGGTCATAGCCTAGAGATACATCGTAGAGCCTGTCATAGTTATGTTCAAGACCCATAGTCAATTGGGCTGGAAGGAAGAATAAGCGGTCAAATTTATAAGAATATTGAGCACCGGCAACTGCTGTCAAATCAAGAGTCCTGCCATATGCATTGGGGTCCATTCCCGAGCCGTAATAACTGTTTCTTTTGATATGCTGGGCAGACAGATAGCTGCTCCAGTTATGTTTTCCGTCGGCACTTTGTCCATCATAACTGATAGATCCGCTGTTGTTTGTATGTTCCGTCTGTTCTGCTATGAGAGCCTCGTGGGCTGGCCTGTCCAGACGGTCACCTCCACGCCTGAATTCATTAACCGTATGGTACTCGAAATTCAGTTTGGAGTAAGGACTGATACGCAAGTAGCCCCTCGCTCCCAAGGTGGTAGAATTAAGAGTGGGAATATCCGTAAAACCGTCAGAATCAGCATCATATCCATCTCTTGAACGTTTCTGGCCCATAATGCTGATTCCAGCCCTGCCATCATCGCTCACACTAGTCGCATTGAAGCCGGTATTGTTGTCTTTGCTCTTTCCGATTCCTATGAAACTCAAATTGTTGCTAAGTTCTGCTCCTGACCTCAAAGCCTCCTTTGTAATGATATTGATGGTTCCACCTATGGCCGATGCCCCGAAAAGTGCCGAACCTCCGCCTCTTACCACCTCTACCCTCTCAATCATCCCAGCAGGAATCTGTTCCAGCCCATATACTCCTGCAAGGGCTGAGAAGATAGGTCTGGAGTCAATCAGGATTTGGGTATAGTGACCGTCAAGACCATTGATTCGCGCCTGCGTAAAACCGCAGTTCTGGCAATCATTCTCGACTCTGACACCTGGCTGGAAGGACAAGCCCTCAGCCAGAGTCGGAGAGGCCGTCGTTGCGAAAATCCTTGTATCAATGACATTGACAAGGGCAGGAGCCTCCTTGCGGGATGAGTGATTCCTTGTTGCACTTACTACGACTCCATCCAGGGACAGGTTCTCTTCCTGAAGTTCAAAATTGATTTCATAGCTCTCTCCTGCTTTCAGGTCAAGAGGGAAAGAAGCTTCTGCGTACCCTATTGCTGTAGCCACCAGTTCATATTTGCCTACTGGAAGATTACGCAACACATAATGGCCTGACAAGGAAGTTTGAGCCCCTATTTGGGTGCCTTTCAGCATTATTGTGATATATGGCAAATGTTCTCCGTTCTTTGAATCGGTCACGTGACCTGATATACTTGTATCCGTTTTGGACTGGGCATAACTACGTCCGCTCAAGGATACGATGAGCAATACCACGATTGTGGCAATAGATATGTATTTTCTCATTATTGAATTGTTGCAATATCAATCGGACGGGATTGATTGTCCCGCCTCATTTAGTAAGAATGCGACTGTATCTGAAAGTCAATCAGACACTTGAATTGAATTACAACAGCGAAGGAGGAGCCCTCAACCCGATTATGTGATGGGAGAAAGCCGGAATGACACCATTGTCCGGAACAACCTGGACTTCGGCGACGAGCCTAGGCTTTGGTGAGTCCGGATAATCCTGTTCCGAAGATTCGAAGATACTGTTTGAGAGAAGTTGAATGAGCTGGAACTGGCCGTCGCTATGGTTGTGCGACTTGGCACTCCACGGATGGGAATGCACGACTCTTCCCTCAGGCCCATCGTGGACGTGAGTGAAGAGATTGGTTGATGCGAAGAAAAACGCAAACAACAGCAGCGACAGGACGCTCTGTATTTTCAGATTCTTTCTCAAAGCACAGCAAAGAAAGAAAATAAAATAATATTTTCCAAAGCGCTTCAATTTATAAATCGATTTTACTATTATTGCAGACCCACATATATCCTGTTTTATCCGAGTAAAAAAAACACTGAATTATGAGAAAACATATCACTTGCCTGTTCGCAGCCCTGATTTCCCTATCTGCCTTTGCACAACAGAGTGTAGCTCCTGACAATTTCAACAAAACGCCCGAGCATGGCAACGAACGGATTATTCTTCAAGCCTGGTGCTGGTCTTTCAATACCATTAAGGAGAATCTTCCTCTTATCGCCGAAGCCGGATTCAATACTGTCCAGACTCCCCCGGCCCAGCTTTGCGTGACCCAGACCAAGGGCGACAAAGGCGGAGGAAACCAGCTGTACGGTCACGGGAGGTGGTACTATCATTACCAGCCAACTGACTGGACCATCGGCAATTACCAGGTAGGTACGAAGGAAGACCTGATAGCTCTCTGCGATGAGGCGGAGAAATACGGCATCAAAATTATCGTGGATGTCCTTCCAAATCACACGGCAATCGATGACACCCGCGTGGAAGACACGCTCGATGAGGCCGTCGGCGGTCACGAGAATCTGTATCACGCAAATGGTTTCAACGAAATCCAGGACTACAACGACCGTCTCCAATGCACCACGGGACAGATGGGAGGACTTCCTGACGTCAATACGGAAAACCCTGATTTCCAGCACTATTATATGAGCTATGTCAATGAGCTCATCGCCTGTGGAGTACGCGGATTCAGATATGACACAGCCAAGCACATCGGTCTCAAGTCCGATCCTGTCGACCCTGCATCCGGAGAGAATGACTTCTGGGATGTCGCCCTCGGCAAGAAAGCAGTGAAAGGACTCAGTCTCACCATCCCAGAAGACGGCCTGTTTATATACGGAGAGGTTCTTCAGGACAAGAATGTCAAAGAGGAAGAGTACGGAGCGCTTATGGACCTCACCGCCAGCAGCTATGGCTATGTATTGCGCAATATCCTGAACGCGCAAAATTGGAGTGCTGACAATTGGGACAACTGGTGCCATAGCCAGCATCCTTCGCATCTCGTGACCTGGGTTGAAAGCCACGACACCTATTGCAACGACCACGAATCAGCCGGCATAAGCTGCGACAAAATCCGCCAGGGCTGGGCCTTCCTTACAGCCCGGCGATACGGCCAGCCACTGTTCTACTCCCGCCCGAACGGAAGCTCGCCGGACAATGTATGGGGTGACAATATTGTCGGAGCCCGCGGCAATGACGAGTTCTTCCATCCGGAAGTGGCCGCAGCCAACCATTTCAGAAAGGCAATGATCGACCAGGACGAAAAGATTAGCTTCAATGAGGACAAGACTATAGTCGCAGTCAACAGGGGACGCAAGGGAGCAATGATTGTAAACATCACTGACGAGGAAATCACTACCACCCTGCCGACCACCCTGCCCGACGGAAAGTACGTCGATGCAGTTCACGGCACACAATTCAGGGTCAAGAAAGGAAAAATCACCGGAACTTTCGCCCCGGTGACTTCATATGCCCTGTATGTGAAGTAATTACTAATACTTCACGTCATACTGCTTGCTCCAATCAATTTCGGAAGTTGATTGAGCAACAGGGACGTGAGGTATGACAGCACCCTTCTTCACGAGTATTACACAAGGGATATCCCCTGCCTCAATTCTGTTCCAACCCGCCTTGTATACCTTCTTGGTCTGATAATCCACCCACTTTCCTTCAGGAAGGTATACATTCCTTGAGGTAGTCTCTTCAAAAAGAGGAGCGACAAGAATGTCGGAGCCGAAAAGATACTCATCATCCAATGTCCATACACAAGGATCTTCAGGGTACTCAATCAAAAGGGCTCTCAGCATAGGCAATCCCTTTGAGACACAGTCTTCAGCCTGCTTGATAATATAAGGCATCAGCTTATACTTCAATTCGGCAGATGCCCTGAATGCATCTGTAAAGCTCTCATTGTAGAGCCAAGGTTCAGTCGGAGGAGCACCGTGAGTACGGGTATGGGAAGTCAGGAATCCAAATGGAAGCCATCTGCGATAAAGTCCTTCAGGAGCACTCTGGACAAATCCGCCTATATCATGACTCCAGAAGGCAAAACCGCTCAGTCCGAAAGACAGTCCGCAACGGAGGGTGGCCTGCATACCCACATCAGTATTTGAAGCATCACCTCCCCAGTGAAGCGGGTATCTTTGAGAACCTGCCCACGCACTTCTCGACCACATAATTCTCTGCCCATTGGTCTTCTTGGTTATATCAGACAAGGCTTTGTTATATCTGAGAGGATAAAGATTATGTTCGTAAAGTCCACTCTTTCCTGATGCATAGTATCCCATCAACGGCGCTCCTTCACCAAAATCACCTTTAATGGCACTTACACCGATTTTAAGCAAGCCCTCAATCTTGTCCTGATACCATTGAACGGTCTGCGGATTTGAGAAATCAAGGACAACATCCTCAAATGGAAGACCGCCTTTTTGGTTCTTTACATAAAGTCCCTTGTCAATAAGTTCTTTGTAGTACTTGTTATGAGGTGTAAAGTACGGTAGCTGCCAGAGACAAATATGGAATCCATCCTTGGAAAGATCGTCCATCATCTTCGAGGCGTCGCTGAAACGGCTCGGTGCAAACTCATAGTCACACTCCCAGTCAGTTTCAAACCATCCGGTATCAATATGGATTACATCTGAAGGGATATGATGACTTCGCAGATTGGCGGCGACATCATATACCTCATCCTGCTCGAAATATGTTATTCGGCTCATCCAGGTTCCGAAACTCCATACAGGAGGCATCTCAGCTTTTCCGGTAAGGTCTGTATAGGCATCCAGAATCTCCTTCGGAGTACCAAGGAAAATAAAGAAGTCCATAGTTTCATCCTCCATAAACAGCTTCATCGCAGGGGCGTGAGTATTGCCGAAATCACAAGTTACAGGAGCCGAAGTATGCATAAACACTCCATAACCGCGGTTGCTGAAGAAGAATGGAATAGGCTTGTACATATCAGGAGTTTCCGGACTCTGCGGATCAGTAACAAAGAGATTGAGTTTCTGGCCGACCTTATTGATGGAAGTTGAAGACTCTCCACACCCCACTATTCTCTCATTCGCATGCAGAGCAAAAACAGGATTGATGCTTCTTCGATTGTCAGAAGCCCTTCTTATAAACTGGAAAGGATGAGTCGGAACCTGGGTAGAATCATTGTCGGAAAGAGTTCTGGTATCCGTAAGTTCCCGTCCGTCTCTATCATAGATAACAATACGGAAAGGATTCTCGTCGAGAGCAACAGAGCCGTGTTCTCCGGTCCATCGGTGCTCACTGCCTGTTTTGGAGTACTTCCAAGAAGTACCAACCGATGGCTGTCCCTCAGCAAGCATCAGTGAATTCTCCTGCTCCGGTATTACGACAGGAGATGTATATATCCTTACTCGTACAGTTCGAGGGCCCACGAAATCTATCTTGAAAGGGAGCGTTGGGTCATTGTCATACTCCGTGCCCGGGAAATCAAGCATCTCCAGAGGTCGCATCGCTGTTGTTGTAGTATTGAATGCCTGACGGGAGAAGAGACTGTAGCGTTTCCAGTTGATATGACCTGATGCATCGGCAGGATTGACGTCAGATAAAGCGTCCGCAAAGAAATAATTATGGGAATAATCCTCAAAATCCTTGCTTACGTCATATGTGGCGCTCTGAAGATATGGGGGCTGCGCAAAAGCAAGGGCGCAGACCAGCAGGGATACTGCAATTGAAATAATTCTTTTCATATTAGTTGAATTAGTGTCAAATTAGCTAAGAAAAGAATACTGCCTTTGCAACAATCAAGAGAGTGACTAATAAGTGATTATTGGTCGCCTTCTTCGTAGATGGATGAGACTCCACGGCGAGGCTGCTCGCCCCTCCGGAGTCAAAAGAGTCGGAGATTTTGCCAGATGGCAAAGTCTCCGACTTCTTTTGACCCTGC
>JAQXOE010000003.1 GCA_029098505.1 Bacteroidales bacterium
CGAATTGCCGAACAATTTCTCAACGAACAGCAACTGGCCTGTGTTGGCAGAACTTAGCGGCAATGGCTCCTCTGTCCGATTTGGTCCGTACACCCAACAACAGAATAAGCTGTATGTCGATGGAGTAAATATCACCAAGAACCCCGTTAACGCACCCTTAACACTAACAACGGGAGTAAAGCACACTGCGACACTGACAGTATATGAGGGAGGCATAACGCTGAAATTAGATGGACAAATTGCTCAGACCGCTACTCTTGCGGATACGGCCAGCGGGAATATTGTGGATATCACACTCGGCGGTAATAAATCAAAGGACTACCGTCTCGCTGAAAACGTGTACAGCATTTCTGCGTACAAAGTTGTTCCCGAGCCTACCTCTGCGACCCTCTCCCTGTTAGCGTTAGCGGGGCTGGCGATGAGGAGACGGCGCAAGCTGGCCTAAAGTTTTTTCGGTAAATGTAAGGGGCCTCCGCTCGAAAGGGCGGGGGCCTTTGATGTGATAGATGAGGGGGAGGTTCAGTTGAGTTCCTGCAACGCTCCTCAGATGGGTTACAAAAAAACGCTCACCACATGGGTTACACTCGAGGCTGCCCTCTTGTAGCATAAATCCGCCCTTGTGTCAAGCCGACTCTTTCCCTCCGCAGCTGCATTTCGGGAGCGGAGTCGGAGTCCGCAGGGCGACGGCGGAGTCTCCCGAAATGCAGCCGTTCGGCCTCCCCTAATCCCCTTTCTTTATCTCGGCACGCTGTACCCTCCGGCCCTTGATATATGGCTGCTTGCTCCCCGCCTTGACCTTGGGTGCAAACATCTCTACTCGAATGTCAACCGTTCCTAAGACATGCTCGGCAAAGCGGACCTCATAGGTATGTTAGTCTAACGGATATAGTCCTACTTTTCCCCTCGTAATGCTTCTGAGAGGAAGTAATCGACGCCCTTCCACTTCAAATCTCCGTGCTTGTCGATGATTCTGACAGCATTCTCTCCATAGTCCAAACTCTCCATGCTTGCCTTGAATTTTCGCTCACTCGGGGTGTATACATCCCCCAGAGTTTTTCCGGTCAGAGCCGCATGGGGCCTTTGATAATTGTAGCATTCTCTCCATTCGTCCATCTCTGCTTGCGTGTCGGCATGCTCTGCCTCAAGCTCCGCACTCATGTCCTTGTGCATACGCTCGTGCGCCCCATTGTCCTGTGGGCATTCGACTCTGCCTCGTTTGAGTTTTATCCCGAGCCGGATCCACCATATGGAGAGCTTGCTGAGCCCCAATAGGGCTTGGGTACACGCAAGCGGCGGCCCATTGTCACTTCTGATGCTTTTAGGCAATCCGTACTTCTTGAACGTGTCCGTCATCGCCGCCCTAACACTTTCCTCCCGGCAGTCGCTCAAAAGTGTAACCGCCAAGACGTATCGACTGACCGCATCCCGAATGGTCAAGGGGTAACACTTTCTCTTCCCGTCGCGTGAATACCACCATCCCTTATTACTCTGGCAATGAATGATTATCGTCAGCAGCATACGCCACCTTCAGATGTTGGAATAGTTTGGCCACCGTTGTCGGCTCCTTGCATCTTTTCCCATATGCGCACCAACCTGCTCCTTCAGTTTGCTGCTGCCCCGTGAGGGTGTACCCCACTTGCGGGCTGTCTTCAGGTCATTATTCAGATACTCGTCCAGGTTTCACTCCGGAGATTATGAGGGTAGATCGTGCAACTCTAACTCGTTCTTGTGGTCCTTCCGTCATGGTTGGAGACAGTTTGCATGGAGCATCTTCAGACTGTAAACAATGAAGTATAATTTGCATCCTCCGGATTGTTGCATACGGCGCTCCATGAATCTGATACATACGACTAGGATGAGAATCCTTCTCACGACGCAATTAACGGCATTTTGCACGGTCCCCTATTTTGGAGTTCTTCTTCGTATAGCAATCAACTTCAAGCGAACTTCGAGCTGTTTTCCATAAGAAATGATATCATGATTTCGAAAAGAAAAGAAGGAATTCTGCATTTTGGACTTGATTCTTCCTCATGCATCCCTTACACTTGCTTCAACGTATGTTCCTTGATCCACTCCGCCGTGCACACTGTCTCTTCATGGCAGCCCTTCTATCCACCGCCGTCCCACTTTCTCATGCGGAGGTGCAGTGTATTACCTTTAGTACAAACGATGTGTCAATTCCATCCGTCTCCGTCACATCGCTTTCCACGCACGATGAAATCCCTCCCAACGAAATTACTTTAGGCTCTGGGGATGCAATTAAGCTGAATATTGAGAAGTGGGGTGGACCACATCAGGCAACAGGAGAATTTAATTCTGAAGAATCCTATTCATCAGGAAGCCTTAAATGGGACAGCAATGTTCAGAAGGTAATAAATGAGACATTACGCATTGATGTAACCGATTTGTGTACAAATTTTACTGCATACCCAGCTAAGCATAATTCGCAAGGTGGGATACAGCTCAATCTCTCAGCTACACACAATTCCGGAGAGATGGTTGATATCTTTTTATTAGGTTATCTACGAGGCAACATAACTCTTCCCTATGATATTGGATTTACCTCCAATTTAGAAAATGCATCTCTTTACTTTGCAAAACACGCTCATGGAAAATTCTACACATGCGATCCAACAGATAGGAAGCAAAGTGACGGTCAATCGTTCATCTGTCTCCATGTGCAAGGGAACCTGAAGGATGACTGCACTGTCAATATTCCTCTCTCCTACACCTTGGACAACGTCATTTACCAACCCTACTTCCTTGGAGCCGTCTTTTATTCCTACACCCCGACTCAAACTCCGGCTCCTGAACCTTCGACAGCGATGCTAACACTTCTTGCCTTGACGGCATTGGCCATGCGACGAAGGCGCAGACTAAATTAAGGCACTCCGTCAGTTTTTCTCGGTTCGACATCCTATATTCCCCGCCCCCATGCCAGCCCGACTCACATTCTGCGACATCATTCGCAGTGCCTCGCTCAGCAACTTGTCGTCCGCGTTCCAAAAAAGCACACAGTACCCGCTTGATACTCCTGTATTCCTAGCCACCAAGATCCCGGCATTTGCAGGCTGACGGCTCCTGCCCGCTTAATAAGACGATCAGTCGGAAGCACTCTGTCATCTGTGCTACAATCATCCACCAGGAGCAATTCAATATTCTCCTTCACCTCCTGCTCCAAAACAGAGCATACGCATTTCTCCAAATAATCGGCAGCATAAAAAACGACACGATAACGAAGATGCGATGGATCCGCTTTGCTCCCATGTCTATTCCTGTATCATGGTTCCACTGCTTCGGCTTCCGTCTTTCACGGAGAGCAGTGTACAGCACTCGTGATGCTGTATACCTTAATGAGGCGAAAATCGTTGGGCATCGAGGACCTGTATGCATTCTCCCAAAAGATGAGAATGCATTAACTATGCGGACAATACCTCCTTTTTCGTGTGCAATCGGTCCTTGTCTCACTTTGGACTTGACTACAGCATCTCACTTGCTGTAGCATTCTCGCAGCTATTATGTCATCATCGCCCTCACAGTCTCCAGCAGTCTCGGTCATTGTACCAGTCTATCAGGTCCGCGACTATATCAGAGATTGCTTGCAATCGCTCATCGACCAGGTCAACCCACCGCCGTATGAGCTGCTCCTCGTAGATGATTGCGGGAAGGATGACTCAGTGGAGCTCGCACTGCAGTTTCTGTCGTCCACGACCAATCCACCTCCCTACCAGCTACTTCGCCATGAAGCTAATCGAGGCTTATCGGCTGCGCGCAATACTGGTATAGCTGCGGCAGAAGGAGATTACCTCTTCTTCCTTGACAGCGATGATAAACTGGCCCCGGATGCCTTATCCCTTCTGTACACAGCCGCCCGGCAGCACGGAGCAGATGTCGTCATAGGACAAACGAGCCTGATGACGGATGACCCGGCATGGATGGATAACCAAACAGGTATTCTGTGGCAGCGGGAGGAAACGCTCAAAGCCTATATTGCAGAGCAGTGGAGCGAAATGGGGTGCAATAAATTGATACGCTCCACCTTTATGCGGGAACATGGGCTTCAGTTTAAAGAGGGACTCCTGCACGAAGACAACCGATGGAGCCTTTACCTGGCTTTCTCCAAACCCTCCATCTATTGCATCCCGGAGCGCACCTATGTGTACCGCAATGTTCGCCCCGGCTCCATCATGAACTCCTACTCCATGCGCAATATCGAGCACCTCCTCGGTACCCTGAGTGAGTTTGCCCGGCTCGCAGTCGAAGAGGGTATCGCCGAACGCCCGGAGGTGCAACTCTTCTATGCCAAGCGCCTGAACGCCTACCTCAAGTGGCAATTCCATAAGGTTCCCCCTAACCGGCGTTCCTACCTCTCCTTAGCCCGCGCCCTCCGGGCCGCCATAACTCCCCCGATGGCCACCATGCTTCGGCTTAATGATAAT
>JAQXOE010000004.1 GCA_029098505.1 Bacteroidales bacterium
TCTCGCCAGGGACTGATAAATTGACAATGTATCAGACATATGTATATACCTTTAAATCCTCCTTCAAAGGTACATACTTTTTCATTTACTCAAACACAGGGTTTTGCACGTGAGCCCAAAAAATACAAGTTGTACTTAATCGGATGCTTACACAAAGTCTTCTGGAGCCGTATCGATTGGTTTGTTTAAAAAAACATTGAGTAGCACGTCAACTAAGAATAAGAGGATGACTAACACTTAGTATTAGTCACCCTCTATTTTATGCTGGGCAGCGTTGCCTTTATTTGCGGATGTAAGGATAATTACTTCGCGCTGGCCATTTTGTTGAGCTCCTCAACAGGTGCACAAGCGTGTGCGCTAACAGAGAAGGTAGATGGCTTAGCCTTCTTGTAGCTTGCAGAAGCCTTCACAGTAGCTGCGTCTGAAGCGAACTTCACAGTGTAGGTTCCTGCTGCAGTCTCCCACTGTGAAACCTCCTCGTTGAATGAAGCAAGCTCGTATGCGCTGACCTTGAAGCTGAGGGTCTGGCTCTCGCCCGGCTTCAGTTCGCGTGTCTTAGCGAATGCCTTAAGCTCCTTCTCAGGCTTGATCATACCGCCCTTAGGTGCGGTAACGTAAACTTCGACAACCTCCTTGCCTGCTACAGAACCTGTGTTCTTAACAGTGATGGAAGCGGTGAATCCACCCTCCTTGTCGGCCTTTACTACAGGTGCGCTGTAAGCGAATGTAGTATATGAAAGACCATAACCGAATGGATATGAAACCTCCTTCTGAGCTGCATCGAAATAGCGGTATCCTACCCATATGTCCTCCTCGTACTTGGTGTAGTCAACATCCTTGGTCTTGACGGGCTGGCGGTTGCCACCCCACATCATCATAGGCTGCTGGTTGCTGTTCCTGTTGTACTCGTAAGGGAAGTTGCGTGAAGATGGGTGATCGAAGAAGTTGATAGGGAAGGTCATAGGGAGCTTACCTGAAGGGTTTACCTTACCTGTCATCACGTCAGCGACAGCGTTTGCACCTTCCTGGCCAGGAGACCAAGGGAGGATGATAGCATCAGCAAGATACTTCCAAGAGTTGGTCTCGATTACACCACCGATATTGAGGACAACGATGACCTTCTTGTTCTGCTTGTGGAATGCGGTAGCGACGTTGTTGATGAGTGTGCGCTCGATGTCGGTGAGGTTGAAGTCATCAACCATCTTACGGTCAGCGCCTTCACCTGCGTTACGGCCGATTACGATGACTGCAGCGTCGTTTCTTGTTGAGTGAACATTGATAGCCTCTGCAGGAATCTCCACCTCTGCGAGCTTCGGTGAACCCCACATACTGCGTCCGCCAGCTGCTGCGCTGAGCTTGGTCTTGGCGTCGTTGAGGGCAATAATCTGCTGGTAGTAGTTGGTGATAGCCTCGTCAACCTTAAGGCCTGCATTCTCGAGACCTTCCTTCATATTGACAACATATGCCTTGTTCACGTTACCTGAACCGGTACCGCCGGCCACGAAGTCGATAGCGCCGATACCGTAGAGAGCTACGTTCTGGACGCCCTGGAGAGGGAGGGTGTTGTCCTCATTGCGAAGGAGTACCATAGACTCGCCTGCAGCCTCGCGTGCAACCTGTGCGTGAGCCTTGAGGTCTGGCTTGTTTGAATATTTGTAGCCGTTGAAGCGTGGAGTCTTAACGATGTACTCGAGCATTCTTCTAACGTTTCTGTCGAGGTCAGCCTCATCGAGGGTGCCGTTCTTCACAGCCTCTACGATGCGGTCGATTTCGCTCTGGTTACCTGGCTCCATAAGGTCGTTGCCGGCGTGAACGGCTGCAACTGTACCAGCCTTGTTTCCCCAGTCGGTCATTACGATTCCCTTGTATCCCCAGTCGTCGCGGAGAATCTTGGTGAGAAGGTCGTGGCTCTGCTGGGTGTAAGGTCCGTTGAGCTTGTTGTATGAAGACATAATGGTCCAAGGATCCGACTCCTTGACGGTAATCTCGAAGTTCTTGAGATAAAGCTCGCGAAGTGCGCGCTCGCTGACGATAGCGTCGTTCTCGTTACGGTTGGTCTCCTGGTCGTTGGCTGCGAAGTGCTTTACTGAAACACCCACACCGTTGCTCTGGATACCGTTTACGTATGCAGCAGCGATCTTACCTGAGAGAACAGGGTCCTCTGAGAAGTACTCGAAGTTACGTCCGCAGAGTGGATTTCTATGAAGGTTCTGGCCAGGTGCGAGGAGTACGTCCACACCATATTCGAGAACCTCGTTACCCATAGCTGTGGTAACTTTCTGTACGAGCTCGACATCCCAAGAGGAAGCGAGAAGTGTTCCTACAGGGAAACCTGTGCAATAGAAAGTATCGCTGGTTCCCTGACGGGTAGGGCTTATACGGAGTCCTGCAGGACCGTCAGCGAGGACGGTGTTAGGAATTCCGAGACGGGCAATACTTCTGGTATTGCCGGCAGCACCCTGAACGATAGAGGTGACACCTGATGTAACACCCTCGACAACAGCAGCTTGAGCTCCACCGACGCAGAGTCCGGCTTTCTCCTGAAGAGTCATAGCCTTGAGTACTTCATCGATGTTGTCCTTTGTGAGCTTAGGCTGAGCCACAAGAGGCAGTGCGCAGATAATGGCGGCACCTGCAAGAATAAGTTTTTTTGTCATAATTGATTGTTTTGGTATTTGGTTTTATGTGTAGCCGTAAACAGGCCCATAAATATAAGTATTTTTTTTAAATTTGTCAGCGAAATGAAGATAGGAAACACAAATCTCGGGGAAAGACCTGTACTCCTCGCTCCGATGGAGGATGTGACCGACGCCTCTTTCAGGATACTCTGCCGCGAGCAGGGTGCAGCTATGGTCTATACAGAGTTCGTCCCCTCCGACGGATTGATCCGGGATGCAGCGAAGGCCAAGGCCAAGATGTGCACCATTGCCGAAGAGGCGCCCGTTGCCATTCAGATTTATGGCAATGTCCCTGAATCGATGGTGGAGGCCGCGAGAATGGCCGACCGAGCCTCCGAAATCTGCGGCGGCTATGGCTGCGACGTCATTGACATAAACTTCGGCTGTCCTGTCAATAAGATTGCGGGAAGGGGAGCTGGCAGCGGTATGATGCGCGAGCCCGACAAGATGGTGATGATCACGAAGATGATAGTAGATGCCGTTGACAAGCCGGTGACGGTCAAGACCCGTTTGGGCTGGGACGACAGCTCGAAAATCATAGTCCCTCTCGCGGAGCGTCTCCAGGATGCGGGAATCAGCGCTCTGACCATACACGGCCGCACCCGTTGCCAGATGTATAAGGGCGAGGCTGACTGGACGCTGATAGGAGAGGTCAAGGCCAATCCGCGTATGCACATTCCTATCGTTGGCAATGGCGACATAAACTCACCCCAGAAGGCGAAGGAGTGCTTCGAGCGTTACGGCGTTGACGGTATTATGGTGGGGCGCGCATCCTTCGGCCATCCGTGGATTTTCAGGGAAATCAGGCACTATCTCGATACTGGGGAATTGCTGCCGCCGCTGAGTGTCGGGGAAAGGGTGGAACTGGCGAAACGTCAGCTCCGGCTCTCGCTTGACCTGAAGGGTGAGCAGCGCGGAGTCTTCGAGATGAGGCGTCACCTGTCCTGCTATTTCAAGGGCCTTCCTGACTTTAAGGAGACCAGGATCAAGCTTGTTACCACTATGGATGTGGGGGAACTTTTCAATACTCTGGATTATGTTGCGGAAAGATGGGGTGATGTGGAGCTTGAAAATGCAGAAAGCGTTTACGGTCTCTGAGTTTTTCTTTATTTTTGTACTATGTTGGACAAGATACTTTTGTTTCCATATATTGCCGTCCTGAAGATCAGGCATCTTATGTATGACAAGGGCTTCATTCTGAAGTCCGTGACGCCGGAAGTCCCGACCGTCTGCCTGGGCAATGTTACTGCCGGAGGTACGGGAAAGACTCCACACACAGAGCTGCTTCTGGATTTGCTTCAGAAAAGTGACGAATGGGCTTACAGGAATGTGGCCGTCCTCTCCCGGGGCTACAAGCGCAAAAGCAAGAAATTCCAGCAGGTTTCCAGGGACGGCAACGCGAATTTTTATGGAGACGAGCCTCTCCAGATAAAGAAAAAGTTCCCTGCCGTGACTGTTGCCGTGGACAAGGACAGGGTGGAGGGCTGCCGTTTTCTGGCACATCCCGGGGAGCTGGAGCGGGCCAAGGGCGGAAGAAAGTGCCTGAACAGGGATTTCCCCGCAGCTGACGTCATTATCCTGGATGATGCCTTCCAGTACAGAAAGCTCAAGGCTGCTTACAATATTATTCTGGTGGACTATAACCGTCCGGTGACCAAGGACAGGATGCTTCCTTTCGGGCGGCTCAGGGACCTCCCGTCCCGTATGAGGGCTGCGGATACCGTTTTTATCACCAAGTGTCCTCAGTATATGGAGGATGAGGAAAAGACTGCCTTCCTGAGGCTGTTGGACTACAAGGACTTCGACCCTGACGCCTGCACTGCGGTGAACAGCAGGGGAGGAGTGCAGAAGGTCTTCTTTACCTGCATCAACTATCAGCCTATGAAGCCGGTGTACGAGGAGGGCAATCCCCGCTATATCTACTCCAAGAAACTCGTGCTCTTTACCGGAATTGCCAAGGATTTGCCGCTCAGGCAGTATTTGAGCGGCAGCTACAAGATAGTGAAGCGTTTCACCTTCGGAGACCATCACAAATATACACGCTCGGACATACGCTCGATTATGGCGGCTTCGACGGCCAATCCTACGGCCGCAATTGCTACCACCGAGAAGGATGCCCAGCGTTTGCTCGACTGTCCTGATGTGCCGGCACGCATCAGGGAGCGCATCTTCGAAGTGCCCATCTCGGTCAAGTTCCTGACGGAGCACGAAGAAGCTGTGTTTACCTCCACTCTCCTCGGAGAACTGAGGTCAGAAGCCACGATGAACAATTAACAGCGGAAAAAATGTCGAAACAAGGAAAGCGCGGGAAAGGTCCCGCAAAAGTGAGCCGCATCGCAAAGAACGGCCGGAAAAGCGTCAAGAATATGCCACAGTTTACTGGCAAGGCCTTGATGTCGAGAGACGGATCCATCTATGTCCGTATGGAGGGTGATCCGGACGATATTTATGTGAAGCCTTCCAAGACCAGGAACGCCCTGCACGGTGATAGTGTACGTGTGGCCTTGACCAAAGAAAAAATCGGCAACAGGCATCGCGAGGGCGAGATACTCGAGATAGTGGAGCGTTCAGGCAAGCCTTTCGTGGGCGTGCTCCATTTCGTCGGCAGCCAGGCCTGGGTGCTGATGCAGAGCAGGACTATGCCTTATGATATAGAGGTGGATCAGGCCCAGGCCCTGGAGATGGGCGGCCAGGCCGGATACAAGGCTGCTGTCGTCGTTGACGGCTGGGAGAGACATCAGATCAGCCCTCACGGCCATATCGTGGACGTCCTTGGCCTTCCGGGAGAGAACGATACTGAGATGCACGCCATCCTGGCCGAATTCGGCCTTCCTTACAGGTTCGAAAAGGAAATCGAAGATGCCGCCGACCTCATCTCCGAGGAAATCACCCCTCAGGACCTCAAGGGCAGGGAGGATTTCAGAAATACATTGACTTTCACCATCGACCCTGCGGACGCAAAGGATTTCGACGATGCATTGTCCTTCAAGAAACTGGGGAATGGCAATTTCGAAGTCGGCGTCCACATTGCCGATGTTTCTTATTATGTGCTCCCGGGCACTCCTGTCGACAAGGAGGCACAGGCCCGCGGAACTTCGGTCTATCTCGTTGACCGCACCGTCCCTATGCTCCCGGAGAAGCTCTGCAACAAGCTCTGCTCCCTCCGTCCGAACGAGGACAAGCTCACCTTCTCGGCCATTTTCGAGCTGACTCCACGCGCGGAGGTGAAGCACTGCAGGTTCTGCCGCAGCATCATCAATTCCGACAGGCGCTTCAACTATGACGAGGCCCAGGCCATCATTGAGGCTGGAGCTGCCGGCAATGACATTGACGAGGCGATATTGACCTGTCACAAACTCGCGACCCTTATGCGCGAACAACGCTTCAGGAACGGGGCAATGAACTTCGAGCGCCCTGAAATGAAGGTGCTGGTCGATGAGAAGGGAAAGCCGGTGGACGTTTACGAGAAAATCTCAAAGGAGGCCAATTGGCTCATCGAGGAGTTTATGCTCCTTGCCAACAGGAGCGTCGCCGAATTTATTGCCACCGATGGCAGGATGAACGGAGTAGCATCGAAGAAGGCGAAGACCTTCGTTTACCGTATCCACGACGAGCCGAATATGGAGAAGGTCGAGGGTCTGCGCGAGCTTGCGGGCAGTTTCGGCTTCACTATGGGCGAGACCAACAGCCCCGAGGCCGTAGCCAGAACCCTCAACGGACTGCTCAATGAGGCCAAGGGCTCACCGTCATTCAGCGCCATACAGATAGTTGCGCTCAGGTCAATGGCCAAGGCCAAGTACAGCACAGACAACATCGGCCACTACGGACTTGCCTTCAAGTACTACACCCATTTCACTTCGCCTATACGCCGCTATCCGGACACTATGGTACACAGGCTTCTGGCAATGTATCTGGACGGAAAGGACAGCCAGGACAAGGGCTACTATGAGGCTCAGTGCGTCCACGCTTCGGAGCGTGAGATGATTGCCGCCGATGCGGAGCGCGCTTCGGTCAAGTACAAGCTCGTGGAGTTTATGCAGGACAAGCTTGGCCAGGAGTTCGACGGCCACATTTCGGGTGTTACCGACTGGGGTATGTATGTCGAAATCGAGCCTACAAAGATAGAAGGTATGGTATCCCTCAGGGAAATACGTTCGGATTTCTTTGAGTTCGATGAAAAGAAGACCAGACTCGTAGGACGCAGGACACGCAGGGTTTACAATCTGGGGGATCCGGTGAGGATACGAGTCAAGGCCACCAATCTCGAACAGAAACTTCTGGACTATGAGCTGATAGAAGATATTCCGCAACAGCCTGCAGAAGAGCTTACGGAGGTCGTTGAGCCGGCTCCTGTTCACAAGCCGTCTAGGGCCCGCCGTCCATCACACGCGGGAGGCCACGCCAGAAAATCGTCAAGGGGATCTGCGAAGAGTCCGGCCGGGAAAAGCTCAAAGGGCCCTGTGAAGCGCAATTCTAGCAAGAAAAACCAATAATCGACATCGTATGAAAAAGCTGTTAGTTTACCTGATCCTGGCATTGGGTTTCAGTATCATTTCAACCGCTCAGGATAAAGTGGTGAAGTCCGTCATGGAACTTGGCAGGAACGACAACCGCACTATGGAGCACAATGACTTCCTGTCGAATGTAATAGGCGGCCGAATCGTAGGCTCACATAACCTTGAAGATGCAGAAAAATGGGTGGCATCCCGCTTCAAGGAATGGGGACTGGAAGTTGAGGTTCAGGAAGTCGGACAAATCAAGGTCGGCTTCAGCCGCGGACCTTGGTCGGGCCGTATGATTGGAGACCAGAGCCTTGAACTGCATTTCGGAACACCGGCTTATACGGCAGGCACCAGAGGCGTGCAGAAAGGCCACGTCCTGCTCGAACCGAAAACCCAGAGAGCCTTTGACAACTGCAAGGGTGCTCTCAAGGGAGCCTGGGTGCTCATCGACGGCAAGACCAACGGAATGGCTCTTGATTCGACCCCGGCCGCTGATTCCACCCGTGCCGCAAAGCGCGAGGCAGGAGAGGAGGTAATCGCTCCTTTCTACAGGGAAATGGTTGAGGCTGGCGTCCTCGGCTTCATCAGGTCGGGAGAACTCCCGCTCCAGGTGCTGTACGATAGGGCAAATTGCTACAATCTCACTATGGAGACCCTGCCTAAGGTGTGCGACATCATACTCGATTCCCGCCAGTTCGAGCTGATAAAGAGCAAGGTACAGGCCAGGGACGATTTCCAGCTGGAGTTCAGCATACGCAACAATTTCTTCGAGGGACCGGTGAAGTACCACAATATCATAGGAAAAATCAAGGGCAGCAAGTATCCCGACGAGTATGTGCTATTAGGCGGACATCTTGATTCTTACGATGTTGCGACAGGCTCGGTGGATGATGGCAATGGTGTTGCCCTGACGATGGAGGCGGCCCGTCTGCTTTCTGCTGCCGGAGCCAAGCCAAAGCGCAGCATACTCTTTTGCATATGGACGGGAGAGGAATACGGCCTGCTCGGCTCGCGCTTCTTCGTCGAAAACAAAAGCGTTCCCCTCGAAAAGATTTCGAATTATTTCAATCGTGACGGAGGCCCTCTCGCTTCCACGGCCCTCAACGTGCCTGAGGCAATGTATGAGGATTTCGTAAAGGTGGCGGCCCCTATACTTGACTATGACCCGGAAATGCCTGTCAGTGTGAACAAGAGAAAGACAGAACCTCAGCCTCGTCCGACCAAGGCCGGCGGTTCTGACCACGCTTATTTCGCAATGAACGGCGTCCCGACCATATCCTTCAGCGAGACAGACCCGCTCGGATACAACTTCAACTACAGGACCATATGGCATACCGATATGGACCGTTCGAACCAGGTGATTCCTGAGTATATGAACCACTCGACCGTGGTCACAGCCGTAGTAGCATACGGCCTCGCCAATCTCGACCACCTGCTCTCAAGAGAAGGCCTTTATAGCAATTAATATATGAAAAAAATCCTTTTGACCCTTGGAGCCCTGCTCTCGATGAACCTGCTGTCCTACGCGCAGGAAGCTTATGTTCCAAGTGCTGAGAACATTGCCGCGCGCGAACGTTTCTCTGCAGACCGTTTCGGAATCTTCATCCACTGGGGCATCTATTCGATGCTCGGGGACGGAGAATGGGTGATGCACAACAAAAACATTGATTATCAGGAGTATTCAAGGCTGGCTCAGGGCTTCTGCCCATCCAAGTTTGATGCTTCGCAATGGGTGAGCGCCATCAAGGGCTCAGGCGCGAAGTACATCACCATCACCTCCCGCCATCACGACGGATTCTCGATGTTCGACTCAAAGGTTTCCGATTACAATGTAGTCGATGCCACTCCTTTCGGACGCGATGTGATAGGTGAACTGGCAGAGGCTTGCTCCGAACAGGGCATCAGGCTCCATCTCTATTACTCCCATCTCGACTGGGGACGTACCGATTATGCACCAAAGGGACGCACGGGACTCGGCACAGCACGCCCTGAACCTGAGGACCAGGAAGCGAGCTGGGAGCACTATATGGACTTTGTCGACGCCCAACTGACCGAACTCCTCACCCAATACGGCCCTATAGGAGCCATTTGGTTTGACGGATACTGGGACAAGGACGCGCTGAGCCGTGAGGAACTTCATAAGGTGTGGAAACTCGACCACGAGTATGAGCTGATTCACAAGCTGCAGCCAGCCTGCCTGGTGGGTAACAACCATCACGTCGATACCTTCCCGGGCGAGGATATCCAGATTTTCGAACGCGATGTTCCGGGACACAATGATTACGGTTACTCTACCCAGGAAATCTCCAGACTTCCTCTCGAGACCTGCCAGACTATGAATGACAGCTGGGGCTACCGTATCAAGGACCTCAACTACAAGAGTCCTGAGTATCTCATCAAGTATCTTGCACAGACTGCAGGAAAGGGAGCCAATCTCCTCCTGAACATAGGTCCCCGCCCTGACGGAACCCTTCCGGAAGAGGCTCTCGTCAGACTTGAGTCTATGGGCAAGTGGCTGAGTGTCAATGGAGAAGCCATCTACGGAACAGAGGCCGGCTATGTACCTGAGCAGCTTTGGGGTGTCAGCACTCAGAAGGACAACAAGCTCTATATCCACGTCCTTGAATGGCAGGAAAGCATACTCATCCCATCAGGAAAGAACAGGGTCCTGTCTGCTTATCAGCTTGACGGAGGCCGTAAGGTGGAATTCACCCAGGACAAGCAGTCCATCAGGATTCAGGTTCCTCACAGCAGTGATCCGGACCAGGTGATAGTTCTCGAGTTCAAAGAAAATCTTTAAAATGTCTGTGCAGCACTTCCTTCTTGTACTGCAGGCTCATAACGAGCGTGCGGGCAAGAAGGTGCGCAAAGTATGCTCCCATTAGAATGTGTATGGCCAGCGCTTGATACTCGGCACTGTCCTGTGGAAGACCGCTTCTGGCTTCAAGCAGCCTGATTCCTGCGCACCAGAAGAAGAAAAAGGCAGCACAGGCCGCAAGCATAGCATTGCGTACTCCAGTCGAGGCGGTAGCGCCCAGATAGATGCCGTCCCAAGTGAAGGCAGGGCAGCCGATAAGAGGCATCAGCACCAGCCAGGGCAGGAACTCTCTGCAGGCCTCGTTCACTGCAGCATCAGAGCTCATCAGGGTCAGCAGGGGCTCGCCTCCGAAGTGATAGAGGGCCATAAATACCAGCACTATACTCATACTCCAGGCGAAAACGTATTTGACTGATTTTCTGGTCATTACAAGGTCTTTTGCACCTATGAACCTGCCTGTGAGTGCCTCTCCCGCATAGGCAAAACCGTCAGTGAAGAATGAGAATATCATCAGCAGCTTCATCATTATGGTGGTGGAGGCGAGCATCAGGTCCCCGTAGCGGGCGGAGATGACGGTCACACCTATGTATATTGCCGTAAAACATATGGAGCGCACGAAGATGTCTCCGTTCATTGACATAAAGGCTTTCATTCCGCTGCCTTTGAAGGAGGTTGCCAGTTCATCGTGCTTCAGGCCTTCGAGGGCGCTTCTGCGGTACTTGACAAGAGTCTTGACGCAGGCGTAGAGCAGGCCGGAGTATTGGGCAATGACGGTTCCGAGCGCGATTCCGGGGAAGCCGAGTCCCGGCCAGCCGCCCACGCCGAGGCTAAGGATTATGCTGGCAATGATATTGGTGACGTTTACCACCAGGTCTGTCATCATCGAACTCATCGAGTCCTGCATACCTATGAACCAGCCTCTGAAAGACATTAGGGAGAGAGTCGCGGGAGCGGCCCAAATGCGAATGAAAAAGTACTTGAGAGCCAGGGTTTTAACCTCTGGAGAACAATCGACTGCGAGGAAGGCCAGCTTCGTGAAAGGCCATTGGACTGCCAGGGTCAATGCGGCCAGACCGAGCGCGAGCAGCAGAGCCCTTGCGAGCAACAGACCGCACTCCTTCATATCGCCGCGGCCCAGGGCCTGAGCCGTAAGTCCGCCGGTGCCGACTCTCAGAAAGGCGAAGTTCCAATACAGCAGGTCGAAGAGCATCGAACCCACCGAAATGCTTCCTATGAAGGCTGCAGCAGTGGCGAAGCCGTCGGAGCCGATATGCCCGGCCACTGCCACATCGACCATACCCACTATAGGCACGGTGATGTTCGCGAGTATGCTTGGCAGCGCGAGTCTCAATATTTCCTTGTTGAGTGTCTTCATCCCCGTTGAAAGTCCCTATCTGAATTTGCTGTCCTCCTCGAGCATTCCGAGGTAGGAAGAATAGCGCTCCGGACTGATGATGCCATCCTCGACAGCCGCCTTTACTGCGCAACCGGGCTCGTGGGTGTGGGTGCAGGGCGAGAAGCGGCAGTTTCGGGACAATTTGAACATTTCAGGGAAGTAAAGGGCGATTTCCTCCTTTTTCAAATCCACCAGTCCGAAACCTCTCAGTCCCGGAGTATCAATGATATACGCTCCGCATTCGGCCCTGTACATTTCATAGAGGGAGGTCGTGTGCTTGCCTTGGAGATGGACCTCCGAAATATCGCCAACTTTCAGGTCCAGTTTGGGGTCAATGGCCCTGACCAGGCTGGATTTGCCCACTCCGGATTCGCCGGACAGGAGACAGATTTTCCCCTTGCAGGCCTCGCGGAGCTCATCTATGCCCTCTCCAGTGACGGCTGAGGTCTCAATGATGCGGTAGCCTGCGCCTTCGTAGATTTCGTGGAAGACCTTAATTGATTCGGGTGCCTGGTCCCTGTACAGGTCAAGCTTGTTCAGGACTATAATCGGCTTGACATTATAAACTTCGCAGGTGAGCAGGATGCGGTCGAGGAAGGGAAGCTTGATTTCGGGGAAATAGAGGGATACTATGATGAAGGCCTCATCCACATTGGCCGCAATTACGTGAGACTGGCGGGAAAGATTCGTGGATTTCCTTATCAGATAGTTCTTCCTTTCCCTTATGCCCGTAATCAGTGCCGGCTTCCCGGCAGTAGCCGGTGGGGCTGAACAGGGCTTGTCATTGCCAAAGTCCTCCGAAGCGCTGCCCGGGCGCCCCGTTTCATCCCATTCCCAGCTAACGACGTCTCCGACGGCAACAGGGTTGGTGGAGGAACTTCCCTTGAGCCTGATTTTTCCTCTCAGGACAGCGGGGAAAAGCTCCCATTCAGGAAGGCAGCTCAAAAGGAAATGGCTGCCCGCATTTTTGACTACTGTTGCTTCACCTTTCATATTGACGGCAAAGATAAGAAGTAGTTTTGAAAAATGATTCTTATCTTTGCGCGATACTATTGTACAGGATATGATTTCAGAAGCACAGATAAACCGCGCCGTTGCGGAAATATTCGAAAGAATCAGTTTCCCGGAGGAGCCTGCAGCTCTGTACGAGCCGCTCAGATATATGATTTCCATAGGCGGGAAGCGCATACGCCCGAAGCTTTGCCTTTTGGCCTATTCGATGTTCAAGGACGAGCTTGACAGCGAAATCTTCGAGCCGGCAGCCGCCCTGGAGGTCTTCCACTCCTTCACCCTGCTGCACGACGACATAATGGACAAGTCCCCTCTGCGTCGTGGTATGCCTACGGTCTGGAAGAAATGGGGTGAGGATACCGCCATCCTGTCAGGTGACGTGATGAACATAGACAGCTACAGGCGCATTGCGATGAGTCCTGCTTCCTGCCAGTCAAAGGTCCTTGCTCTCTTTACGAAAACCGCAGCCGAGGTTTGCGAGGGCCAGCAGTATGATATGGAGTTCGAGAAGGTGGCGCAGGTCTCCATTGCCGAATATATGAAGATGATAGGCTTCAAGACAGCCGCCCTTCTGGCCTGCTCAGCCAAGGTGGGCGCCATTATTGCGGGCGCTGACGGGGAGGCGCAGGACGCTCTTTACGATTACGGCTACAATCTGGGACTGGCCTTCCAGGTGGCAGATGATTTCCTCGACACCTATGGCGACGAGAAGGTTTTCGGCAAGCCTATAGGCGGCGATATCGTGAACGGCAAGAAGAGCTGGCTCGTGACCCGTGCCCTGGAGAAGCTCGACGACAGGTCGGAACTCTTTGAGGCAATGGAACTTCCAAGCCAGACTGAAGAGCAGAGGGATCACAAAATCTCTGCCGTCAAGGCCATTTATGCCCGTCTCGGAATCGCGGAGGATGCCAAGTCTGAAATCGCCCGTCTGACTTCATTGGCAATGGGCTCGCTTCGCGGACTCAGCCTCTCGGAGGAGAGACTGGCGCTTCTCGACCGTTTCGCGGACTCACTGGTTTCGCGCGCCAAGTAAGACACCAAAAGCTCAGGAAATGAATCACAAGGAACTCGAGATAATGGCCCCTGCGGGCAATTTTGAATGTTTGATGGCCGCAATTGAAGGCGGCGCCGATTCCGTTTACTTCGGAGTGGGAAACCTCAATATGCGCTCTCATTCGGCGAACAATTTCTCGCCTGAAGACCTCGACGAGGTGGTGCGCATCTGCAGCCAGTATGGCGTAAAGAGCTATCTCACCTTGAACATAGTCCTCTATCCCGAGGATATGGAGGCGATGCGCGAGGCCCTGGACGCAGCGAAGAGGGCGGGGGTATCTGCCGTAATCGCATCCGATATGGCGGCGATTTCATATTGCCGCAGCATAGGACTTGAGGTGCATATTTCCACCCAGCTCAGCATCTCAAATGCGGAGGCATTGCGCTTCTATGCCCAGTTCGCAGATGTGATAGTGCTGGCCCGCGAGCTGCGCCTCGACCAGGTACGAACCATATACGATACCATTGTCAATGAGCACATTACCGGCCCTTCAGGAGAGCTCGTCCGCATAGAAATGTTCGCTCACGGAGCGCTCTGCATGGCGATTTCCGGGAAGTGCTATCTCAGCCTTCATACCTATGGCGCGTCCGCAAACCGCGGAGCCTGCTATCAGATTTGCCGCCGCGGCTACGAGGTGACAGACCTCGAGACCGGCAATCAGCTGAACATTGACAATAAGTACATTATGTCTCCTAAGGACTTGTGTACCATAGAGTTTATGGACAAAATCATCGAAGCCGGAGTGAAGGTCTTCAAGATAGAAGGCCGTGCGAGGAGCGCAGAATATGTGAAGAAGTGCGCATCCTGCTACCGCCGCGCCGCCGATGCCGTTTGTGACGGACTCTACACCCCGGAACTGGCCGCTGCCCTCAAGGACGAGCTGGCGCAGGTGTTCAACCGCGGTTTCTGGGACGGCTATTATCAGGGAGCCTATCTAGGGCAATGGAGCGAGGTTTATGGCAGCCAGGCCACCAGGAAGAAGGTTTATTGCGGCAAGGTCACCAATTGGTTCGACCGTATCGGAGTCGCGGAAATCAGCGTCGAATCTGCTGCGCTGAATGCGGGAGCCAAAGCAATGGCCATAGGTGCGACCACAGGAGTGGTGGAATTTACCGTCAATGATATGCGCGTGAACCTGAAGCCTGCACAGACAGCTGCCAAAGGTGTGAAATGCTCCGTGGCAATAGTTCCGGATGAGGTGCGCAATGCTGACGGCAGCATCCAGCAGACTCCGGTGAAGTTCGAACGCCTGCGCCGCGGAGACAAAATCTATATTTGGGAGGAGCTTTGATTCTGCTCTCAGTTCCCGTACAATTCGCGTAACACCTTCAGGGACTGGACGTTGATTCCGGTCTCGGAGTGGTAAGATATGTAGCGGAGCAGTGCATCCGCGAGTTTGTTGCGCACATTGCCGTTCATAGGAATGAGCATCGATTCTGCGAAGGGTGCCTTTATGAAGCTGGCGAGGAGGTCGATATTGTCACCGGCAAAGGGTGCGAGATCAGCGACGCTGGGGCTGAAGCCCAGGACTATTGCCAGCTCAAGCAGGAAGCGCAGATGAAAATTAGAGTAGTCGCTCCGGATCGCGTCGAGGGTGAGTATGCTCTTTTCGCACCAGGAGAACAGTTCTTCTCCTGCGTTGCCCTCCCTGATAATTCTGAACAGCACTTCGCTCATAAAGAGGGTCATAGTGTTCTTGTAAATGTCGGAACGTATGCCCATCAGGGGATGTTTCACCGTAATATTCCTGATTCTCCACAGCTTGGACTTGGGGTTCTCGATTACCTCAGCCTCAAGTATGTTCAGGGGAAGGAACTGTGACATCGTGGTCTTCCTGTTGACATTGACAATGAAGCCCTTGCGGCCGTAGGTGGCGCTGAGGGTGTGGAGGACAATGGCATTGTCCCCCGTTTTGGTGAGTCCGAGTATGATAAGGCTGGTCTTCGAGAGCATTGCGGCCGTTTCAGAGCATCAGAATCCGTTTTCCTTCAGCCAGGCGGCCATTGCCCTCAGCGATTGGCCTCTGTGAGAGACAGCATTCTTGGCCTCTTCCGGAACTTCGGCGAAGGTGCGTCCCGGGTAGGCGTCGGCAATGAAGACGGGGTCGTAGCCGAAGCCGTTGACTCCGCTACGGCTTTCCGCGATGCGTCCCTCTATTGCCCCCTCGAAGAAGTGCCTTTCACCGTTGATTATTAGGGTTACGACACTTTTGAATCTGGCGCTGCGGGGCTCTCCCGGGTGCTTCGACAGCTCGAGCAGCAGCTTGTCGATATTGGCATCGAAATCGTGGCCGTCGGTGGCATAGCGGGCTGAATGCACTCCCGGAGCTCCTCCGAGGGCGTCCACTTCCAGTCCCGTATCGTCGGCAAATACGTTCATCCCTGTCCTCTCGTAAAGGTATTCCGCCTTGATGAGGGAGTTCTCCTTCAGCGTATTGCCTGTCTCTTCTATCTCTTCGTTAATGCCCAGCGAGGCCGGGGTTACGATTTCATAGTCCTCTCCCAGAATCTCTGAGGCCTCCCTGATCTTGCCCTTGTTGCCGCTTGCAAAAATGATTCTCATAATAGTCGTTTTTATTTGCAAATATACTCAATATTGCACTGTTCTTATGCCGAAGCTGCCTAATTTTTGGCTTATTGCTTGAAAATCATTAATTTTGTAAGATTGTTCGACTTAATAATTGTTAATGAGAAGACTGAAATACTTTCTGGTAATGCTCTTGACCTTGGCTTCCGCCTTGGGCTCTTTTGCCCAGACACGCGTAAAGGTCAGCGGCGTGATTACTTCGTCTGAGGATAAGCAGCCGCTCATCGGAGCCGCTGTGATGGATGCTGCCGGCAATGGCGTCATTACCGACCTCGACGGACACTATGAGATTGTGGCGGACAGTGGAAGCGAACTGCTTTTCAGCTGTTTCGGCTATGTGGATGTTAAAAGGCTTGTTCCCGATGCACCTTCCTGCACCATTGACGTGGCTATGGATACCGAGAGCCTGAAGCTTGAGGATGCCGTAGTGATTGCTTATGGAGTGCGAAAGAAAGGCACTGTGGCCGGTTCCGTTTCCACGGTCAAGGCCGAGAAACTGGAGAATACCCCTGTTCCAGCCTTCGACCAGGCCCTTCAGGGTCAGGTGGCTGGACTCAGCGTGCTTTCTTCCACCGGTGAGCCGAGCGCTTCCGCGACTATGGTCATCAGAGGAACGAACTCCATAAATTCCGGTACCGCTCCGCTTTATATTCTGGACGGCGTGGCCATCTCCGCTTCGGATTTCAACACCATCAATCCCGCCGACATTGAGAGTATGTCTGTGCTCAAGGATGCCTCTTCCACTTCGATTTACGGAGCGCGCGCATCCAACGGTGTGATTGTCATCACCACCAGACGCGGCCGCAATATGGAAAAGGCCAATGTGAGCCTGAAAGCCCAGTTCGGTGTTTCTTCAATCGCTTATGGCAATTGGGACTTGATGAACACAGCAGAGAGGATACAGTATGAGAAAGAGACCGGAATGGACGCCGGCCAGAATTATGAACTGCTCTCGAAGACAGATGTGAACTGGCTGGATGCGGTGTTCAACAAGGCAGCTCTCCTGCACAACTACGAAACCTCGGTATCGGGCGCCACGGACAAGACCAATTATTTCATTTCCGGAGCGTACTACAATCAGGACGGTATCGCCCCTTCATCCGGCTTCGAGCGCTATTCCTTCCGCAGCAACTTCGAGCAGAGGCTTAGCTCCAAGGTCAAGGCCGGCGTGAACGTGATGTTCAATTTCCAGAACATACAGCAGGCCGATGAAGGCAATTACACCCTCGTCACCCCGATTTCTGCAGCCCGCTTTATGCTTCCTTACTGGAACCCTTACCGTGAGGACGGCTCATTGACCTCCATTTCCGACGGCAGCTGGAAGGGACAGGGCCAGAATCCGCTGGAGTGGATTGCCAACAATCCTATGAAGTACAAGAAGTACAAGACCCTGGCAATGGGCTTTGTTGAGGCTGAGCTTTACAGGAATCTCGTCTTCCGTTCGCAGCTTTCCGCTGACTACTCACACGCCACGGGCTTCGGCCAGTCCTTCCCGAGCTATACTCCGAACCAGGGCGAGGGTACGGCTTCCAGATCTTCTAGTGACGGACTCAACCTTCAGATTTCCAACACTTTGACATATAAGTTCAATCTTGACGGCATCCACGATTTTACCTTCCTGCTCGGACAGGAGGGCGAGAACTATCACGCGGAAGGCTTCTCCGTGACAGGCAAGGGACAGACCAACGACCTGCTCACCGACGTGGCCTTTGCCACCAGAGTCACTTCGTGGACCAGTTATGCCGACCAGGACTATTCCAGAATGTCCTTCTTCGGAAGAGGGGAGTACAGCTATCTTGACAAATACTATCTGGAAGGTTCCCTCCGTACCGACGCTTCCTCTCGCTTCGGAAAGAACAAGCGCTGGGGAATGTTCGGCGCTGTAGGCTTTATGTGGAACCTGCGCAATGAGGACTTCGCCTCTTCGGCCCGCGATTGGCTGAGCAATGCCCAGATTTCCTTCAGCAGCGGTACTGCCGGCAACTCATCCATACCCAACTACGAGCATCTCGAACTTATTGGAGGCAATGGCAACTATGTGGGTGACAGTGCGATGCGCCCTGTACAGCCTGGCAATGAGAACCTTACCTGGGAAAGCTGCTGGACTACCAACCTCGGTTTCCACGCCGGTTTCCTGAACCGCGTTAACGTCGACCTCGAATTCTATAATAAGTATACTACGGATATGCTGATGGCCGTACCTCTGTCCTATGCTCAGTCGAACGGTTATGGTTACCGCTGGGAGAACGTGGGACGTATGGTGAATGCCGGAGTCGAGTTCAACATCTCCGCCGACCTTGTAAAGGCAGGGGATTTCTCCTGGAATTTCAATGCCAACTTCGGCTATAACCTGAACCGCATAACCGAGCTCTACAACGGAGTCGATGAATATGAAAATGCCAATACCAATACCAAGCTTGTAGTGGGACACCCGCTCGGCGAGTTCTATATGAACCGCTTTGCAGGAGTCAATCCAGCCAACGGAGACGCTCTTTGGTATGACAAGGACGGCAATATAACCAACGTTCTCCGTGACAGTGACAGGGTACTCCTGGGCAAGAGCTGCAATGCTCCCTGGCAGGGAGGTTTCGGTACCGCCTTTTCTTGGAAGGGCCTGAGCCTCAGCGCCCAGTTCAGCTGGGTGGCAGACCGCTATATGGTCAACAACGACCGCTATTTCGATGAGTCCAACGGCCGTTTCGCGACTTACAACCAGTCCCGCAGGCTTCTGGACCGCTGGAAGGAACCGGGAGACATTACGGACATCCCGCGCCACGGCGTCTTCACCGAATTTGACAGCCGCCTGCTCGAGAACGCCTCTTTCCTCAGACTCAAGAACCTGATGCTGTCATACAGTTTCCCTAAGGCGAGGATATACGCACAGGCCCAGAACCTCTTTACCCTGACAGGCTTCAGCGGACTGGATCCGGAGGGTGTGGCCAACATCTATGCGGCCCAGTATCCTATGTCCCGCCAGTTTACCTTCGGACTTGACCTGATGTTCTAAAGATGATGATTATGAATAAGATATACAGCCGAATACTGATGCTGGGCAGTGCTCTACTGCTCTCAGTGTCCTGTCTGGAAAAGACCCCAGGAGACTACATTCCCATAGACAAGGGTATGGCTTCCGTCACCGACGCGGAGCAGATTGTCAACGGAATCTACAATACCCTCAAGAGCGGCAGCCTTTACAGCGGCTACCTGACTCTCTGCCCCGATATACAGTGCGACCTCGTTCACGCTGTCCAGGGCAACTCAAACACCTACGTGAACATCTGGCAGTGGGATATTCTCTCCAGCAACAGCTATATCGAGTCCGTCTATGCAGGCCTGTATGCCGTGATTGGACAGTGCAACTACTATCTCGACCAGGTAGCCGGGCTCAAGGCCAGCCTTACTGACGATGTGAAAATCCAGCAGCTCGATGCACTGACAGGAGAAACCTATTTCTGCAGGGCTCTGGCATACAGCGAACTCATCAAGCTGTTCTGCAAAGCCTATGAGCCTGAAAGTGCTGAAAATGAGCTCGGAGTCGTGCTCGCCACCAGCTACTTCGGTGAGAAGCCGGCACAGAGGGACAATCTCAAGAATTCCTGGCAACAGGTCATCAGCGACCTCAGCGAGGCCGACAAGCTCCTTGATCCGGATGACAATTCCTTCGATGCGGTTTATGCCAAGAACGGAGCCGTGCACGCCCTTTGGGCCAGGGTCGCCCTGTATATGCAGGATTGGGATGCTGCCATCGAACACTCTTCGATTCTGATTGACGACAATGCGGATGCCTACAGGCTCGCCGATTGCAATTCAAGATACAACTCGAGCACCAGCCTTCTCCAGTATCTCTGGAAGGATGACGCTTCGTATGAGAACATCTTCAAGCTGGGTTATACCTCGACCTCTTACGGCTCTCCTGTCGGCTCGGTGTTCCTAAACTTCACCCGCGACTATTACTACTATTATCCTGACTTCGTGCCTTCGCAGTCTGCGCTTGACCTTTACCAGAGCGCCGACCAGCGCTACAATTGCTATTTCAGCAGCTTGCAGACCGGTTACAGCCATCAGCTCAACTGGCCTCTGCTGATCAAGTATTATGGCAATGAAGCCCTCATTGCCCTAAATATCTATCACGTCAATATGCCGAAGGTGCTCAGGCTTTCGGAGCAGTATCTCATACGCGCGGAGGCTTGGTGCCGCAAGGGCAATTTCGCCAAGGCCGGTGCGGATTTGAGTACCCTGCGCGCCGCCCGCTTCACTACCGGCGGCAATATTTCGGTAAACGAAGCCAACTGGCTGGAGACTATTTCGGAGGAAAGGGTGAGGGAACTCTATATGGAGGGCTTCCGCCTGATGGACCTCAAGCGCTGGCATATGGGCTTCGAGAGGCAGGAACAGGCTTTCTGCGTGGCTGAGGGCGGCTCTCTCAAGATTGAAGCCGACAACCCTCTCTTCGTATGGCCTATTCCTCGCAATGAGCTCGAGGCCCCGGGTTCACAGATTCAGCCTAACGAGAGCAACAGATAAGAAAATGAAAAGGACTATATATACAATTACGGCTCTGCTGGCTTTACTGCTGCTTGCAGGGGCCTGCGTTGAGAACAGGAACATCTACGATGCCGAAGAGTATGTGATGTTCGCCGACACCCTCAAGGTCTATCCGGTCCAGGAGGATGTGGAGTATTTCAGCGTACCTGTCGTATCCACGGTTACCAGGGATTATGACAGAACCTTCGGCGTGGAGATTATCGATAAGGGAAGTGACGCTACTGAGAACCTCCATTACCGTCTGGCTTCCAACAGCGTGACCATCAAGGCGGGAGAAACCCGTGCCGATGTGCTTGTGCACGGAATCTATGACAATCTTGACCCGTCTTCGACTCCGACCTTCACCCTGTCACTGGTGATGCCGGAAGCCTTGGAGATGCCCCTTTACGGTAGAAGCACCAAGGTGGGACTCCAGAAATGCTGTCCTTTCGACATCAACGGTTTTACCGGCTGGTGCGTGCTCTCTTCCACCTTCCTCCAGTCCTTCAACCCTTATGGTTCATATCAGAGGCTGGTCAGGACCTCCCTGAATCCGGACAGGCCGAACAGCATCATCTGCCACGACTGGATGCTCAAGGGTTATGACATCGAACTCGATTTCGATGACTCGGATCCTCTTGCACCTACAATGGAACTCCCTGAGGGTCAGACTATGAGCGATGAAGGCTCCTTCTTCGGCCAGACCCACGGAGACGACCGCATACTCATCAGGAAGAGCAATGTCTATCCTTCCTACTTCAGCAGCTGCGGCAATTATCTATATGTCTGGACCCAGATGTACGTATATGATTTGAACACCTATTTCGGCAGCGTCGGCCATTTCTACACAGTGATGGAATGGGTAAGTGACGAGGAGGCAGAACGTCTCCGCCGCGAGGGTATGGCGATGTAAATACTATCTAAAACAACAAATAATGAGAAAGACTTTTTTTAAGGCAGCGTCGGTGGTTTTTGCCGCTTGCTGCGTATTCGCAAGCTCTTGCGAACAGCCGGAAGATATCAAGCCTGTCTTTCCTGAAAATGAGGTCATTCTGACCCTCCAGTCAGGAGAAAGCACAGATATCAAGTTCACAGCCAATATGGATTGGACTGTGGAAGTCAGCGGAGAAGGTGCCGGTAATTACTTCGGCATACTCGATGCCGGCATTATGGAGACCTCTGTCAGCGGACAGGCAGGTGACCAGACCGTTACAGTCGGTTTTACCGATGATATCGAATTCGATCTTGACCGCGTTTGCACCGTTACCCTCGAGATGGGCGGTGAAAAAAAGGAAATCGCCAAGCTCACCAAGATGCGCGGCAACCGTGTGCTCAATATCTATGTTGCGGAGACCGATGATTTCGACTTCAAGAAGTCAGAAGGTGCATATGTATATGGCAGCGAGCCGGTGTCAAGCCTCGAACTCGTTACCTTCCGTGGCAGCAATGTCTATAGCATTCCTGTCAAGGTGGTTTCTAACTTCAAGTGGCTGCTCAATACCAATTCACAGTATCTGACTGCAAGTGTAAGCGAGGCATCGTCGGATTCAGAGGCTACCGAGCTTCTTCTTACCCTCACCACAGATGAATCTCTCGCAGCAGGCGCTACCATCGAGCTCAGTTTCCTCAGCTCAGCTTCATCCGATGCAGCTTCATATCCTGTCAGCCTGACCGTTCCCGCCTTTGGCAAAAGAATGGAAATCGACTGTCAGTCAACGCTTTACTTTAATAAGGCTGGCGAGCTCAAGATGCCTACCGGAAGCTTTGTCCAGAATCCGGCTATCTGCTACCTGCTTGCAGCCAAGGGAGCAAAGGTAAGAGCTCTGGAGTGGAATGCGGAGCAGGGCTGGTACGAGCTCAGTTACGCAGCCTGGGTTGGCTCCGAGCTCAATTTCGATGAGAACGGCAGCTACCTCCAGTCCGCTACCGCTATGATTAGTGTTGAGACCAACGACGGCTCTGAGAGATATGCCGACATTATGGTGCTCCCTGCATCCATTGCCAACACTTCTGCAGAGGATCTTTGCACAGCAGACGGCAGCGCCATCAAGGAAGAATATATGCAGTATTTTGCTGGCAGACTCACCCAGGAAGGTCTTAAGCCTGATTTTGTAAGCCTCGACCCTGATGCTGACAACTACAAAGCTACACTCGAGAAGAATGCAGCCGGTACAGATTGGATGAAGGATCAGTTCGGTACCGATGAAATCTACACTCTCACATACTCTGACCCTTATTCTGAAGCGGCCCTCGTCTTCCTCCAGGCAGTGAGTGCAGAGATTTACGACTACGACTGCAAGCGTGTATCTGAAAGCGCCCTGAGTACTTTCTGGCTCGAGTTCAATCTCTTCGCTATGAACAAGAAGGGCAGGGTATATATGTATTCTGATGCTTATGTATCTTCATTCGGTGAGAATCCTGAGTCGTTCATCCTTCTCAAGGATGCATCGGGCAATGCTCTCGCCCTCATCGATTGCGTTTACAATGCAGCCGGCGGCTCCGAAGGCGGTGAAATGTTCAGCATCAGCCAGGGAATGGGAACTGTGACCAGACTCACTTCCGGCGACTACTATGAGGGTATCTGCGGCAATTACAGCGTCAGCGAGGTTTATGATATCACTGTCTCAAGCGCTGCTACCATCATCAAGTCAGCAACTGCCCCTTCAGCTTTCAATATCTACAATATGGAGCTCTCGCTCATCAAGGACGGCAGCCTCGAAATCGAAGGCTACACAAGCAACGAGTTCTATGTATTCGTAGGTGAAAATGTTAACGAGAAGACTTCGTGGATTGTAGTCGGAAAGGATCAGAACGGCGTAAACTACGCAGCTTTCATCTTTACCTATGACCCTAACACAAGTGGTTCAGAACTTGTTTCATTCGCATATCCGGAGTATGTGAAGAACGCTGAAATCACCAAGTACAGCGGCAGCCTGCTCGGAAATATCAAGAACGAGCACTACGGTATTGACGAAAGTGTGATTTATGAGCTCAAGTACACCGGTGAGCCTCAGATGGCCCTTCTCAATGTGCCGGGAGTGCCTTACGGTGAGGCTGCCTGGAACAACTTCGACGAGTCAACCTACGGTCCTTATCCGAACTATTGGCTGACTTACGAGATGGAGGGTAACTCGCAGATGTATGTGAATATGGCTGAGACAGGAAAGTCCGACTGGTTCGTCTGGATGGATATGGCTACCTACAAGCCGATACTCGTTCTCGTATGCACTGCTGTTGCAGCCAACTGATAACAATTTGAAATGAATTTCTCCAAAATACTGAAATACAGCATTCTGGGCTTGCTCACCTTAGCACTGTCCGCCTCTTGCGTCCGGGAGGATGTCCCGGACCTGAGGGACAGTGACTATGGTTACGTCCAGTTCAAAGTTTATAAGGAGGCTTCATACACCAAGGCCTCCAGCCTGGAGTATCTCCGGGATGCATCAAAGGTGATGGTAATGCTGAAGTACGGCGATGTCCAGATAAGCCAGACCCTGACCCTGTCGTATTCCGACCAGGAATCGGCCGAATTCGGTTTGCGCAGCGCCAAACTCAAACTGCTCACGGGAGAGTATGACGTAATCGCCTATACCATATTCGACAAGCTCGACAACGAGGTCTATAAGGGCGGTGCCCGCGGCAGTTTCGAGGTGACGGAGGGCGGCCTGACCGTCCACGACCTTACGGCTGACGTCGTGGCCAGAGGCAAGGTACGTTTCAGCTTCGTCAAGTATTTCCGGTCCGGCACCAAGGCCGCAAGCAGGGAATACACCTTTGATGAGGTGTCGAAGGTGGATCTTGTACTCCGCAACAGCACGAGCGGTGTCCGTACTGCAGTCAAGGGCCTGAAAACCAAGTTCTCAACCCACTTCTACGACAAGGACGAGGTGGAGGACGGCTATATGACCTCAAGCCTGGGCTGCGACAGCCTCGTAAGCCTCAGGGCAGGCCGCTATGTTGTCGAGAACTACAGCCTCTTTGACAAGACCGGAGAGCTCCTTGAGCTCGCGGAGCCCGTTGAGGAGACAGCCTTCGAGCTGAAGGACAATACCACCGGCGATGTGGAAGTGCCTGTGACAATGAACGAGTCTGCTGCCTATATCAAGGACTACTATGCCCTCAAGCAGATTTGGGAGTCCCTCGACGGCCCGAACTGGTATTATTTTGGAGAAGACTGGCCCGACGGGGCCAATTGGGATTTCAACAAGTCCCCGGATCTTTGGGGCGACCAGCCGGGAGTGCAGTTGCATTCCAACGGCCGCGTTGCGCTCATCAATATAAGCGACTTCGGTTTCCGGGGAGACCTCTCCCCGGCAATCGGGCAGCTCAGCGAGCTGGTCGAGCTCTACCTCGGCTCGCACAATGACCTGAACCTCGTCGAATATGATCCGACGATGGAAAGTGGCGGCGGCAGGGCCGCACGTATGGAGCGCCACAAGGAGTACCTTTCGATGATCCATCCTCTGCACCAGCTTTCCGAGCCTGTGGCAAGGGCCCTCAAGGAGCACGAAATCCGCATCCCTGAGATTGCCCTTTATGACCGTTACTCGGAGGCTGAAATCTTCGCAATGGAGAATGAGCACAGCATTGCGCCGCGGGACATCACCATAGGCAAACTGGTGAACGGCCTGCGTTCATTGCCGGCGGAAATAGGAAAGCTCAGCAAACTCGAGCGCCTTTATATTGCCAATGGCGAACTCACCGACCTGCCTGCCGAGATGAGCAGGCTGGAGTCGCTGCTGGAGCTCGAACTTTACAACTGCCCGAAGATGACACGTTGTCCCGAGGTACTCGGACAGATGCCTGCCCTCGAGGTGCTCAATATGGGAGCGAACCCGCAACTGCTTGATGGTGAGCCGGAAAGAATCATTGACCTGCTCTCGAAGAGTCCGTCCGCTCCTCTCATACAGATACTTTACCTGAACAAGGGCAATATGCAGGTGCTCGATGGAGCTGCCATTGCAAAAATGACCAAACTCGGCCTGCTCGACCTTTCGAACAACCACATCGAGACCATTACCGAGGCCTTCGGCAATGAGGTCGGCCCGGTTCAGCTCTACTTGAACAATAACCGTCTGTCTTCCTTCCCGGTGAATGAGGACGGGGTATTCTGCAAGATGGAGGATATCGAGACCTTCAGTGTCAGCAACAACCTCTTCACCGAGTTCCCTGACATTTTCTCGTCCAAGTCCATCTACATTATGGGTTCAGTCGATTTCTCCTTCAACCATATTTCCGGCTTCCAGAATGCCGGTAACGGCTACAAGGGCATCAACGTTACGACACTTACCCTAAACAACAATCCGGAACTGACAGTCTATCCGGCCTGCCTGGCCGAGTCGGGCTCCATCATTGCCAATCTCGCCTTCAGGGGCTGCTCACTCGAGCGCTTCGAGGAGGGCTGCTTCACAGGTGACAAGGTGGTCAACATTCAGTCTCTGGACCTCTCGTACAATCACCTGACCAAGCTTTCGGAGGAACTCATTGCCACCAATGTGCCATACCTCTATGGCGTGGATCTTTCTTACAACCGCTTTTCGAAGTTCCCGTTCGAGCCTTTGGACTGTGCCGGCCTAACCGTGCTGGGTGTCAGGGGCCAGCGCAATGAGGCGGGAGAGCGCTGCCTGAGCCAGTGGCCTACAGGTATCTACAAGCACAAGGGCCTCAGGGGCCTTTATCTGGGCTCAAACAATCTTGGCAAGATTGACGACACCATCTCTACATTGATTTATTTCCTGGATATCAGCGACAATCCGGAGATTATCTTCGATGCCAGCGATATCTGCGCAGCTTATGCTAACAAGGTTTATTACCTGATTTATGACAAGTCGCAGGAAATACGCAATTGTGAGTACATAGAACTGGATTGAGTATGAACAGAAACAAGATATATCTTTTGTCCGTGCTGGCTGTCCTTTCCTTGGGCTCCTGCATAGACAGCAACGAACCCGGCTTTGAACTGGATACCGACAACATTGAAATAGAGGCTGTTGGTGGACAGGTCAGGGTGATGCTGGAGTCTCCCGACTCCTGGGTGGCCAAGACCCAGGACCCGTGGATTACCGTCACTCCTGCTAACGGCATAGGTTCGGCCGAATGCACCATTATGATAGACTCGGCCCTGAGTGTCAGTCCGCGAGAGGGTCTGGTCAGAATTGAAAGACTGGGCAGCGGTGAGCGCAAGGACATCAAGCTGCACCAGGACGGCTTTGATTATCAGATTGCCGCCAGGACCAATAACGTTAGCCTCAAGAGCTACGCTCCTTTGGATGAACGCTATTTCGATGTGGTCGTGGATGCAAACCTGCCTTTCACCGTGGAGATACCCGAGAAGGACCGTGAGTGGCTTTCCTGCTCGGTTCCGGAACTGGTTCTCGACAGGGGCGCACGTCCTCGCAGCGTGACCGTCCGCTTCTCCTGGAACCTTAATTTTACCCAGGATCCGCGCGCTACGAAGGTCGAATTGAAGCCTCTCGCTTCAGAGAGTCCTGTGGCGCTCACGAAGGGAGTGGAGGTTTCGCAGGCTGCTGCAGATGCCATTGAGATAGGCGTCAAGGGCGATTCACTTGCGTTGATTGCCATAAGTCAGGCTCTGGATTGCTGGGCATCCTTCGACACATCCGAGAGGATGGAGCATTGGAACGGTGTTACCGTCTGGAAATCGGGGCCGAACAAGGGCCGCGTTCGCTCTGCCGCCTTCAAGCTCTTCTCTACCAAGGAAGGCCTTCCTTTCCAGGTGAAGTATCTAACCGCTGCCGAGGAACTCACTTTCTTCGGAAACTCGAATACCTTCCTCAAGAACCTGGACCCGGGCGAGCACATTTGTGAACTTACCCAGCTCAAGCGCTTGAATATCAGCGCTTACGGCTTGGTTTCCCTGCCTGAAAGCTTCACCATGCTGGAGAATCTGGAGTATTTGAACCTCTCCAGCAACAACTTCGCGAGCCTGCCGGATATACTCACTCCCGAGAATTTCCCGAAGCTTCACAGTCTCATCCTGAACGCCAACCAGCGTCACGTATATTACGACCTTTCGAACACCGTGACCAAGGACCTGGGCGGTTTCATTGACGAATCGGATACGGACGAGTCCCAAAACAGATCCTTCCCTCTGCGTCTTCTGCGCTGGAGCCAGCTCGACACCCTCGTGCTCTCAGTAAACTACCTGCAGGGCAGCATCCCTGAGCTTAGCGACAATCCTGACTTCCCGAAGTGGACAGCCGAAGAGGTTAATGCCTGCGATACCCTTCCTTCAAGACTCATAGGCCTGCCAAAGGTTCTGCCGAACACCACTTTGTTCACTATGAACCTGAACCGTCTGAGCGGAACCCTTCCGGACTGGCTGCTCTATCACCCTTGTCTTGACCTTTGGGTTCCGGACGCTCTTGTATTCCCTCAGGAGGGCAAGGACCAGAAGGGCAATAACTGCGGTTTCACCAATGAACCGGCAAATCTTGACTACTACTACAAGGAGTATGTCAACAAGAAGTACAATCCAAAGAATATGCAGACAAGCCGATGAAAAAGATATCAGCAATAATTGCAGCCCTTGCCCTCGTGGCCTGCTCGGAAGTGGCGACGGATACACTGCAGCCTGCCCTCCCCGTCTTCGGAGAGGATGTGGTGAAGGGTGAGCTTCTCGTACGTTTCGATGAGGGCGTGGCGGAAATACTTGACAGGGCAGGCCTTACCAAGAGCGGTCCTTCAAATGTGATGGATGCCTGTGCCATTCCTTCGGTGGAGGAAGTTCTGGCCATTGCCGGCAAATACAGAATAGAAAGGGTGTTCCCTGTCGACAGCCGCAGTGAGGAACTCAGCCGCAAGGAAGGCCTTCATCTGTGGTATCGCGTCAGCTTCAGCGAGGATGCCCCTATGGACAGGATATATGCAGAGCTTTCGAGACTGGGAGATGTGAGCGCGGTGAACTGCAACCGCCGTCTCAAGAAGAATTATTCCGGTAAGTCCATTGCCTTTGACCCGGGCAGCTTCATCGCTTCGGCTCCTGTTGGCGGCAATATCGCCGGAGGCCGTTTCAATGATGAGCTTCTTCCGTACCAGTGGCATCTCGTGAACAAGGGCAGTCTCGGCTCCACCAAATTCCTCAGCGGCGCTGATGTGAATGTGGAGAAGGCCTGGGATCTGTGCGCCGGAGACCCTTCCATCATAGTGGCGGTGCTCGACGAAGGCATTGACATAAATCATCCTGACCTCAAGGATGCGCTTTGGGTGAATGAGGACGAGATTTGGCGCTCGCACGAGGACAATGACGGAAACGGCTATGCCGGAGACGTTTACGGATACAACTTCGCCCTCGGCACTCCTATTATTTCGACTGATGACAATAATGACAGCGGCCACGGCAGCCACGTCGCGGGAGTAATCGGTGCTGTCAACAACAACGGACGCGGCATCAGCTCGATTGCGGGTGGCGATGGCACCAAGCCGGGCGTACGCCTTATGAGCTGCCAGATTTTCTCCGGAGTCAAGAGCGGCACCGTGCTCGACGAGGTCCGCGCCATCAAATATGCTGCTGACAATGGAGCCGTTATCCTCCAGTGCAGCTGGGGCTATACCTCAGGCGCGGCCAATGCCTATGACTGGCAGCCGATGTACAGCACTGACGAGGCCTGGATGGCAGACAATATGCTCGAGCGCAAGGCCCTGGACTACTTTATCCACAACGCAGGCTCGCCTGACGGCGTAATCGAGGGCGGTATCGCCATCTTCGCCGGGGGCAATGAGAGCGCTCCTGCTGCCGGTTATCCCGGGGCCTACGGAGATTTCATCTCTGTTGCTGCAACTGCCGGTGACTGGACTCCGGCCGTTTACACCAATTACGGTCCTGGCACCACAATCAGCGCTCCGGGCGGAGACCAAGATTATTACTACGAATATGGAGAAGGTTCCCAGAAGGGAGCTATAGGCTGCGTTCTTTCGACCCTGCCTTCAACCATTACTCCTGACGGTTACGGATATATGGAAGGCACTTCTATGGCCTGCCCTCACGTTTCCGGCGTGGTGGCACTCGGGCTTTCCTATGCAGCCCGCCTGCACCGTCATTTCAAGGCTGAAGAAATCATAGAGCTCCTCTATTCCAGCGCGACTCCGCTGGAGCAGTTCTGGAATATGGACGAGCCGAAGTTCTATTACAAATATGTCACCGACCTCGGCACAAATTACCGTAACTCTATGAACCTTAATTCGTTCAAGGGACGTATGGGTGCCGGACAGGTCAATGCCTACGCCTTCCTCAAGGCCATAGAGGGAGCTGGAACCGAGATGAGCTTCCCTAACGTGAGCGTTGCTCCGGGAGCCACAACGAAGCTGGATCTGCGCACGTATTTCGACGACCCTGCTTCCGTGAGCGTAAAAGTGGATGATACATCCATTGCCACGGCTGTATTGAGTTCAAACAAGCTCGCGGTCAGCGGCCTCGTCGAGGGACAGACATCCGCAACCATCACCGGTGACGGCAAGAGCTTCCGCTTCGTAGTGAGCGTAAGAAAGAACATTTCCAACGGAGGCTGGCTATAGTATGAGGAGAATAGGTGCAATAGCTGTCTGTGCTCTTGTCTGCAGTGCCTTGCAGGCCCAGATCAGGACGGTCCCCAGGGAGCGTCTTCTGGAGCAGGCCTCGCCCCGGCTCAGCACCGATTCTACTGCTCTTGCCTTTGAGTTTCAGGAACTTGATGCCCCTCCTATGAGTGAGGATTCGGAGCCTGTAAGCCTGGCCTTCCCTTTCAGGAACGTCAGCGACAGGGAGATAACGATTGTGAAGACAGCGAGCAGCTGCAGCTGTGTCCGTGTTTCCCTCAGCCACAAGAGCCTTGCCCCCGGGCAGGAAGCCGTCCTGACGGCCATATATGACCCGGAAGGCCATCCGGGCAAGTTCAGCCGCCGCATCTTTGTCTATACTTCGGTCTCGGAGCAGCACCCGGCCGCTGTATTGAGGATCAATGCCGAAGTGGCTCAGAAAGCAGGTCTTGAGGGGGAATATCCCTATGTCTGCGGTTCGCTGAGGCTTCGCAGGAATGCCTTCGAGCTTTCCTCCAAGCCTGAAACGGTGCACATACGCTGCTACAACAGCGGCAGCCGTCCCCTGAAAATCAGTGCCGAGAAAGCCTTCATACCCTTCCCGCTCAGCTTCAGCTGCGAGCCTGAAATCATTGCCCCCGGAGAAGAGGCGGTGCTGATAATGAAAATCGAGGCCGGAGCCGCAGCGGACGGCACTTATCCCCTGATGCTCAAGGGTTGCGGAGCCACTCCGTCCGAGTCCAGGATTATGATAAAGAAAACAACAGAATAATGAAAAGAATAAAGTCAATACTCCTTCTCGCCCTTTGTGCGCTTCTTTCCGCCTGTGACAAGCCGGCTACGGGAGAGGAGCCTTATCTCGAGGTGAACAGAAACAATATCTCCGGCGCCTGGGAGCTCTCGCAGTGGAATGGCAAGGACCTTGCCGACGGCAGCTATTTCCACATCAATCTGGTGCGCAATGACGGCACTTTCACCATACTCCAGAATCTGGATGCCTTCCCTGAGTCCCCGCGTGAGATTACAGGACGTTATGACCTCGTGCAGGACGATGTTTTCGGTACGGTAATCAGCGGCCTCTATGACCACGATTCAGGCTTCTGGGCCCACGAATATGCCATAAGCAAGCTTTCGGCCAGCTCTATGGTATGGACAGCAGTGGATGACCCCGACTTTGTACAGCTGTTCAAGCGTATTGATGCCTCAGAATTCGGAAAAGAATAGGGCGTTACGGACTTTTGGAACGCTGTTTGCTGCTTTTTCCACCCGTTTGACCCTGAAATAAAGCTTTGATATGAAAAGAATCATCATAAGTTCACTTTTGGTGCTCGCAATGGGCACTCTCTGCTCGGGACAGTCCAGGAGCTTCAAGCTCGGCCAGTGGATCGAGATTCAGAACGCAATACTTAAAGAGCTGAACCAGAGCTATGTGGATTCATTGCCACTCGACCGTATCGAACGTGCGGGAATTGACGCTATGCTGGCGAATCTCGACCCTTATACGGTTTACATCCCGGAAGAGGAGGAAGCGGACTTTGAAATGATGATCAACAATTCCTACGGCGGTTTCGGCTCTGTCATCTACAAGCCGGAGCTGAATGGTAATGTCATCATCAACGAGCCATACAAGGGCACTCCTGCGGACCGCATGGGTTTCGTCTGCGGAGATGAGATTATGGCCATTGACGGCGTCTCGGTGCACGGCCTCAGCAGCCAGGAATGTTCGGACAGGATGAAGGGCAAGCCGGGCTCGACCGTTGTCTTCACTGTGAAGAAGGTCCGCAGCGGAGAGGTGAAGGACGTGACCGTGACCAGGGAGAGAATCAAGCTGCCTGATGTGGAATACTACGGTATGCTGGACTCCCACACCGGCTATATCTACCAGTCCGGTTTCACCGAGAATGTCTCTGCCGAAATCAGGAATGCCGTCCTCGAGATGAAGAAGCAGGGAATGGACAAGCTCGTCCTTGACTTGAGGGGCAATGGCGGCGGCATCCTCCAGGAAGCCGTGAAGATAGTCTCGCTCTTCGTCCCTAAGGGTTCGCTCATCGTTACCGCCAAGGGCAATGATTCCAGTCTCAAGCAGGAATACAGGACTACAGGCGAGCCTGTTGATACTGCACTGCCATTGATCGTGCTCGTGGATTCAGGCTCTGCCTCGTCTTCAGAAATCGTCGCCGGAGCGCTCCAGGACCTTGACCGCGCCACCATTATGGGCACCAGAACCTATGGCAAGGGACTTGTCCAGTCCATACGCACCCTGCCATACAACGGAAAGATGAAAATCACCACTGCGAAGTACTATACTCCTTCAGGACGCTGTGTTCAGGCTATAGACTACTCGCACAGGAATGAAGACGGCTCAGTGGGTCATATAGCAGATTCCCTCACCAAGGAATTCAAGACCCTTCACGGAAGGACGGTGCGTGACGGTGGCGGCATAACCCCCGATGTCACTTTGGAGCCAAAGGAATACAGCCGTCTCACCTACTCCCTGGTCGCTAACGGCATCCTGAACAATTATGCCATCAAATATGCCACCGAGCACGAATCCATCCCTGCAGTGGACGATTTCCACTTCAGTGATGAGGATTATGAAGATTTTGTGGAATATGCCAAGACCCGCGAGTTCGATTACAGGTCTTATGCCAAGACCATTTTCGACCAGATGAAGAAGGAACTGGAGCGTGATGACCTGGCGGAAGGGATGAAGGAGCAGCTTGATGCTCTGGAGCAAGCCCTGGAGATGGATAAGGAAAGCTTCCTCAGGCTCAAGAAGGATGAAATCATACCTTTCATAGAGGAGGAGATAGTGGTACGCTACTATTATCAGGAAGCTGGTCCGAAGCTGAGAATCAGGTATGATGAACAATTGAAGAGGGCCCTTGAGAGCCCTCTCATTTCAGTCAATTGACTCAGTTTTTCTACTATATGCTTGAGCCGTAAACGAGCAGGCCCATTGCAACAAGCAGTATAAGCATTTCGATGGATTTCTCCCGTATCTTGTTCTCCTTGAACAGGATTGCTCCCATAACGAAGGTTACTACCACAGAGCATCTGCGTACCAGGGAGATGACCGAAAGCAAGGCGTCGTCCTGCTTGAGGGCGAAGAAGTAAAGCGCATCCGCTGAACATATGAGCACCGAAATGAGCACTATCATCCAGTCCCAATGGAACTTTTCCCTTTTAGGGCCATCGATTATTGCCTTGGAAAGAACGCAGATGGCGAGAAGGACGGTGATATAGACATTGCCCCAGCTCTGAACGAACAGAGGCTCCATTTCATAGAGTATGTGCTTGTCATACAGGGCGCTGGCTACTCCTGCCAGGATGGAAATCACCATTGCGAAGAAGCCCGCATTGCTCTTGAACCTTATACCCTCTTTCTTGGAGGAAATGCTCAGGAGGGTCAAGGCAAGAAGGGCCAGAGCCACTCCTCCCCATTGCCACAGGTTAAGGCTTTCTCCGAAGAGAATGATGGAGAAAATGACGACGAAGAAAGGTCTGGAGGCTTTCAGTGTGCTGACGGTGGTGATGGGCAGGAGCTTGAGTCCCACCATTCCGCTAATCCAGGAAATCGTGACCAGAATGGCCTTGAAGACCAGGCTGAGGTGCTCCGTGACGCTTCCCTTGCTCAGGAAAGGCGACATTATCAGTGCTGACAGTGCAGTGGCTGCCAGAAGTACCCAAAGCACGCCGTTGCGCTTCAGGCTCTGTTTCTTAGCGACGTCGTAAAGGCCCAGCAACAAGGCTGAACCCAGTGTCATCCAAATCCACATTGCTTATTTGAGTGTTTGTCCGCCTATGAATTCTCTCATTATTGAAGTAGGAGGTACGGCTGCGATTTCAGCAGGAGTCAGAGCCTTAATGTGACCGAGTATGGTCAAGAGCTGCCTGGCCTTTTCGTAAGCAGGGGAGGATTCCGCAATGCCGTGAAGTATTGGTTCAGTGTAATATTTCAGCATAGGCAGGTCGTAAAGCAGGGTGGAGTTGAATACGACATCTGCATTCTCCTCGTAAGGGAAGATATTGTTCTTCTCTCCTTTGCGTACGCTCGGCCATCTGAGTATGTTCTCTTCAGGACTGATGCCCCTGGTCCTGTTGTCCCTGAGTATTCTTCTGAGTAGGCGTTTGTCTGTAGGAGAATTCTGAAGCATCTCGCTGATGAACAGGGCATTGAGGGCTGAAACATAGACGTGGAAGATTCTTTTCCTGTCAACGTGAGGAGTGAGGTCGGGATTCAATCCGTGTATGCCTTCCATAATGAGTATGTCATTCTCCTCGAGTTTCAGGAAATTGCCGTCATAGACCTTCTTGCCCTTGGTGAACAGGAAATGGGGAATTTCGACAGCCTTGCCATCAAGCAGTTCGTTGATCTGGCGGTTGAGGAGCTCTGTGTCCATTGCCCCGAGACATTCGAAATCCGGCTTGCCGTCAGGTCCGAGAGGGGTCAGCTCGCGGTCCACGAAATAATTGTCCAGCTCGATGACCTTGGGATTCAGTCCGAGGACTCGGCATTGGAGAGCGATTCTGAGGGACGATGAGGTCTTGCCGCTGGATGAAGGGCCGGCCATCATCACGATTTTTGCTTTGTCTCCCCTTTCCTTTATCATATCCGCGATGTCGGCATAATCCCTTTCCTGCTTCGCTTCGCAGAGGTTAATCAATTCTATACCGCCCCTCTCCTCGAGAAAGCGGTTAAGTTCACCTACACTGTCTATGCCTATGCTGCGGCACCAGTCGGTGTACTTCTTTTTTGCTTCGGCTATTTTATTCATTATCATGTAGTTAGTAAGTTTCGTAAGTATGGTCCCGTAACGGAGTCGGGATTCTGGCAGAGCTCTTCCGGTGTGCCTTGCGCGACTATTCTTCCGCCTCTTGCCCCTCCTTCCGGCCCAAGGTCGAAGATGTAGTCCACTGACTTCAGCACATCCAGATTGTGCTCTATGATGATGACAGTATTTCCCTGTTCAACCAGTTTCCTGAGTACGGAGAGCAGGATTTTTATGTCTTCAAAATGCAGGCCTGTAGTAGGCTCGTCGAGTATGTAGAGCGTGTTTCCTGTCGCTGTGCGGGACAATTCGGCCGCGAGCTTCATTCTCTGGCTTTCTCCTCCCGAGAGAGTCACTGCCGACTGCCCGAGATGCACATAGCCCAGACCCACGTCCACCATACATTTAAGCTTCTGGGCAATTTTCGGAATGCCCTTGAAGAACTCGTAGGCCTCGCTGACCGGCATCTCCAGGACTTCGTTGATATTGCGCCCCTTGTACTTGACGGCCAGGGTGTCCTCCTTGTAGCGCTGTCCGCGGCATTCGTCGCAAACGACATTGACCGGAGGCAGGAAATTCATCTCAATGACCTTGATGCCCGCTCCCTTGCATTCCTCACAGCGTCCTCCGGAGACGTTGAAGGAGAACCGGCCGGCCTTGAAGCCCCTGACCTTCGCGTCCGGGGTGTCCTCGAACAGGGCCCTGATGTCACTGAATACTCCGGTAAAGGTCGCAGGATTCGAGCGTGGAGTCCTTCCTATCGGGTCCTGGTCTATTTCAATTATTTTGTCTATGTTGCCCACTCCCTCTATTCCTTCGTAAGGGAGGGCTTTCATCTTCGCGTGCTGCAGCCTGTTCTTGAGTATGGGCATCAGTGTCTCGTTGATGAGGCTGGACTTGCCCGAGCCGCTGACTCCGCTGATTCCTATCAGGCAGCCGAGAGGGAAGTGGATGTCCACATCCTTAAGATTATTGCCCCTGGCTCCCAAGAGGCTGAGTGTGAGGCCATTGCCCTTGCTTCTGAGCTGGGGTACGGGGATGCTGTTCCTGCCGCAGAGGTAGTCCAGGGTGATGGAGCCCGTCTTGCAGCTGTTGTAGTCTCCGGCCGGTCCCGAGTAGCAGATGCGTCCTCCTTCGGCGCCGGCTCCAGGACCTACGTCCACTATCCAGTCGGCAGCTTCCATAGTCTCGGCATCGTGCTCTACGACTATTACGGTATTGCCCTCATCCCTGAGTTTCTTCAGCGAGCTGATGAGCTTGATATTGTCCCTCTGGTGCAGTCCGATGGACGGCTCGTCGAGTATGTAGATGACGTTCACCAGCTTGGAGCCGATTTGGGTGGCGAGCCTGATTCTCTGGCTTTCACCGCCCGAGAGCGAGGCCGTGGTCCTGTCGAGGGAAAGGTACTCCAGTCCTACGTCCATCAGGAAATTCACCCTGTCGCGAAGTTCCTTGAGTATATCCCTGGCAATGGTATTTTCCCTGTCGCTGAACTTCGCGGGGAGGCTTTCCAGCCAGCTTTGGAGCTCGGATATTTCCATTGCGGATACCTCCGATATGGTCTTTCCGTCAATCTTGAAGCATTCGCTGTTCTTGTTCAGGCGGCTTCCGTGGCAGACCGGGCATACTATTTTTTCCTCAACGTCCTCCACTACGCCACTGAAGCCCACCATCTCGCTGTCGCCGCCCTCGCCGACACGGTAGAGCTCGTCCGAGCCGAATATCAGCAGGGAAACAATCTCCTCCGGCAGGTTCTCAATGGGTTCGTAGAGTGAAAAGCCGTGCCTGCGAGCCACTGAGCGTATGACTTCGAATTTCTTGGTTTCGCGCAATTTTCCCAGAGGCGCGAGTCCTCCTTCGGCGATGCTCAGGCTGCGGTCGGGGATGATGCTGTCCACATTGACATCCACTATCATTCCCAAGCCCTTGCAGTGGGGGCAATAGCCTTCAGGGGAGTTGAAGGAGAAGGAGTGGGGTGCCGGTTCCTGAAGCGAGATACCGCTTTCCGGGTCGACGAGATGCTTCGAGAAATGCTCCAGCTTCCCGCTTTCCACGTCGAGCATTGCCAATGAGCCCTTGCCTATGCCGAGGGCTGTGAGCACCGATTCGCGTATGCGCTTGACATCTCCGCCGCCAGGCTTGAGCTTATCCACGACGAGTTCGATGAAATGTGCCTTGTAGCGGTCCAGGGCGTCGATTTCATTGAGGTTCATCAATTCGTCATCAACTCTTATCTGGCTGTATCCCCGCTTGCGCATCTGCTCGAAAAGCTCGCGGTAGTGTCCCTTGCGGCCCCTTACGAGAGGCGCGAGAAGTATGCACTTGCGGCCATTGTAATGCTCCATTATCAAGTCTACAATCTGCGCGTCATTGTAGCGTATCATCTCCTTTCCGGTAAGTGGGGAGTAGGCCTTCGAGGCGCGGGCGTAGAAAAGGCGGAGGAAGTCGTAAATTTCAGTTATGGTGCCGACGGTCGAGCGCGGATTCGAACCTGTGGTCTTCTGTTCTATGGCAATGATGGGGCTCAAGCCGCTGATGTTCTCCACCTCAGGTTTTTCGAGTATGCCCATAAAGTGCTTCGCGTAAGGGGAGAGGGTGTTCATATAGCGCCTCTGTCCTTCCGCGTAGATGGTGTCGAAGGTCAATGAGGACTTGCCGCTGCCGGAAAGGCCCGTAATGACTACGAGTTTCCCGCGCGGGATGCTGACATTGACGTCTTTCAGATTGTGGGATCTCGCTCCCTCGATGTTGATGTAGCCGCTATTGTCCATTCAGTGCAATTCCGTCTGCGTCCCAGTCGATGCCCTCCTGCTCAGGCTCGTTGAAAGGCTCCAGGAAAGGGTTGTGGGTGCGTTCTTCGCTGATATTGCTTGTCGGGCCGTGGCCCGGAAGTATGTCGGTGCTGCCGTCAAGGCCCATCAGCTTGTCCATTATTGACACGATGAGCTTGTCGTAATCTCCACCGGGAAGGTCGCTGCGGCCAATGCTCTCCTTGAACAGGGTGTCACCTGTGAACAGGATGCCTTCTTCGGGGCAATGATAACACACTCCCCCGGGAGTGTGCCCAGGAGTGCCGATGACGCTCCAGTCGCAGCCCGCCAGATGGAGAGTGTCCCCGTCGCCTACACCCAGGCAAGGGAAGTCCGTGTCGATGCCTTCTATGCCCATACGGGCGCTCAGCTTCGCAAAGTCTTCAAGCATAAGTCTGTCATCTTCAGCAAGATAGGCCTTGATTCCGTAATGCCTGCAACAGTCTGCTGCACCGGCGATGTGGTCTCCGTGTGCGTGGGTCAGAAGCACTGCCTCAAGCTTCATCGAGTGTTGCTCGACAAAGGCATGGAAGGCCTCCCTCTCTGCCTCGGACAGGTATCCGGGGTCCACGACTATGGCCTTGCCTTCATTGTCCCTGACCAGCCAGGTGTTCTCTTGGAAGGGATTGAAATGAAAATATGATATATTCAGCATTTGTATCCTGATAAGTCCCACAAATTTAAGAAAAAGGTTGTAAATTTGCTGTGTTTGGGCAGGGAAACTCGCTTATGAAGGCTGAGCCCCGGAGCTTGAAACCGGAAATGACATGCACATAGGTATAGCAGGAAATATAGGCAGCGGGAAAACAACGCTCACGGAGATGCTTGCAGACCATTACGGCTGGATTCCGCGTTATGAGTCTGTCAGCTTCAACCCGTACCTCGAGGACTACTACAAGGATATCCCGAGATGGTCTTTCGCTTTGGAAACCTATTTTCTGAAGCAGCGTTTCAAGGATGTGCTTGAAATCGCCAAAAGCGACAAGACCATAATACAGGACAGGACCATTTTCGAGGGAGTGTACATTTTCGTGGCGAACAACAAGGCCCTGGGTAATCTGTCAGACCGTGACTATGAGACCTTTATGGAGCTTTTCGAGCTTATGATGTCCCTGGTTAAGGTTCCTGACCTGCTCATTTATCTCAAATCCTCCATACCTCACCTGGTGTCCCAAATCCAGAAGCGCGGCAGGGATTACGAGCAGGGTATCAGTATCGAGTACCTGAGTTCCCTCAATCAGCGCTATGACCGTTGGGTGGAGGAGTACAAAGGCCCGGTTCTGGTCATAGAAGCGGATGATTTGGACTTCAAGAACCGCCCGGAGGATTTCCAATCCATAGTCGACAGGATAGATTCCCGGCTATTCGGCCTTTTTTCCGAAAAACAATAGATTGTTGAACTTTAATAGATAGATTTATGCATATTGCAGTAGCGGGAAACATAGGCAGCGGCAAGACTACTCTTACCAAGATGCTGGCAGCCCATTACGGCTGGACCCCAAAGTTCGAATCGGTGGACTTCAATCCGTATCTTGCTGACTATTATGAAGATATGGAAAGATGGTCCTTCAATCTCCAGATTTACTTCCTGAACAAGCGCTTCAAGGACGTGGTTGAAATCTCCAAGACTGATGAAACCATCATCCAGGACAGGACCATATATGAAGATGCCCGTATCTTCGCACCTAACCTGCACAGCATGGGCCTGATGAGCACAAGGGATTTCGAGAATTACTCCGACCTCTTCGACCTGATGATGTCGATGGTGAATCCGCCCGACCTCCTCATCTATCTGAAATCATCCATCCCGAATCTCGTTGCACAGATACAGAAGCGCGGCCGCGAATACGAGAAAGGCATACGCATCGACTACCTCACCGGATTGAATGACAGGTATGAGGCCTGGATTGCAGGATACAAAGGAAAACTTCTTGTAGTGGATGCCGACCACGTAAAATTCGGCAACAAACCGGAGGATTTCCAGAAGGTTGTGGATATGATTGACGCCCAGCTCTTCGGCCTCTTCCCGTCCGGTAATGCAGAATAGAATAAGTTAAATCCTAAACCCAAGAGAAAAATGGCAGAAAGAATCACCATTATCGACTTCGTGGACAAGTACACCGCGAAATACGACAAAGAAACCTTCATCAGGGAAAAGATTGACGACGTTTGGCAGGAAACCTCATATGCCGATACCAGAAAGGAAAGCCGTGAACTGGCTGCCGCCTTTATGAGCCTCGGCCTGAAGAAGGGCGAAAGAGTGGCGCTGCTCTCGGAGGGACGCAAGCTTTGGCTCATTGCCGAGCTCGGAATACTCTATGCCGGCGGCGTGGACGTTCCCCTTTCCATAAAGCTCGAAGAGAGCAATGACCTCCTTTTCCGCCTTCAGCACTCCGATTCGAGGTTCATCGTAGCTTCGAAGCAGCAGCTCCCGAAGATTCACCGCATCATCGACCAGCTCCCTTTGGTAGAGAAGGTCATCGTCCTCGACGAGCTCAAGACAGTTGCCGATAATGAAATCTGTATCAATGATTTCAGGGCAATGGGCAAGGCTTGGATTGCGGAGCACGAGGCTGAGCTGGACGAGCGTTCGCACTCCATCGGTCCTGACGATTATGCCAATATCAGCTATACCTCGGGCACCACTGCCGATCCTAAGGGAGTCATCCTCACCCACAGGAACTACACCGCCAATGTTGAACAGGGCGCATCCGTCATCAATATCGATTACGGTGACGTGATGCTCATCCTCCTTCCGCTCGACCATTGCTTTGCACACGTGGCCGGCTTCTATACGATGATGATGTACGGCGGAAGCATTGCTACCGTTCCTGTCGGCAAGAATCCTCTTGCCACCCTGCGCAATGTGCCGTCGGCGATACTCGAGGTCAAGCCTATGGTGATGCTCTCCGTACCTGCTCTTGCCAGGAATTTCAAAAAGAATGTGGAGACCGCCATCAAAAAGAAGGGCGCTTTCACCGAGAAGCTTTTCAATTTCGCTGTAAAGAACGCAATTGCCTATAACAAAGAATATTACAATGCCGGTGGCTTCAAGGATTGCTGGCGCAAGCCTCTTATGGCCATCTTCGACCGCATACTCTTCTCGAAGGTGCGTGAGAGTTTCGGAGGCAGGATGAAGTTCTTCGTGGGCGGCGGTGCATTGCTCGATATCGAACTGCAGCGCTGGTTCTGCGCAATCGGCATCCCTATGTTCCAGGGTTACGGCCTTTCTGAGGCTACCCCTATCATCTGCGCGAATTCCAAGGGTCACGCCATCTTCGGCTCTTCCGGTCGCGTGGTGAAACCTCTCGATATCAAGATTTGTGACGATGAGGGCAAGGAGGTGGCTCCGGGCGTACGCGGAGAAATCGTCATCCGCGGCGAGAACGTGATGGCCGGATACTGGAAGAATCCTGAATCTACCGCCAAGACCATAGTTGACGGCTGGCTGCATACAGGAGATATGGGCTATCTTATGGAAGACAAGGAGTATCTCTGGGTGACCGGACGCTTCAAGTCCCTGCTTATCTCATCCGACGGTGAAAAATACAGTCCGGAAGGCTTTGAGGATGCCCTTACCGACAGCTCCAAGTTCATTGACAATACCTTGCTGCACAACAATCAGAATCCTTATACCATTGCTCTCGTTGTTCCTAACAAGGAGGCTCTCCGCGAATATGTAAAGAAGGAACAGCCAGCGCTCGACCTTGAGTCAAGAGAGGCCAAGGAGTTGATGCTCAAGAAGATCCAGTCTGAAGTGGATGCCTACAAGACAGGCGGAGAGAAGGGAGGCCAGTTCCCTGACAGATGGCTGCCTGCTGCCATTGCCGTGCTTCCTGAACAGTTTACCGAGCAGAACGGCCTGGTTAACAGCACTATGAAGGTAGTCCGCGGAAAGGTGGAGAAGTTCTATGCCGACCGTATCGATTACGCTTACACAGCTGAGGGCAAGGACCTCTTCAATGAAAAGAACATTGCATCTGTATAGGCTATGGCAGGAGTAAAGATAGAAACATCTTACGGAGACATAGTCCTGAAACTCTATGACGAGACTCCTTTGCACAGGGACAATTTCCTAAAGCTTGTGGGAGAGGGCTTCTATGACGGAACCCTTTTCCACAGGGTTATCAAAGAGTTTATGATCCAGGGCGGAGACCCGGACAGCAAGGGTGCGCCGAAGAACAAGTCCCTTGGGGCCGGAGACGTGGGATATACCATACCGGCTGAGTTCAATCCTGCCCTCTACCACAAGAGGGGCGCCCTGGCTGCTGCCAGACAGGGGGACAATGTGAATCCGGAGCGCCGTAGCAGCGGCTGCCAGTTCTACATTGTCTGGGGCAAGAAGTACAGCGAGGGCCAGATGGCGCAGTTGTCGAAGCAGATGCGTATGCAGGCTGAGCAACAGGTCTTCAACGGGCTCGTAGCCGAGCACAGGAAAGAGGTAATGGAATTGCGCCGGAACAGGGACCAGGCCGGACTGATGGCTCTGCAGGAGGAACTGAGCGCTCAGACTGATGCCATTGTCAAGGAGAAGGGCCTGGGAGTGCTCTCTGAAGAGCAGAAGAAGGTCTATACGAGCCTTGGAGGCACACCTTTCCTCGACGGCCAGTATACGGTTTTCGGAGAGGTCGTGCAGGGACTTGAGGTCGTCGCCAGGATTCAGGAGGCCGGAACCGATGGCAATGACCGTCCGCTCAAGGATATACAGATGAAAATCAGCCTTTTTTAGGCTGTTTCGAAATACTTATAAGTGAATGACTCTTAGAGGTTTCTATACTGGCTGGGAGTCATTCCTGTATGTACCTTGAAGAACTTGTAGAATACTGACTGGTTAGGAAAGTTCAGTAAGAAGACTATTTCCTTGATAGGCGTGGTGGTATAGCGGAGTATGTTCTTCGCTTCCATTACGACGTAGGTGTCTATCCATTCCGGTGCGGACTTTCCGCTTATCTCCTTAATTATCTTGGACAGATATTTCGGCGTAAGGCATAGTTTGTCTGCATAGAAGGCCATATTCCTTTCGGAACTGTAGTTTTCCCTTACCAGTTTGATGAATGAGTTGAAGATGCTTCTGGAACGGGCAGTGTGCTTTGTAACCGTCTTATCTTCGTTTTTGTCCAGTTTTCTGGCCCAGAGGTCTCCCAGAAAGTACAAAACTGAGGATATGAGATGCTGGATAACTTCGGAACTTGGCCGCGGCTCCAGACTGATAAGGCTTTTGATTTCCTTATAATAGAGTGACAGTATTTTGAACTCGGATACACCCAGCTTGATGACAGGATTCTCCATAATGGAGAGACTCTCGTCAAAGAGTTTCATGAAATCTATGTGGATGCTATGGTCAAAGCTGTCCGTAATGGCGATTATATGGGTGTTCAGCCTCTGTTCCTTGTTGTAGCCTGTAAGTCTGAACATTGTTCCCGGCCCCATAGCCATAATGGACATAGCTGATATAGTGACGGGTGTCAGGTTTATTTCTGCATACAGCTCTCCCTCGGTACAAAGAATGGCAAAATATCCGGTCGTCCTGCAGGGCTCCTTGAAAATTTCATATATCTTGGGGCCGCAGAAATTCTGGATGAGCATTTTGTTGTCCAGAAATGTGTCCCATTTGATGTTGAAGAGAGTTTGAAGTGTGTTCAGGTCTATTTTGTGCGGGTTGTCCATTGTTATAGAATGATTATTGCATAAATAAACGAAAAATAATCCATATTGACAATATATTTGCTGGTTTTCTGTATTATTTGGTATATTTTTCGACCAAAATATGATTTTTTACTGCGAAAAGTTGATGGCTTCGCTGCTTCTGAAACAAGAATAATCGTCTTTTTTGGGGTGAATTGCCGCTGTTATCCTTTTTTTTTAGTATTTTAGTGAACTTTTTGGACTGTTTGAATATTCATTAACTTTAAAACTAATACATTATGTCAAAGAAAAACAGCAATATCGTCGCTATCGTTACGATGATATTCCTTTTCGGTATGATTTCCTTCGTGACAAACCTTGCCGCACCTGTAGGAAACATCTGGAAACAACAGCCCAGCATCGCCGGCTCGAACGCCCTCGGTATGATGGGTAATATGATGAACTTCCTCGCATACCTCTTTATGGGTATCCCTGCAGGTAAGATTCTCGCAAAGTACGGATCCAGAAAGGCCAATCTCCTCGGTATCGCCCTCGGTTTCATCGGAGTATTCATTCAGTTCCTTTCAGGAGTGGTCAGCTCATTCCCTGCAAACTTCATCGTTTACCTTATCGGTGCGTTCGTATCAGGTTTTGCTGTCTGCACCCTCAATACAGTCGTTAACCCTATGCTTACCGTACTCGGTGGCGGCGGAAACAAGGGTAACCAGCTCGTTCAGGTGGGCGGTACCTTCAACTCGCTTATGGGTACCCTGACTCCTATACTCGTAGGTGCTCTTGTAGGCCAGCTTTCAGCCAAGTCAGTCATCTCTGACGTGAATCCTGTGCTCTTCATCGCGATGGGAGTATTCGCAGTGGCATTCGTAGTCCTCAGCCTTCTCAAGTTCGAGGATCCTCAGTCAGCAGAAGAAGCAGAAAAGGCAGCCAGCCCTATGAGCTTCCGTCATTTCGTTCTCGGTGTAGTAGCTATCTTCATCTATGTAGGTGTCGAGGTAGGTATCCCTGGAACCCTCAACTTCTTCCTTTCTGATTCAGGCCCTAAGGGTGCAGGAATGGATCCTGCTACAGCAGCCGGAATCGCCGGTTTCGTTGCAGGTACTTACTGGTTCCTTATGCTCATCGGCCGTTTCGTATCCAGCTTCATCAGCGGAAAGGTATCAAGCCGTACCCAGCTTGCAGTAACCACTTCAGTGGCTCTCATCCTCGTCATCGTTTCCATCTTCGCCGGAGCAGGCAAGATGACCACTATGCCTGTATTTACCGGTAGCGCCTTCACTATGGCCAACGTGCCTCTCTGCGCTCTCCTTCTTGTTCTCTGCGGTCTCTGCACTTCAGTTATGTGGGGCTGTATCTTCAACCTTGCAGTTGAGGGACTTGGAGCTTCAACCGCTCAGGCATCAGGTATCTTCATGACGATGGTTGTCGGCGGAGGTATCCTTCCTCTCGTTCAGAACTTCATCGCAGACCATACTACATATATGGCCAGCTACTGGCTCGTTGCTGCCGGTATCGCATATATGCTCTTCTACGCTCTCATAGGAAGCAAGCCTTCCCAGGCAAAGAAATAAACCAAAACAACATACTGTAACATTATCACTAATACACTGGAAAAATGGACAAGAATTTCGTAGTAGGTGTCGATGTCGGCGGACAGACCACCAAGATAGGCGTTGTAGATACAAGAGGTGAGGTACTCGCACAGACCGTAATCCGTTCGGATATTTTCGGTAAAGATGCGGACGCATATATCGATGCTCTTGCAGAGGCTATCAAGAACGTTATCAAAGAAGCAGGCAAGGAAGGCGAAATCCGCGGTATCGGAGTTGGCGCTCCTAATGGAAACTATTATACAGGCTCAGTTGCTTTTGCACCGAACCTCGCTTGGGCGGCGGATACTTCCGTTCCATTCGCAAGTATGCTTACCGAGAGACTCGGTGGCATCCCTGTAAGCCTTACCAACGACGCAAATGCTGCAGCTGTTGGTGAAATGACTTATGGCGCAGCCCGAGGTATGAAGAATTTCATTATGATTACCCTCGGAACCGGTGTCGGTAGCGGTATAGTTATCAACGGTCAGGTTGTTTACGGTCACGACGGTTTTGCCGGCGAGCTCGGACATACCAATGTTGTCCGTTACAACGGACGTACCTGCGGCTGCGGCAAGACCGGTTGCCTTGAGGCATATTGCTCTGCAATTGGAGTTGCCCGTACAGCACGCGAGTGGCTTGAAAGCTCTGACGAGCCTTCTGCTCTCCGTCTTGTTGACAATATTACATCAAAGGATGTATTCGAGGCAGCCAAGGAAGGTGACAAGCTCGCTCTCCGCGTATTCGACTACACCGGAACCCTCCTCGGAAGGTCATTTGCGGATTTCGTTGCATTCAGCGCACCTGAGGCTATAGTACTCTTCGGTGGTCTTGCACGTGCGAAGGAGTTCCTGTATGAGCCTATGATGAGGGCTATGAACGAGAATGTCCTCAAGATTTGGAAAGACAAGGTAAAAATCGTATTCTCCCAGCTCAAGGAGTCTGATGCTGCCATACTCGGTGCATCGGCGCTTGCTTGGGAACTTTAATTGTATTAATTGATGAAAACAATCAAATTCATTTCGGCTGCTACCCTTGCGCTGGCATTGACGGTGACAGCCTGCAGCCAGGGACCGAGCTCTACTCTTCCTGACGGAACCAGCGCAAAGGATCTCATCCCTTCAAAGGCCAGAGTAGATTCAGTCAGCTATCTTATCGGTGTCAATTTCGGAACCTTTATTAAAGGTTACAACTTTGGTGAGGATTTGAACTATGCTGAAATCGAGAAGGGTATCAAGGATTTCGTGAAAGCCAAGGGGAACCAGAACGATCCTGAGTTCCTCAAGCAGTTCAGAATCAGTCCTGAGGAGATGAACAATCTCTTCAACTCATATCTCGAGCAGAGAGTTGAGTACGCAAAGGCATACAATTCGGCAGAAGGCAAGAAATTCCTTGCTGACAATCTCAGAAAGGAAGGCGTACAGCAGACTGCAAGCGGTCTCCAGTACAAGATTATCGAGCCGGGCAATGATGTAAAGCCAGTTGCTGAGGATACTGTGACCGTACGTTATAGGGGAACCCTCCTCGACGGTACTGTATTTGATGAGACTCCAGCTGATTCTGATCCTATCGAGTTCACCCTCAACAGGGTTATCCCTGGTTGGCAGGAAGGTCTTCAGCTCATAGGTGAGGGCGGAAAGGCTCAGCTCTTCATCCCTGCTGAACTCGCTTACGGCGAGCGTGGCGCAGGTGACAGCATACAGCCTAATGCTACTCTTATCTTCGACGTTGAGCTTATCTCAGTCGCGAGAGCAGTTGCAGAGCCTGCAGAATAAGCTGCTATAAACAGAACGGACTGGTCTTAGGCTCAGGCCCTTGACCGGTCCGTTCCGTTTTTTTTGTCATTACATTTATTGCAAGAAGTCTATCTTGTTGATAGAAAGAGATTTATAAAAATTCAGAATTATGGCAAGTCTGGAACTTGAAGGAAAAATCAAAATGAAATTGGCTCCTCAGAGCGGTCAGTCCGCACGAGGCCAATGGGTAAGACAGGATTTCGTTGTGGAGTACCCTGACGGCAACTTCACTTCTGAAGCCTGCTTCTCCGCGTGGGGACAGGAAAGAGTGGATGAATTGGGGAAGTTCGGAGTAGGCGCCTCGGTGAAGGTTTCCTTCAATGTGAAGGCGAGAGAGTATTCCGGCAGGTGGTACAATGATCTCAGGGTTTGGAGGATCAGTGCCGTTCAGGCTTCCGCTCCTCAGGCTTCCGCTCCTCAGGCAGCTCCGGTCACGGCCGGCAATGCCGCTCCTCCTCCGTCATTCAGTGATATGCCTGTCGACCTTGGCGAGGACCTCCCGTTCTAGGGCTGGAAATTCTCAATCCAGTGTATTGAGGGGTCGCGCCTCCACCAGGTCAATTGCCTTTTGGCATAGTGACGGGTATTGCGCTGGATGAGACTTACAGCCTCGTCGAGGGAGCAATTGCCATCGATATAGTCGAAGATTTCTTTATAACCGACTGTCTGAAGTGCGGTCTGCTGACGGAAAGCTGTCAGGGACCGCACCTCTGCTTCCAGACCCTCGTCCATCATTTGTATTACCCTTTTGTTGATGCGCTCATAGAGTATCTCGCGAGGTCTGTTGAGACCGATTTTCTCAATGGTGAATCCTCTGTCTGCAGGGGCCTGCCTCTTGAAGGATGAATAAGCCTTTCCCGTTGTCAGGCAGATTTCTACAGCCCTGAAAACCCTTTGCCTGTTGGACAGGTCCATAGTCGCATAGGCTTCGGGGTCCCTTCTGTGCAATTCATCCAAAAGGCTTTCCATTCCCTCGTTTTCCAGCCTGAGCTGCAGTTCCTTCCTGATTTCGAGGTCGGCTGTGGGGATGTGGTCGAGGCTGTTGCATACTGCATCTATGTAAAACATTGAGCCTCCGCTCATAATCAGAGTCTCGTGTCCTTCGTCAAACAGTTTCCTGACCAGAGCCAGGGCCTCTGCTTCGTACAATCCTGCAGTGTAATAATCGCAGACCGACTTGGTCTGAATGAAATAATGCTGCACGGCGGCAAGCTGTGCAGCGGAAGGGACGGCTGTCCCTATTGACATTTCCTTGTATATCTGTCGGGAGTCGCAGGAAATCACAGGAGAGCCGTATTTTTGCGCAAGCGCAATGCTGTAGTCGGTCTTGCCTACAGCAGTCGGGCCAAGGATGATTTTAAGCGTTTTTCCCATCCGAATCCACTTCGTTCAGGCTTTGGTTTTAGAGCGTCAGGTCCTCGCTGCCGTCGAAGATTTCTATACCATCCTCGTCGCTGCCGTCGATTTCCTCCTCCTCATCATCATCCTCATCGTCGAAGTCCTCGTCATCCAGTTTGATGTCCTCATCTTCGTCCGCAGTGTCCGATGCTTCCTCCTTCAGGGCTTCCAGAAGTGAATCCAGACCGCTCTTCTTCCTGTTCTTGTCGCTTTCGCTAGGGAGATGCCTCTGGTCGTCAGGCAAATCCTCGAAAGCTACGTATCCATTCTCAAATTCGATAGGGTTAGGACCCTTGACTTCTGCCAGATACGGGTGATTGTGAGGCTTGTCTTCCTCTACTTCGCCTTCGAAGGTGATGATGACGCTCTTTTTGTTGGTAACATCATAGAAATATTGGAATGAGGCAATGTTCTTTTCCACAACCTGCTCAATGCTAATGTCATCCACGGCTCCGTTTCCGAGGTCGAAAAGACCGTAGCGGGCAATGACCGTACTCCCGTCGCCTGCAAAAGCCTTGAAGAGGATGAGCTGGTCCTGAGGGAACTCCATATCGGCCCTCATCTGTTTATGGAAAGAGTACAAACTGTTGTCTGAACGCAGGTGATATACCCTGAAGAAACCCTTAATTCCGGGAAGAGTGACTCTGAATGAGTAAATCATAGTATAAATTGGATTTTTTATCGCGCCCAAAGGTACAAAAAAATCCGTCTCGTCCATCCTGGCTTTTGCAAATAAGGAAGAAAAAAAGTAATTTTGGTTTAATGGATGTAAAAGATACATATTTCAGCATAGCCGGTAGTTCGGACGGACTCTTCAAGGACCAGGGCAGTCGTTTTATTGCCAAGGCATATCCTGTGGAATCCGAGGTGGAGGTGAAAGCCATAGTCGATGCTCTGAAAAAGGAGTATCACGATGCCCGTCATCATTGCTATGCATACCGCATCGGCATTGACGGTTCCGTTTTCCGCGCCAACGACGATGGCGAACCGTCGGGTTCTGCCGGCAGGCAGATATTGGGGCAGATAGACTCGGCCGGTCTGAGTGATGTGCTCGTTGTGGTGATACGCTATTTCGGCGGCATCAAACTGGGCATCCCTGGCCTGATAAGGGCATATAAGAGCTCCACTGCCGATGCCTTGTCATCAGCGGAGAAGATCGAAAAGATTGCCGCGAAGAATTATAGGCTCGCATTTGATTATATGTCAATGAATTCCGTGATGAAAACGGTCAAGGATTTGGAATTGCCGCAGAAGAATCAGCAGTTCGGAATGGCTTGCTCCATCGACTTGAGGGTCAGATTGGCCCAGGAAAAGAGTTTTTTGGAGAGAGTTTCCGGAATTGAGACCTGCTCGTTTGAAGAAATACACTAAAACTTGCTTTATTTAATAAAAAATCATTACCTTTCGTACAAGATTTCATTAATTTTTTTTACTTATCATTAAGTATTTTATTAAAATGGCTAAAGTTCATGTATTCAACGCAGGCCCTTGCCTCCTCCCGCAGGCCGCCATTGATGCTTCAATCGAAGCATTGAAGGATTTCAAGGGTACAGGTGTATCTTTACTCTCGATTTCTCACCGTACCAAAGAGTGGGAATCAGTAATGGATGAGTGCAGAAGTCTTTGGAAGGAATTGCTCAACATTCCGGACACTCACGAGGTGGTCTTCCTCGGCGGTGGCGCCAGCCTCCAGTTTCTGTATGTAGCGATGAATTTCCTTGAGAAGAAGGCTGCATACCTTGATACCGGAGTCTGGGCGCATAAGGCTCTCAAAGAGGCTCAGGGGATAGGAGAGGCATACGCCCTTGCTTGTTCTAAGGATAAGAACTACAGCTATATCCCTAAGAACTATGAAATTCCTTCAGACCTGGACTACTTCCACATCACCACGAACAATACCATTTATGGTACTGAAATCAAGGAAGATATGGATTGTCCTGTACCTCTCATCGCCGATATGTCTTCAGACATACTCAGCCGTCCTGTAGATGTATCCAAGTACACAATGATTTATGGTGGAGCGCAGAAGAATGCAGGTCCTGCTGGCGTCATCTTCGCCATAATCAGGAAGGATGCATTGGGCAAGGTTTCCCGTTACATCCCTACTATGCTGGACTACCGCACCCATATAGACAAGGAGTCGATGTTCAACACCCCTCCTGTTTTCTCCATCTTCGTAATGAACGAAACCCTGAAATGGGTAAAGAGTATGGGTGGAGTCGAGGCTGTCCATAAACTGAACCTCAAGAAAGCCGAGACCATCTACAATGAAATCGACAGGAACTCCCTTTTCGTAGGTACTGCAGCCAAGGAGGACCGCTCGATTATGAATGTATGCTTCGTTATGGCACCTGGCCACGAAGACCTTCAGGATGAGTTTATGGCTTATGCCAAGGCTCAGGGTATGATAGGCATCAAGGGCCATCGCTCAGTCGGCGGCTTCAGAGCGTCCATCTACAATGCCTGCACCCAGGAGGATGTCGAGGCCCTCGTAGCCTGCATGCAGGAATTTGAAAAACTTCACAAATAATCCTCAAACTCAATTGGCTTTTCTTATGAAAGTACTTATTGCTACTCAGAAGCCCTTCGCCGCTGCAGCTGTCAACGGTATTAGGGAGATCCTGGAAAAGGCTGGCCATCAGGTAGCTCTCCTCGAGAAATATCCTGATACAGAGGAGCTTATCCGCAATGTTTCGGATGTCGATGCGATGATTATCCGTTCCGACAAAGTGACTGCAGCCGTGCTGGATGCCGCCCCTGCCCTCAAGCTTGTCGTACGTGCCGGCGCAGGTTATGACAATGTCGACCTCGAGGCTGCAAGCGCCCGTAAGGTAGTGGTTATGAACACTCCGGGCCAGAATTCAAATGCCGTTGCAGAGCTCGCCATCGCTATGATGATCTTTATGGCCAGAAACCAGTTTACCCCTGCAACGGGAACTGAAATTATGGGCAAGACTCTTGGTATCCAGGCCTTCGGCAATGTCGGTCGTCTCGTTGGTTCCAAGGCTGCCGCCCTGGGAATGAAGGTCAAAGCGGTCGATCCGTTTCTCACCAGGGAGCAGATCGCTGCAGGCGGAGCGGAGCCTCTCGAGTCGCTTGAGGAGCTCTACTCGAGCTGCGACTACATCTCAGTTCACATCCCTGCCACCCCTCAGACCATAGGCTCCATCGGCTACAAGCTCATCACCAGTATGCCTAAGGGCGCGACCCTTGTCAATACCGCCAGAAAGGAGGTAATAGACGATGCGGGACTGGAGAAGGCCCTGGAAGACCGTCCGGATCTCAAGTACGTCACCGATGTTGCTCCTGACAATATCGAGACCCTGAAGGAAAAATTCGGTCTGAGAGTCTTCGCCACCCCTAAGAAGATGGGTGCCCAGAGTGCCGAGGCTAATATTAACGCAGGCCTTGCGGCAGCAAGACAGATAGTGGCTTTCTTCGAGAGCGGATGCACCAGATTCCAGGTTAACAAATAATATCGACTATATATGGTACGCGTAAAACCCTTCGCTGCAATACGTCCTCCAAAGTCCATTGTAACGGAAGTCGCAGCACCTCCTTATGACGTCCTCGATTCAGTTGAAGCCAAGGCAATGGCGGGAGAGAAATCCCTCCTCCACATCACCAAGCCCGAGATTGACTTCGACCCTATCCTCCCTGACCACGACCAGCGTGTATATGACAAGGCTGTAGCCAACTTCAAGGAGTGGCAGGAAAAGGGCTGGCTGGTACAGGACAGCAAGTCCTGCTACTACATCTATTCCCAGACTATGGGAGAGCGCACCCAGTACGGAATAGTGCTCTGTGCCCACACTGACGACTATGCAGAGGGCAAGATCAAGAAGCACGAGCTCACCCGAAAGGACAAGGAAGATGACCGTATGATTCACGTGAAAATCCAAAGAGCCAATATCGAGCCCGTATTCTTCGCTTACAGGGACAATGAAGGCATTTCGGCCATAGTGTCAAAGTACATTGCGGGCGAGTCTGAATACCGTTTTGTGGATGAGCACGGCTTCGGACACGAGTTCTGGGTAGTTGATGACGATGCCGACATCGAGCGCATCACATCTCTCTTCACCAATGAAGTCGACGCCTTCTATGTAGCTGACGGACACCATCGCACTGCGGCAGCAGCCAGAGTGGGAGCCGAACTTCGTGCGGCCAATCCGAATCATAACGGCAGTGAGGAATACAATTACTTCATGGCTGTATGCTTCCCTGAGAGCCACCTCAGAATCATAGACTACAACAGGGTCGTAAAGGATCTCAACGGACTGGCTCCTACCCAGATTATCGGAATGCTCGGCGAGGATTTCGACATCACTTGCAAGGGCAGTGAAATCTATCATCCTCAGGAACTCCACGACTTCGCGATGTACCTCCAGGGCAAGTGGTATTCACTCAAGGCCCGTCCTGGAAGATATGACGACAATGACCCTATCGGAGTCCTGGATGTCACCATCCTTTCCCGTCTTGTCCTTGACAAGATATTGGGAATCAAGGATTTGCGTACAGACAAGAGAATAGATTTCGTCGGAGGTATCAGAGGTCTCGAGGAGTTGTCGCGCAGAGTCGACAGCGGTGAGATGCAGATTGCCTTCGCCCTCTATCCTGTGTCAATGACACAGCTTCTCAACATTGCGGACAGTGGATGCATTATGCCGCCTAAGACGACCTGGTTCGAGCCGAAACTTCGCTCGGGTCTGGCCATACATAAACTCGATTGACATTCATCCAAAACGACTATATGTCCACCATTGATTCGGCTGCATTGCGCCTGAAACTTAAAGAGTTCTTCGGTTATGACAATTTCAAGGGAGACCAGGAACGGATAATAATGCATTTGATTGGAGGCAACGATGCCTTCGTCCTGATGCCGACCGGAGGAGGCAAATCACTTTGCTTCCAGCTTCCGGCACTGGTGATGCCGGGCACGGCCATTGTTATTTCTCCTTTGATTGCCCTGATGAAGAATCAGGTGGATGCCATACGCGGTTTCGTGTCTGAAGATGACGGAATAGCGCACTTCCTGAACTCTTCCCTGAACAAGGCGCAGATACAGGAAGTCCGTGAGGACGTGCTTTCAGGCAGGACGAAGCTGCTTTATGTGGCTCCCGAATCATTGACAAAGGAGGATAATGTTGCGCTGCTCAAGGAGGTGAAAATCTCCTTCTATGCCATCGACGAAGCGCATTGCATCTCGGAATGGGGACACGATTTCAGACAGGAGTACGGCCGTATCCGTTCACTTGTGGACGAGATCGGCCGGGCTCCGATAATCGCCCTGACAGCCACTGCCACTCCAAAGGTGCAGCACGACATCCTGAAGAACCTCGGCATACCAGATGCCACGGTCTTCCGTTCTTCCTTCAACCGTCCCAACCTGCTTTATGAAATCCGGGACAAGGTCGATACCGAAAAGGACATAGTCAAATACATCAAACAGAATCCGGGAAAGTCCGGAATCGTTTACTGCCTCAGCAGAAAAAAGGTGGAGGAACTCTCCGAACTGCTCTGTCTCAATGATATAAAGGCCCGTCCTTATCACGCCGGCCTTGATGCCAAGACCAGGGCCGAGAACCAGGACGCCTTTCTCAGCGAGGAAATCAATGTGATTGTCGCCACCATTGCCTTCGGAATGGGCATTGACAAGCCTGATGTCCGTTTCGTCATCCATTATGATATTCCGAAGAGTATAGAGAGCTATTATCAGGAGACAGGCCGCGCCGGCAGGGACGGCCGTGAGGGTCATTGCATAACCTACTACAGCTACAAGGACATTCAGAAACTGGAGAAGTTTATGCAGGGCAAGCCTGTGGCCGAGAAGCAGATTGGAAAGCAGCTGCTCTCAGAGGTGGTGGCCTATGCCGAGTCTAACCAGTGCCGCAGGCGCTTGCTGCTCAGCTATTTCGGAGAAGATTATCCGAAGGAAAATTGCGGCTGCTGTGACAATTGCCTTCACCCGAAGAAGAGCTTCGATGGACAGAAGGAGATGACTCTGGCCATAAGGCTGGTAAGCTCCCTTCCGGAGAAGTTCAAGCTCGAACATATTGCCAATATACTGGCCGGGGTGACGACGGCTGACATCTGCACCTACCTTCACGACAAACTGCCTCTCTTCGGTGCGGGCAAGGCGCATAATGCGAGATTCTGGGGTATGGTGATACACCAGGGTCTTATACTCCATCTTCTGGACAAGGAAATCGAGTCCTATGGCCTCATCGGTGTTACGACCAAGGGCCTCGGCTACCTGGAACATCCTTTCCCGGTAACCCTCTTTGAGGACCGTGTCTTCGCGAACGAGAGCGAGGAGGATGATGACGACGAGAAAGTGGCTGCGAACAATGCCGCAAGGGGCGGAAGCGGTGGAGACCCCGTACTTTTGTCGATGCTCAAGGATCTCAGAAAGTCACTAGCCTCGAAGTCAAAGCTTTCCCCTTGGATTATCTTTGGCGATCCCGCCCTTGAGGATATGTCCATTCAGTATCCTATCCGTATTGAGGAACTGAAGAACTGTCAGGGCGTTGGAGAGGGTAAGGCGAAGAAATTCGGGGCCGAATTCGTCGAACTTATCAAGAAATACGTGGAGGAAAACGAGATAATACGTCCTAATGATTTCGTGGTCAAGTCCGCGCCGAGCAAGTCCGCCAACAAGATTTTCATAATCCAAAGCATAGACAGAAGACTCTCGCTTGAAGATATTGCCGGAGCCAAGAATCTCGATACGGACGAACTGATGGGTGAAATAGAAGCCATAGTCTCCACGGGAACCAAGCTCAATCTGAACTACTATATCAGCCAAAACATTGATGATGAAGTCGTTGCTGAGATTATGGACTATTTCAAGACCGAAGCTCAGTCGGACTCTCTTGACGAGGCGCTGAAGGCCCTGGGCGCTGACTATGATGAAATGGAAATAAGGCTGGTAAGAATCAAATTTCTCTGCGAGATAGCGTCATAAGCGGCAGGAAATACCTATCTTTGTATCTTTGTGAAAACTTTGATACAAAATGATTACCTTCGGTTATAAAAGCAAGTTCAGCAGCATACTTCGTGCTTGTGCGGCTATTGCCATCGGTGCAGTGATGATAATCAGCACCAATGCTACAGAGACTGTCGTGCGCGTCATTGCCGCTTTCCTTTTTGCGGCAGGACTGGTCTCGCTATTATACGGATATACAAACAGGAAAAGCGGCGCTATGTCCTTGCTGTCGGTCAATGCGGTGGTGGACATTGCCCTCGGTCTTGTTTTGTTCCTTTTTCCTACCGGAGTGGCGCATCTCATCACCATCCTGATCGGAATCGCGCTGCTCATTTTCGGCCTGTTGCAGGTAATTGTCCTCTCGGGTACCCTGTCCCTTGTGGGTTCAGGCCTGTATTCCGTTATCCTTTCGGGCCTGGCTGTAGTAGCGGGAATTATTCTTGTCTTCAATCCTTTCAGTCAGACAATTATGAGCATTATTGCCGGCGCCGCCCTCATATTATACGGTGTGTCCGAACTTATCTCGACTGTCAGGGTCAATAAGGCTGAAAAGGCATATGAGGTCAAGTACGGTAGCGTGGAAAGGGAGGAGAGCAGCAGTCCCAAGGATTTCAGTACCAGCGGAATATCTGATGCCAAGGAAGTAGAATACGAAAAGATAGATGATCCCGCAGGCGACAGTTGACCAGATTCTGGATGCTGCCAGAATTGAGGAAGTGGTAAGTGACTTCGTGACATTGAGACGTCGCGGAGCCAGCCTTGTCGCTTGCTGTCCCTTTCATAACGAGAAGACTCCTTCCTTCTATGTAACCCCGGCCAAGGGCATATTCAAATGCTTCGGCTGCGGCAAGGCCGGTTCCGCCGTAGGTTTCATTATGGAACACGAGCATTGCAGCTATGTTGAGGCTCTTAAGTACCTTGCCAGGAAATATCACATTGAGGTCCAGGAACGGGAAGACAGTCCAGAGGAACTCGCCCAGAAGCAGAAGAGCGAGAGCCTGATGCTGGTTTCGGACTTCGCACAGAAGTTCTTTGCCGACAATCTGAAGACTGCCGAAGGCCGTACTTTGGGTCTTCAGTACCTGCACAGCAGGGGACTTGATGACAATACCATAGCCCGCTTCGGTCTCGGTTGGGCTCCGTCCGCGAAAAGCGCCCTCGCTGATGCTGCCATTGCCGCAGGATTCAAGCCGGAATATCTGATAGAAACAGGACTCTGCATCAGATACGATGACGGAAGACTGGTGGACCGCTTCCACGAACGCGCGATGTTCCCCATACATTCGGTCAGCGGCAGGGTGATTGCCTTCAGCGGCAGGACTCTGAAGAGCGATACGAACATTGCCAAATATGTCAATTCGCCCGAAACGCCGATTTACGTGAAAAGCCGCGCCCTCTACGGCCTCTATCTCGCGAAGGCTTCGATTGCCCGCAACGACCGCTGCTATCTGGCTGAGGGCAATGTGGATGTGGTCTCAATGCACCAACTGGGCATTGACAATGTGCTCGCGTCCTGCGGAACCTCTCTGACCGAGGAGCAGATACGCATCATCAAGAAGTTTACGGAGAACGTTACGGTGATGTATGACGGCGACAAGGCCGGAATCCACGCCGCTCTCAGGGCAATAGGAATGATCCTCAAAGAGGGAATGAACGTGCGCTTGCTGCTCTTCCCTGAAGGAGATGATCCGGACTCATATTGCCGCAAGCACACTTTGGAGGAGGTGCGCTCCTTCATTGCCTCCAATGAGGAGGATTTCCTCTCTTATATGATCAGGGTCAATCCTCCCGGCGACGGAGACCCTCTCAAGCGCGCGAAGCTTATCAATGATGTCGCCGATACCATTGCCCTCATTCCTGATGCGGTGAAGCGTTCGGTCTATGTGTCGAGTGCGGCGCAGCAGCTGGGCATCGAGGCCAATGTCATATTGGACCGCATCTCCTCGACGAAGAACCGTCTGATGGAGGAGGAAGCGAAGCTTGAGGAGCGCCGGCGGAGAAGGGTTGAGGCCGGACTGGACCCCGATTTCGATGCGCAGAGCCCCGGGAGCGGCGAACAGCAATTGCCACAAAAGGCTGAACAACTTTCGATGGATACGCTGCTGGTGAACAAGGCTGTGGCGCCGGCGGAGAAGGATTTGCTCTTCTTTATGCTCACCCACGGCACCGAGGTCCTGGACTTCGAGACGGATTCGGACTACTATTCCGGCTCTGAAAATGACAAGCCTCTGGTTGCTGAGTTTATCCGTATGGCCCTGGAGGAGGGAAACGAGTTCCTGAATCCGGTTCTGGAAAGCACCTACCTGGCCTATATGGAGGCTTACGACGAGGGCTATTCGCAGGAGGAGATCCTGCGCCGCCTCATCAACTCGCCCGACAGGAAGGTGGCCTTTGTGGCGGCTGAACTTTCGATAGAGCGTTATCAATTGACAGTCAAGGCTTTTGAAGATGCATTGACCACGACCTCCACCTGGCTTGTGATGTATGTGCCGAGGGCAATACTCTGCTATCACGAGAGTCGCCTGAACTACCGTATCAGCGAACTCCGCGGGCAGCTGGCGCAAAGCTCCGACATTGAACGTCAAGAGCATATATTGCAGGAAATGATGAGCCTTCAGGCCGCCCTGGCCAAGGTCAAGGCAAAACTGGGAAGATAGATACAAACATTATATGGAAAAGAACTACAAAAGAACACTTGTGACCTGTGCGCTGCCTTATGCGAACGGTCCGGTCCATATCGGACACCTTGCAGGTGTATATGTGCCTGCCGACATTTATGTCCGCTACCTCAGGATGAGGGGCGAGGATGTGCTCTATGTCTGCGGCTCGGATGAGCACGGTGTGCCTATCACCATAAAGGCGCGTCAGCAGGGTTGCACCCCTCAGGATATAGTGGACAAATACCACAAAATCATCAAGGACTCGTTTACTGGTCTCGGAATCAATTTCGACATCTACGGACGCACCAGCTCCGAGGTTCACTCGAAGAATGCTTCGGAGTTCTTCAGAAAGCTCTACGATGAAGGCAAGTTCATCACTAAAGAGTCCGAGCAGTACTATGATCCGGAGGCGAAGACCTTCCTTGCAGACCGCTATATCGTGGGTACCTGCCCGAAGTGCGGTGCGGAGGGAGCTTACGGAGACCAGTGCGAAAAGTGCGGAAGCACACTCAGCCCGGAAGAACTCATCAATCCTAAGTCGAAGCTCAGCGGAGCAGAACCGATAAAGAAGAAAACTTCCCACTGGTATCTTCCTCTGGACCAGTATGAAAGCTGGCTCAGCGAATGGATACTGGAAGGACATAAGGAGTGGAGGTCAAATGTTTACGGCCAGTGCAAGAGCTGGATTGACGGAGGTCTCCAGCCTCGCGCCGTATCCCGTGACCTTGATTGGGGAGTGCCCGTTCCTGTAGAGGGAGCCGAGGGCAAGGTGCTCTACGTCTGGTTCGATGCACCTATCGGATATATCTCCAATACCCAGGAGCTGCTTCCTCAGTCCTGGGAACGCTGGTGGAAGAGCGAGGATACCAAGCTCGTCCACTTCATTGGAAAGGACAATATCGTCTTCCACTGCATCGTCTTCCCTTCTATGCTCAAGGCCTACGGTGACGGCTATATACTGCCGGACAATGTGCCTTCGAACGAGTTCCTGAACCTCGAGGGCGACAAGATTTCCACATCCCGCAACTGGGCTGTATGGGCTCACGAGTATCTGGAGCAATTCCCGGGCAAGGAGGATGTGATGAGATATGTGCTCACCGCCAATGCTCCTGAGACCAAGGACAATGACTTCAGCTGGAAGGACTTCCAAACCCGCAACAACAGCGAGCTGGTAGCCATCTTCGGAAACTTTGTCAATAGGGCTATAGTGCTGACACACAAATACTTCGATGGCAAGGTTCCGGCTCGAGGCGAGCTTCTTGACGTCGACAGGGAGACTCTCGCGGAGATTCCTGTACTCAGGGCTTCCCTCGAGAAGAACATAGAGGGCTATCATTTCCGCGAGGCTCTCAAGGATGCTATGTCCATTGCCCGCGTAGGAAACAAATACATCTCGGATACAGAACCGTGGAAGGTGGCCAAGACCGATATGGCCCGCACCGCCACCATACTCAATGTCTGCATCCAGATCTGCGCCGACCTGGCGATTGCCTTCGAGCCTTTCACTCCTTTTGCTGCTGAGAAGCTCCGCAAGATGCTGGGTGTATGCATCTGTGCAGGCATTGACCACCGCAAGGGCGAGCAGGAGACCGTAAATACCTATAAAGAGGGTGAGGGCGCAGCTATTCATACCGTATCGGCTGCTGCACCGATGGAGGCTTCAAGCTGCCCTGGCTTCGGAAAATGCGTCTGCCTGAATTGGAATATGCTCGGCAATACCGACATCCTCAGTGAAGGCCACGAAATCGGAGCGGCTGAACTCCTCTTCGCCAAGATTGAGGACGAAGCCATCCAGGCACAACTCGACCGCCTTGATGCGATACGTGCCGAGCGTGAGGCCGCAGCCAAGGCAGAAGCGGCGCGACAGGTCGCTCCGCAGAAGGCGGAATGCAGCTTCGAGGATTTCGAAAAGATGGACATAAGAACAGCCACCGTACTCGAGGCCGAAAGAGTGCCGAAGACGGACAAGTTGCTGAAACTCAGCATAGATACTGGCATTGACAAGAGAACTATCGTATCCGGAATCGCTGAATACTATGCGCCTGAGGATATAGTAGGAAAGCAGATTTGCATACTCGCCAACCTCGCTCCGCGCAAAATCCGCGGCATCGAGTCGAAGGGTATGATACTGATGGCCCGCCAGGGTGACGGCAAGATGCGCTTCATCACCCCGCAGGAGGTTCTGAACAACGGTGCTGAAATAGGTTGATTCCGTCAGCGATATCAAGAGGAGTGCGTGATGCTATTTCCGCCTTATGACGCTTAAGCCGTCGCGGATGGGGAGCATCACGCACTCCACTCTTTCATCGGCCGCCACCATATCGTTGAAGGCCAGCAGGCCCTGCGTCTGCTTGTCCACGGACGGCTTTTCCGCATAGACCTTGCCTCCCAGCATCACATCGTCCACCAGCAGTATGCTTCCAGGATGCATCATCTCAATTATCAGGCGGTAATATTCGCAATACTCCCTCTTGTTGGCATCCATATAGATGAGGTCGTAGCTGCGTCCCTCAGCAGCGAAGCTCTCGAGGGTGTCGATGGCATTGCCAAGATGGAGCTTGATGCGCCCACTGAGGCCGGAGCGCTCCCAACCTTCGCGGATCAGGTCCTCCAGCTCGTCGTTGATTTCGAGAGTGTCGACCAATCCTCCTTCGGGCAGTCCATAGGCGAGGCAGAGGGCCGAATATCCGGTGAAGGTGCCGATTTCCAGCACCCTGCGTGCCTGGCATAGCTCTACCAGTATGGTCAGCAGACGGCCTTGAACCGCCCCTGAAAGCATTCTGGGGTAATTGGTGCGGATATAGGTCTGTTTCTCAATCCAAGCGAGAGCCTCGCTCTGTGGGCTGGAGTGCTCCCTGATGTATTTGTCCTGTGCGCTTTCCATTGCCTGTTAAAGGAAGATTAATCTGGAGAGGCTGTCCTCCGCGAAGATGCGTCTGGCGCAATCCTGAAGGTCTGCAGCCGTTATGTTTTTGATGATGCGGCAGTTCTCCTCGCTGCTGGCTACACGTCCGTAGGCGAGCAGGCTCTTGCACATCGAGAGGCATTGAGCCTCGTTGCTTTCGGAGCTGATGGCGAGCTGGCCGAGAAGCTGTTTCTTGGCAGCCTTGAGCCGGCGTTCGCTCAACGCCTTATCCTGGAGCTTGCGTATTGCTTTGTAAATCTCGCGGAAGCACTTGTCGAGATTCTCCTTTTCACAGCCTATGCTGATGGTCATTATGCCGCTGTCCCTGTATTGGGTGAAGGCGCATTCCACTCCGTATACCCAGCCGTTCTTTTCCCGCAGGACGTTGTTCAGTATTGAGTTGGATGCTGGCCCTCCGAGTATATTGGCAAGCAGTACCGAGACGATTCTGTCTTCGCTATAGAGGGATGGGGCGAGTCCGCCCAGAACGGCATTGACCTCGTGGCTGCGTCTATTGACACTCCTGTCGAAAAGATTGCGGGGAATGCCTGAAGGGGCCTTGCTTTCGCTCGCAGGAAGCAGAAGCTGTGTCCCGAAGTACTTATCTGACAATGAATTGACCTGAGCCTCAAGCTTCTTCTCGTCAATATTGGCCACAATACAGAAGGCCATCCTGTCGGGCGTGAAGTTCTTCTTGACGAAGCTCCTCAGCTCTTCTGATGTGATGGCCCTGACTGACGAAGCCGTTCCGAGTATGGGCCTTCCGAGAGGATGTCCCTCGAAAAGGGCCTCTTCAAACTTGTCATAGATGTCGTCTGCCGGGCTGTCCTTGTACGAATTGATTTCGTCAATCACCACGCCCTTCTCCGTCTCGATTTCCTTTTCTGGAAAGCTGGCTTCTGTGGCGAGTTCGAACAGGAGTCCGGCCGCTTTGGGCAGGTCTTCCTTCAGCACGGTGGCGTGAAAGACTATTTCCTCCTTGGTGGTATAGGCATTCAGCTCGCCACCGAGACGGTCGAGATAGCTGTTGATGACTGAGGCCGATTTATGCGCCGTCCCCTTGAATATGGTATGTTCGGTAAAATGTGCGATTCCGCTATGAAAGCCTTCCTCGTCCCTGGTTCCGCATCTGACACTCAGCGAGCAGAAGGCGACTGAAGAACTGCTCCTTCTCACCGCATAGCTCAAACCGCAAGCCGTTTTGCCTGTAATCATTTCCTTTTCTTCTTTATTGAGGACGAAATCTTCTTGATGTCCTTGTTGGTGAATCCCGCTCCTCTTCTTTCGGATATCCTGTGATGACTGTAGTAGAGCAGCTCGTGGCTCTCTGTGTCAATGAGCATCTGATGGCTCCAGGAACCCTTCTTCGGCTCAGACGGAGCTACCATCACGCTGACCAGGGTATCATAGTGGCCCGAATGAAAGGCCCCGTCTACACTGTCGCTGTCAAGCACCAGCATATCCCCGCCAGAGGTCCTGACCTGGGTGTCCGGAGCCAGGTCCTCCTGTGCGAAGTAGATTTTCTTTCCTCCTGCCTTGCGCAATTCATTTCTGTAAACGTCCAGCCCCGAATATGCATCGCGGTCGCTTTGGAGGGCTTTGCCTACAAAGTCCTGCATAATGTCCAGGAAGGCAGAGAGATAAACCATCTCCCTTCCGTTCGGATAAAGGGCAGAGCATACAGGTATGCTCAATATATTAAGCGGCCTTTTGCCCTGGTCCTCCGCGGAACTGTTGCCTCCCTTGAAGAGGCTGAGGGTGACCAGACCGTCGAATTTGCCCCCGACAGGTCTTTCCATCATCAGGAAGTAGGTCTGGGGGTCCTGCTTCAAGGCGTTGAACTCGTTCACACTGCAGAATTCGAAGGGGGAGATGCGCCATCTGGCCGTTACTTCCGCCTTCAAGCAGCTGTCTTCCATATCATTGCCACAAAGTACGACTTTGGTGGTGCGCGAGCTGAAGTCGCTTATCCTGACCTTTTTCGTCGACAGTTTCACCTGTGCGCCAAGCGTAGCCGGCACGAGGACTGCCAATGCGGCCAGAGCTATCAATGTCAATGCAATTCTTTTCATAGCTGTAGTAGTATTCTGCAAAGATACCTCAAAAAATCCGATGGAAACAGTTATATTTGTCAATTAATGTAAATAAGCAGATATGAGCCAATACGTAGTAGCCGCGAGAAAGTACAGGCCCGAGTCATTCGAGACCCTCATAGGCCAGGACAATATTGCCAGGACGCTGAAGAATTCCATTCTTAGGGGCCAGTTGGCGCACGCTTACCTGTTCTGCGGACCGAGGGGCGTTGGCAAGACCAGTACGGCCCGTATCTTCGCGAAGATGATCAATTGCTCCAACCCGTCTGCGGAGATGGAGCCCTGCGGCGAATGCGAATCCTGCGTATCTTTCCGTGAAGGACGCTCATACTGCATACACGAGCTCGATGCTGCTTCGAACAATGGTGTCGATGCCATCAAGGAGCTGATGGACCAGGTCCAGATTCCTCCCCAGGTGGGCAAGTACAGCGTTTATATCATCGATGAGGTGCATATGCTCTCGTCTGCGGCTTTCAATGCCTTCCTGAAGACTCTCGAGGAACCGCCTGCACACGCCATCTTCATCCTCGCCACCACCGAGAAGCACAAAATCCTTCCGACCATATTGTCACGCTGCCAGACCTACGACTTCAACCGTATCTCTGTCAGCGATATCGTGCGCAATCTTCGTGACATTGCGCTGAAGGAGGGGGTCAGCGTGGACGATGCTTCCCTGCACGTGATAGCCCAAAAGGCTGACGGTGCTATGCGCGACGCTCTTACCATCTTCGACCAGACAGTAGCATTCTGCGGTTCGGACATCAAATATGAGGACGTTATCCGTAATCTCAATGTCCTCGACTGCGAGTATTCGTTCAGGCTTCTGGATGCCTTTCTGAAGGGAGACTACGCTACGGCTATGCTCACTTTCGATGAAGTGCTGTCAAAGGGTTTCAATGCACAGTTCTTCATCTCTGCGCTCAGTTCCCACCTGAGGGACCTGACAGTCAGCAAAACAGCCGGACTGGACTCGCTGCTGGATATGCCGGATTCATTGCGCCAGCGCTATAAGGCCCAGGCAGACAGCTGCAGCATACAGTTCCTTTATGAGGCCCTGAGCATTACGACCCAGTGCGAGGCCGGCTACCGCTCGGCAATCAATCAGCGCCTCCATATTGAGTTTGCTCTGATGAAACTTTCCTTCCTCAGCAAGGGAGTTCCGAAGGCAGACGCAGCGGCTCCTGTCGCAGCGCAGAAGGCTCCTGCCCCAGCTCCCCAGACTGCCCCGGTTCAGGCTCCGCGTCCGGTGGAGACGGTACAGACTCCTGCCCCTGCTCCTCAGGCAGCCCCGGTTCCGGAGATCTCTCCGGCATCTGCTGCCGAACATCCTGAGCAGAGCCCTGCAGCCGGGAAGATCCAGCCTCGAAGACGTGCAGTCAAGACCGGAGCCTCATTGTCATTGAACTCCATTATCAACGAGAAGGAAGAGGTGGAGACCGCTCCTGTCCTTGAGAACAGGGGCAGGGAATTGGATATGGAGACTGTCGGCTCTTGTTGGAAACAGTTGGCCGAGCAGGTCGCAGTCGGGAAGCCACGTCTTTTCAATGCCCTTACCAATGCACGGCTTGAATTGAAGAAAGAGGCTGATTGCCAGCATCTTACCTTCCTTGTTACCAATGAGGCCCAAAGGGATTGGATAGCTACTACCTTGCTGCACGAGCTTGAGAGCCGCTTCAGGATTATATCATCCTGCAGCAGCGTGCGCCTGAGCGTTGAGGCGGTCCAGTATGAAGAAAAGAAGGTCATTTATACCCCCGAAGATAAGGCACGGGCTTTGATGGAGTCCACCCCTGAAGTTTTGGACCTGATAAAGGACTTTGATTTGGATGTGAAATAAACACTGCTCCTGCGGTGAAAAGATAGTGTAAAAGATGAAACTGCATTGCGAAAATCTTGTCAAGAAATACGGCGTCAGAACAGTGGTGAAAGGCGTGTCGATGGAGGTCGAACAGGGCGAAATCGTCGGCTTCCTCGGTCCTAACGGAGCGGGAAAGACAACAAGCTTCTATATGATTACAGGACAGGTCATTCCGAATGGTGGTCGCATATTCCTTGATGATGAGGACATTACCAAACTCCCTATGTACAAGAGGGCGCAGAAGGGCATAGGATATCTGCCTCAGGAGGCTTCTGTTTTCAGGAAGATGTCGGTCGAGGACAATATCCTGTCTGTGATGGAGATGTCCCATATGAGCAAGTCGCAGAGGAAGGAGAGGCTTGAGTCGCTGATTGACGAGTTCAATCTCAGTAAGGTGCGCAAGAGCCTCGGTATACAGCTCTCCGGAGGAGAGAGGCGCAGATGCGAGATTGCGCGCGCATTGGCCATTGACCCGAAGTTCATACTCCTTGACGAGCCTTTTGCGGGCGTTGACCCCATTGCCGTGGAGGATATTCAGTACATCATTGCCAAGCTCAAATACAAGAACATAGGCGTAATCATTACCGACCACAATGTAGGAGAGACTCTGGCCATTACCGACAGGGCTTATCTGCTCTATGAGGGCAGCATACTCCAGACCGGCACCCCCGCTTCTTTGGCTGCGGACGAGGATGTCAGAACGAAGTATCTGGGTTCGGGATTCACTCTCAAGCGCTCTGTGGCGGTCGAGAAGGCTCAGAGGGAGATGGGCATAATAGAATGATGCCGCCGTGGCCTAGATATTTACGTAGTCGCGCACATTCTGCGCACTGATGACGCTGTCTCCGAGTATGAGGAGACGCTCCACCACATTGCCCAGTTCACGGATATTGCCGGGCCAGCTTTTGGCCTGGAGCATCTTTATGGCCTCATCGCTGAAGCTCTTCCGAGGCATACCGCTCTCATTGCAGTTCTTTTCGACGAAGTGATTGACCAGCAGCGGGATATCCTCCTTCCTGTCGTCGAGTGAAGGTACAGGGATGACTATTGCACTGAGTCTGTAGTAGAGGTCCTCGCGGAAATTGCCCTCGGCAATCTCTTTCTGGAGGTCCTTGTTGGTAGCGGCAATGACACGTACGTCCACCTCGATATCCTTGTCCGAGCCTACACGTGAAAGCTTGCGCTCCTGGAGTACACGGAGCACCTTGGCCTGTGCTGCCAGGCTCATATCCCCGATTTCATCCAGGAAAAGGGTGCCTCCGTCAGCCTGCTCGAATTTGCCCTTGTGCTGTTTGACGGCTGAGGTGAAAGAACCCTTTTCGTGGCCGAACAGCTCACTTTCAATGAGTTCCGACGGGATGGCTGCACAGTTTACCTCGATGAAAGGCATAGCGCTGCGCTTGCTCTGCTGGTAGAGGCTTCTGGCTACGAGCTCCTTGCCCGAACCGTTCGGTCCGAGTATGAGCACTCTGGCGTCGGTCTGGGCCACCTTCTCGATCATATCCTTGATGTGGAGCATTGGGGCCGATTCACCTATCATAGGCTGTCCATACACCTTCTTTTTCAGGATTTTGGTCTCCTTTACGAGGAATACCTTGTCGGTGGCATTCTTCAGGGTGATGAGCAGACGGTTGAGGTCGAGAGGCTTCTGGATGAAGTCGAAAGCGCCTTTCTTGATGCACCTGACTGCCGTCTCGATGTCTCCGTGTCCGGAAACCATCACAATGGCGGAGTCGATACCTTTGTCTATGAGTTTCTCCAGAACCTCCTCTCCATCCATATTCGGCATCTTGATGTCGCAGAAAATAACGTTGTATTTTTCCTTGTCGACCATCTGAAGGGCAATGAGCCCGTCTTCCGCCACATCTACATCATAACCTTCTTCAACAAGTATTTCCTTGAGGGAATTCCTGATAGCCCTCTCGTCATCCACAATGAGTACTTTCATATCTACAGCTTCTTTGTTTGGAAACGGCTCCTATAGGGACCGGAGCCGGTCAGAATATACGGCTGACCGTGCCTTTGAAGCAAATATCGGACAAAAAACTCTTTTTCGGAAAAAAAGCATTAACTTTGTTTAATTCAAACCATAAACAGTTGAACTTTTCCAAGGTATTTATGAAACATAAAAGTATCATTCTCTTTTTTGCGCTTTCTTTTCTAGCGCTCGTTCCCCTTGATGCCAAGAAAAAGGCCAAGCAGCCTGAGGGACCTAAATATGTATTTTATCTTATCGGTGACGGAATGGGCATCAATACCGTCCTCGGTACCCAGTATTTCAATGCCGCGATGGGTTACAGCCCTGAGGAAGTGAACTTTTTCAATTTCCCAGTAAGGACTTTCGTGACCACATATTCGGCTTCAGCCCTCGTGACTGATTCCGCAGCATCTGGTACCGCACTTGCTACAGGAGTCAAGACCAATAACAGCAGCGTTGGTGTCGACAAGGACTTTAAGCCTGTAACCAGTATAGCAGAAATGGCCCACGCCGCAGGTTTCGGCACAGGAGTGGCCACCAGCGTCGGAGTCAATCACGCCACACCGGCTTCTTTCTATGCCCACGTCAAGAACAGAAATTCCTACAACGAAATAGCCGAGCAGCTGATTGCTACTGAAAGCATCGATTTCGCAGCCGGAGCCAATTTCCTGACCGAGCGCAATGGTCTTTCAGCCTCAGAGCTGGAGGCAAAGGCTGAAGCTGCTGGTATCTCAGTCCTTCGCGGAAGAGAGCAGTTCCAGGGTATTGCCAAGCGTAAGGGACGTGTAATCTGCTTCAGCTCAAACCCTAACGAGTCTGATCTCCAATATGCCATCGACCGCCAGGAAGGAGCTACCGAGCTTCTTGACTTCACCCGCGCCGGAATAGATTATCTTTATGGCAATTTCAAGGATAAGGGCTTCTTCTTTATGATTGAGGGTGGCAAGATCGACTATGCAGCCCACGCAGACGACGGTGTCACCGCCTTCCACGAGACCAATGATCTCGCCAGGACTGTGGATGCAATACTCGAATTCTACGCCGAGCATCCCGACGAGACCCTCATCGTTGTCACTGCCGACCACGAGACCGGTGCCTGCATCCTGGGCGCAGGGCAATATATGATGAACCCTGAATTCCTTTCAGTCCAGAAAAGTTCGGAGAACGTTCTTACCGATAAGTTCCGCAAGTTTATGGGCAATGCTGATGCTTCGGCTGCCCCAAGCTGGGAGAGCGTGAAGGATTTCTTCAAGGCTGAGCTCGGACTATGGAGCATAGTCAAGGTGTCTCCGGCAGATGAGCAGGCCTTGAAGCAGATTTATGATTCCGCTGTATCGGGCGACGGTGATGGAAACGTGGTGAGCCTCTATGCAGTGAACAGCAGGATGGTGTCTACAGCCATTGACATACTCAACAGGTCTGCTGGTTATCTCTGGGCTCATACTTCCCATACAGGCACTCCTGTCGGCCTCTATGTAAAGGGCGCTTGTGCAGAATCCTTCATTGAGTGCAGGGACAATACTCAGATTCCTATAAAGATAGCGGAACTTGCCGCTTATAATAAATAATCCTGATGACTATTCCCAATATCACCATAGCCATTGACGGTTACTCTTCAACGGGCAAGAGTTCCTTCGCCAAACTGGTCTCGAAGGAGCTCTCTTTCCTGTATCTGGATTCAGGCGCGATGTACAGGGCCGTTACCCTCTTTGCGCAGCAAAAGGCTTTGATCAATTCGGACAATGTCATTGACACAGCTGCCTTGAAAGCCGCTCTGGAAACACTTGACGTGCACTTTGAATACAGCGACAAGGGCTGCAGCACTTATATTGCGGACAGTTGTGTCGAGAAGGAAATTCGCTCAATGGCAGTCTCCTCCCAGGTTAGTCCAGTCTCTGCTTTGGCCTTTGTCCGCAATTGGGTGGATGCCAGGCTTCACGCTATGGCCGAGCAAGGTCGTGTGGTGATGGATGGAAGAGATATCGGTACCACTGTGTTCCCTGATGCCGAACTGAAAATCTTTATGACAGCCAAGGACGAGGTGAGGGCACAGCGCCGCTTCGATGAGCTGAAGGCGAAGGGCGATAATCCTGATTTTGAGGAAGTTCTGAAAAATCTCAGGGAACGCGACTACATTGATTCGCACCGCGAGGCTTCGCCCCTGAGGCGTGCGGATGATGCTTTTGTCCTGGACAATTCAGATATGAGCCTCCACGAGGAAATCGTGTGGATACGCGGGCTCATACAGGGAAAATTCGGAATTTTGGAGTAGTCAAATGGCATTGAAAGTAGATTTGGACCGGAATTCCGGTTTTTGCGGGGGCGTAATCAGAGCTATAGGCAGCGCTGAACGCATACTCGATATGTCCCAGGGACATCTTTTCTCTCTGGGAGCAATAGTCCATAACGAAGAAGAGCTTGACAGGCTCGGGAAGAAGGGTCTTGTCACCATTGACAATGAAGATTTGGAAGTGATGGCCCCAGTTTCAGGCGAGTCGCTGCTCATCCGTGCGCACGGCGAGCCTCCGAAGACCTATGAAACGGCCAGGCGGCTTGGCTTCAATATCGTGGATTGCACTTGCCCTGTTGTCCTCCAGCTCCAGGATAGCATCAGGGAGGCTCATTCCCGGGTTTCACCCCTGGGTGGTTCCGTTGTTATCTTCGGAAAAATCGGTCACGCAGAGGTCCTGGGCCTTGTCGGACAGGTGGACGGAGATGCACTTGTTGTTGAGGATTGCCCTATGCTGGAAGAGATGATAGCTGACGGCAGATTGCGTACGGACAGGGCGGTGGAACTCTTCTCGCAGACCACCAAAAGCCCTTCGGAGTACGAGAATCTCTGTGCTTGCCTTGAATCCCATATGAGCGATCCGGCTTTGCTGAATGTAAATCACACCATATGTTCGCAAGTGGCGACACGTCACGAGAAACTCTCCAATTTCGCATTGTCCCACGACGTAATTGTCTTCGTTTCGGGCAAGTCCAGCTCCAACGGAAAAGTGCTTTGTGAACTTTGCAAGTCATTGAATATCAGAACTTATCATATAGGTTCCATAGCTGATATCAAAAAGGAGTGGTTCCGTCCCGAAGACAGAGTCGGGGTTTGTGGTGCGACATCTACACCTAAGTGGCTGCTGGAGAAGGTAGCGGCCTATGTTGCTGACTTGTAGGTTTTTTTTGAAATAACTTCGTTATTTGTTAAATTTGCGGTTCGAATCGAGATTGTAACAATTAAATTTATAGATATTTATGGCAACAACAGCTGATTTTAAGAATGGTCTTTATCTCAAGTTCAACGACAAACCTTGTATGATAGTATATTTCCAGCACGTAAAGCCTGGAAAGGGTCCTGCTTTCGTCAAGACAAAGCTCCGCAACCTTGAGAATGGCCGTATCCTTGAAAATACATTCACTGCAGGTGCAAAGATTGAGACTATCGACGTAGAGCGTCGTCCATACCAGTTCCTTTATGCTGAGGAGGACGGTTTCAACTTTATGCACGAGGAAACCTACGAGCAGATCAAGCTCAACAAGGACGTTGTAGAGAACTCCGACCTTATGAAGGAAGGACAGCACGTTGAGATGATGTTCGTTACCGGCGACGAGGAGAGATGCCTTACCTGCGAGCTTCCTACCTATGTTACTCTCAGAGTGACATATTCTGAGCCTGCTGTGAAGGGTAATACCGCTTCTACTTCAGCGCTTAAGGAGGTTACCCTTGAGACCGGTGCCAAGATTATGGTTCCTCTCTTCATCAACACCGACGATGTGATCACCGTCAACACAACAGACCGTTCATACGGCCAGAGAGTATAAGCAGATTCAAGGCTAAATAATGATTAAGAAGAGGCTGACTGAATTTTAGTCAGCCTTCTTTTTTTATTACGGCTATCTGGCTGTGGCTGAGCTTGCTGCGCACCTTCTCCGTCTCCGGCCGTGGGGGTTAACCCATTATGTATCAATGCTTTAAGCCTTTCTCTATGGGCAAAATTTCCCATAGACAAATGTCTAACTTGCTGTGTGTCAGACACTTATCCTCCACGCTTTTGCCGGCCGGAGAAGCCCACGTTGAATGTTCCCACGCTGCTTTTGTTCCCTCAAAGCTCCCGGAAGGCTCCGGCAGAGTTCCGCTTCGCTCCATCCACCCTCCGGAACTTCGTTCCCTCGGGAGCCGCTCATGAGGCCGCGGCCGGCCACACTCTTTCGGAGCCTTCCGGGACCTTCGAGTCAAGAGCAACGACTGTTTTCGCGGAGCTCCCTCGAATACCCTTCACGCCCTCCAAATATGACAAAACGCCCTGACTATTTTCTTTTGCTCATCTGGATTTACTATATTTGCAGTTTCAAGTGTTCCCGAATTGTGAGAAAGAAGATATTGACAACATTGCTCCTGCCCCTTATTGCCCTTTCACTTGGAGCGCAGGAAATCCAGAACATACAGACTGATTCACCCACATCGCCGGAGACCGTCGAGGACGGAGTCATTTTTCGCCTTTTTGCAGATTACGCCAGTCAGGTTACCCTCACGGGAAGCTGGCAGGTCCCAGGTGCCAAGCCCATACGTATGAACAAGGACAGATCAGGTTTGTGGGAGGTGAAAGTCAGCAACATCCCTGCGGATATGCACTCCTATCATTATGTGGTGGACGGAGTACGTATGACTGACCCCAACAACCCTGTGCAGCAGCACGACGGCAGCGTTTATGAAAGCGTTTTTATTTTGGATGGGCCGCGTACGGGCAATTATAGGGAGGCTGCCGGCCATCACGGTTCAGTAAGTTATGAATGGTATCACAGCCGGATATTTGATTGCAACCGCAGACTGGCAGTTTATACTCCGCACGGGTACAATCCCAATAACACTAACAAAAAATATCCCGTGCTGTATCTGCTCCATGGCGAAGGGGGTGATGAAGAGTCTTGGATTTCCGCCGGCCGTGCAGTACAGATATTCGATAACCTGATCCAATCCGGCCGCGCAGTGCCTATGATAGTCGTTATGCCGAACTGTGACCCCAAACAGCAGGCCGCCAAGTCTGTCCGCCTCCCCGAGGTGGACTATTCCTACGGCTCGAGTTCCTTTGTCAGCAGCCTTATCAATGAAATTGTCCCATACATCGAAAGCAATTATCGGGTGGACTCGAGAAAAGCTTCCAGGGCAATAGCCGGCCTCGGCCTGGGTGGGGAGCAAGCTTTTGCAGCTGCGGCCCTCTATCCTGACCGCTTTGACTGGTATGGCTTTATGTGCAGTGGAGTTGAAGACTACGAGGGTCTCCGTTCGGATTTGCTGCGCATCAAGAAAGCGGGCTTCAAACTGATTTGGGAGGGTAGCGGCACCTATGACACCGTGTCTTACGACAAGACCAAGTTCCTTTATGAGTCTCTGGAAAGTCTATGGATGGATAATACTCTCTATGTGAACAACGGGGCCTATGACTGGAAAAACTGGCGCCTTCATCTGGCCAATTTCAGCTCTATGGTCTTTAGATTCTATAATGATGGCAGAAAATGAAAGAAAGGTCACCTCACGGCGACCTTTTCTTATAACCAACTATTAACCAAAAATTAACATATAAACAACTTGACTCTACAGGTTGCAAGTGCTGTGCCAAACTTCCCGGCACAGCCGTGTTATTGTACTCTTTCTATTTTTAGTTGCTGAATCTTGTAGCCCTGCTCCTTTCGGCTCAGGAAAATGGTGACATTCATCGATTCCCCGCCTGCGCTCAAAGTTCCCATAGCGCATTTCTGATTTGGTCTTCCGGCAACGTGGTCAACGCTGAAGGAACGCGGTGTGTGTGAATCGAAGAAGGATTTAAGAATGCGTTTTGCCTGGCTTTTGCTGGAGTTCGTCGGAAGGGACAGCACTGAAATCTCCAGATTGTCGGCGAACCATGCGGAGAGGCTTTCCGCATCCCCCAAGGTCAAATACTTGGTAATGGGGACGAACACCTCATTCCCTCCTTCTGTCTGGGCATAGGAAGGCACGCAGCAGAGAAGGGTGCATATGATTAGCGAGAGTTTGACAAATAGTTTCATAACAGGCCCTTATCCTTGCAAATATTGAGCCATCTTTCTATCTTTGTGTGTATTGCAACTGATATGAACATTACGCTTCTGACCGTCGGAAAGACGGATGTGAAATGGGTGAGGGAGGGCTTGGAGCTGTATGCTTCAAGGCTGGTCCATTATGTCCCTTTCCAGCTTCTGGAGCTTCCCGAACTGAAGAATGTCTCTGCTTTGAGTCAGGATCAGATCAAGTCCAGGGAGGGCGCCGCGATACTGAAGAAGATAAAGAGCGGGGATGAAGTTCTGCTTCTTGATGAGCACGGCCGTGAATACCGTTCACTCGAGTTTGCCGAAATGATACGCTCGCATATGACCAGAAGCTCCCGTGACCTTGTTTTCGTAATAGGTGGAGCCTACGGCTTCTCTCCTGAGGTCTATGCACGGGCTGATGGGAAGATTTCCCTGTCCAGAATGACCTTTTCGCACCAGATGGTTAGAACGATTTTTGCAGAGCAGCTATACCGGGCTTTCACTATTATTAAGGGTGAGCCCTATCATCACGAATGATGAAATTTGTCGAAAAGTTGAAAAAGACCGATTGGGCCGCGCTGGTCCTGCTCTTCCTCAGTATATTGGCCCTTATCTATGCCAATGTCGTCGTGGGAGTTCCCGGAGACACCGCTCAGGCTGCCTCCCGGATGGAGAGGCGCATAGAGAAGCGTATGGCCCTGCTGGACAGTCTGTTTGCACAGGCCCTTGTCCAAAGTCCGTCGGAATGGATGAGCTTGGACAATGTTCCTGGCGATATCGTCATCTATCGCTATGTCGATGAAAGGCTGCAGTCCTGGGCCAATTCTTTCATAATTGCCAATGACGACATCAATGGCAAGATGCTCGTCCAGCGGCTTACCAATCCCCGAAACTCGCCCGAATCCCCATTGGCCAATGTGGGCGAGGAGGTTTCCTATGTCAATCTCGGCAGCCAGTGGTATCTCCTGAAATCCGTCAGCCGCGACAATATCAATCTCATCGGAGGACTGGAGATTGTCGATGACAATGACTTCCGCCGCGCCAACAACGTGAATCCCAAGCTCGAGCTTAACGCCAAGTTCAGCGTGCACCCATTGTCCTTCAGCGAAGGATCACCGGTATGCGTGGGCGGAAAGCCCCAATTCAAGCTTCTCAGGGAGAGTATGAACAACTCCAGCATTGCCAATGTCTATGGCGTGTGGATTGCCCTCGGCTTTTTCGTTTTTGCGGTGCTGGTCTTCCTTTCTGGCCGCCGCAGCCTGAGGTACTATCATCTCTCCATCTTTGCGCTTACCCTCGTCCTGGCCTGGATTTATTTCTGGGGCAATGACAATCAGGATGCATCCCGCATCTTCTCGCCGACCCTCTACGCAGAAGGCTCGCTCTTCTATTCACTGGCGGCCGTCATCATCATAAACGGCTGGATATTGTTGATAGTACTCTGCTCCAATATGGTCCGCAACCGCATACTCTGGAAGGCTGAACACAAGCGCCGCCCGAAAATATATGCGGGAATATTGCTCCTGGCGGCAATGCTGGCCATCTTCCTCATATGCCTCCATACGCATTTGAGCTTCTCAAGCATAGTGCGCAACTCCAATATCAATCTGGAGCTGTACAATCTCCACGACCTCTCGTGGTTCAGCCTGCTCGTGTACGTCTCCTATCTGATGATGCTGCTCAGCATTCCTCTCCTGCTCAATTTCGTAAGGCCTTGGATCAGAATAATATTCGGTAAGAAAATTGACGCGAGTTCAGCCCTTAACCGCACGGTGATGGCCTGCCTTACCGCCATCTATTTCGTCACTGCCGCCGCCAAGTTGGGTTTCGTGAAGGAGGACAACAAGATGGATGTCTGGGCAGGAAGGCTTTCTATGGATCGCGACATCGAGGTCGAACTTGACCTCAGGCTGATGGAAAACTCGATTGCCAATGATGCTTTCATTGCCACCCTGTCTGCCTTGCCGAACTCCTCCGCCATCGTCCAGAATCGTCTGATTGACAATTATATGGGCAATATAGCCTTGGATTACGATATCAGCACCATCATTTTCGATTCCGAGACTACCGACCCGACTCTGCTGACCTGGTTCAATGACCGCGTGCGCGGAGGAAGCCGAATAAACAGCAATTCACGCTGGTTCTACAGTACTGGCAACAATGGCCACCCGCGCTATTCCGCCCTTTTCACTTACTATATTCCGAGCAATGGAGCCAGCTATCTGGTGGTTGAAATCGAACCAAAATCAAGCCGTGACTACAGCGGTTATGCTTCGATACTTGGACTGTCCACAGGAGGCAGCAAGCTTACACTGCCGGCAAGATATTCATATGCCAAGTACAAGGGCAGCAAACTGATTACTTTCAAGGGCAGTTACGCTTATCCTACCCTGCTCACTGAAGAACTGCTGCAGAGTGTTTCCAATAAGGGAGAATTGCCGTTCGTTTCGGATAATTACGTCCATTTTCCGCGTAACGTGGACGAGGCTGAGTACATAGTCATAAGCAGGAAGCGTCTTCCGAGAAGCAACTATTTAGTGGCCTTTGTCTTCCTGGCCTTGATGTCCTACATATTCCAGTCGTCCCTTTTGCTTACCCGCCGTCAGAAGCGCATTTTCGAGAGCTCCTATTTCCGTATGCGCATCTCGCTTGTGCTTATGATTTCCCTGGTAACCACGCTTGTGGCCCTGACTGCCGTGAGTGTGATCTTCGTGTACGGGCGCAATAAGGCCAACCGTCAGGAAATGATGACGGACAAGATAAATACCCTGCAGTCAGCGATGTCAGGCTGTTGCCGCTATGTCAATTCCTACCGCGAAATCGACCCTCAGGAACTCTCCAGCATTATGGAATCTGCTTCGGAGATGGCCAAATCTGACATTACCCTCTTCACTCCTTACGGAAAGGCCTTCCGTTCTACCGCGGTCAACATCTATGACCGTATGCTTATCAGCGACAGGATGAACGAAGATGCGTTTGCAGATATAGTCTATAACAACAAGCGCTTCGTTGTCAATCACGAGAAATCCCGCGGAATAGACTACACTATGCTCTATGCGCCTCTGTTCAATGAGGCCGGCAATATGGTGGCCATACTGTCCTCACCTTTCTCCGATGATAACTACGATTTCCAGAATGAGGCCGTGATGCATCTGGTCAGCATTTTGGCCGTATTCTTCATACTGCTTCTTCTTGCCCGCTTTATGGTTTCGTCCATTGTGGACAGGCTCTTCCAGCCTCTTGTGACCCTGGGCGAGAAAATGAACAGGACGGATATTGACAATCTGGAAAAGATTGAATATGACCGCGTTGATGAAGTTTCCACCCTTGTTCATGCATACAACGAGATGGTCGAGGACCTTTCTGAGAGTACGGTGCTGCTGAAAAAGGTGGAGCGCGACAAGGCCTGGAGCTCAATGGCCCGTCAGGTTGCCCATCAGATCAAGAACCCTCTCACTCCTATGAAGCTCCAGATCCAGAGGCTGATGCGCTTGAAGGAGCGCAATGCTCCGGGCTGGGAAAGCAAGTTCGATGATGCGGCACGGATAGTGCTCGAACACATTGACATACTGTCCGAAACCGCTACTGAGTTCTCTATGCTCGCGAAGCTTGGTACAGAAGATTTCACATCCATCGATCTTGATGCGCTCATCCAGGAGGAGCTTTCTATGGTTGATTGCAATGACTCAGTGATTTTCAACTACTTCGGTTTGAAGGACGCCTGTGTGATAGGTCCGAAGCCACAGCTGAAGAGCGCATTGCTCAACCTGCTGACCAATTCGGTACAGGCGATTGAAATACAACAGCAGGAAGATGCCGAGGCCGGCAAGGATGTCCGACAGGGCAGGGTGGTCGTTTCTTTGAGGAACTCCATCAAGTCGGGTTACTACGATATTGTCATCGAGGACAATGGACCTGGAGTCAAGTCTGAGAATCTGGACAAACTCTTTACTCCCAACTTCACTACCAAGAGCAGCGGCACAGGTCTCGGACTCGCAATTACACGCAGCGTCCTGACCAAATGCGATGCAGAAATCTCGTATGCGAAGTCATTTGTGCTTGGTGGTGCTTCATTTACAATCACTTACCCAAAGAGCAACACTCCAATGAAACAATAGGAAGGACAAGTGTGCAAAAAATGCTCTAAGTCTGGCTCATTAGGTCGGAAAGTGGGAGATTTTTGCTATCTTTGCGCCGGTTTTTTTAGAGCTTTATGAAGATAGTCGATGCCAGATTTGTGGGAAGCAGTACGCGTGTAGCCCAAAAGCCCTCAACGAAACTGCCTGAATTCGCTTTTATCGGGCGTTCGAATGTGGGTAAGTCATCACTTATCAATATGTTGACTGGTAACAGGAAGCTTGCGATGACCTCTGCCACTCCCGGAAAGACCAAGCTTATCAACCATTTCCTCATCAACAGCTCCTGGTATCTCGTAGACCTGCCCGGTTATGGTTTTGCCAAGCTGCCACAGAGCGGAAGGGATGAAATCAAGCGCATCATCCGCGATTACATTATGAATTCAGAGGAGATGGTGATGCTTTTTGTGCTTGTGGATTCCCGTCACGACATCGGCAAAATAGATCTGGATTTCATAAGTGAACTTGGTGAGAACCGTATCCCGTTCTCCATCATTTTCACCAAATGTGACAAGCAGGGTCCCAATGTCCTTGCGAGACAGATTGAAAGGGATCAGGCTCTGCTGCTCCAGAGGTGGGAGGAACTGCCTCCTATGTTCGTGAGCTCTTCCGAGAATGGAATGGGAAAGGATGAAATCCTTGACTATATAGAAAGTGTATTATCCTCAACATAATTAAGCGATATGAACAACGTACATAAAATGCAAGTCTTTGCTTGCAGGGCTTCAAAGGATTTTGCCTGCAAGGTGATTGATGCATTGAACGAACTGAATGGAGAGAATGCTGAAAAGATTGTGCTCGGCCAGCTGGAGTGCACTCCTTTCAGTGATGGTGAGTTCCAGCCTGTATTCAATGAAAGCGTCAGGGGCGCGACCGTATTCATCATTCAGTCCACCTGTCCTCCGGCAGACAATCTGATGGAGCTCCTTCTTACCATTGATGCAGCCAAGAGAGCTTCAGCAGACAAGGTCATTGCCGTAATTCCTTATTTCGGATGGGCCCGTCAGGATCGCAAGGACCGTCCGAGAGTGTCCATTGGCGCAAAGCTTGCCGCAAATCTGCTTCACGCCGCCGGAGCTGACCGCGTGATGACCTGCGACCTTCACGCTGACCAGATTCAGGGCTTCTTCGATTTCCCTGTAGATCACCTGTACGCCAGCACGGTTTTCGTTCCTTTCATTGCCTCTCTCAACCTCGAGAACCTCTCCATTGCTGCGCCTGATATGGGCGGTGCCAAGAGAGCCCAGGTATATGCAAAGAATCTCGCCTGCCCTGTAATCATCTGCCACAAGTCAAGGGCCAAGGCCAATGTGGTGGCTTCCATCACTGCCATAGGTGAGGTCAAGGACCGTGATATCATTATTGTTGACGATATGATCGACACCGCCGGAACCCTCTGCAAGGCAGCTGATGTGCTTATGGCAATGGGAGCTTCAAGTGTCCGCGCTTGCGCTACTCACGGCATCCTTTCCGGCAACGCATACAAGAATATTGCCGCTTCCGCTTTGAAGGAAGTGTACATCACAGACACCATTCCTCTCAGGAATGAGGAAGGCGTCGATACCAGCAAGATCAAGGTCATCTCAATGACTGAAATCTTCGCAAAGATTATTGAAAGAGTATACGATAACGAGCCTATCAGCGAGGTATTCATCCATTAGCAGGCACTGTATTGCTTATGAAGGTTTTTCTCATTACACTAGGCATAGTGGCCCTGGCCGTATTCGGGCTTTGCTTCAATATCATATTCAGGAAGAACGGTGAGTTCCCCGAGTATGAAGTGAGTTCGAACAAGGAGATGCGCAAGCTCGGCATCAAGTGTATGAGGGAACAGGATGATGCCATCTTCGGAGCTTCTGATTCACCGCGCCACACGGGATGTGAGGGCAATGATGACGATGCCTGTAGGGGCTGTACTTTGTACAAAGGCTGATGGCCTGATAATTAAAGAGTTGGATTTATGAGTCTGGTAGCAATAGTAGGTAGACCGAATGTAGGAAAGTCTACGCTTTTCAACCGTCTGGTTGGAATGAGGCAGGCCATCGTAGATGATACCGCCGGTGTCACCCGCGACAGGCATTATGGTAAATGCGAGTGGTGCGGAACCGAGTTTTCCGTAGTGGATACGGGCGGTTACACCACTAATTCCGACGACGTCTTCGAAAAGGAGATACGCCGTCAGGTAAAAATTGCCATAGAGGAAGCGGATGTCATTCTTTTTTTGGTCGAAGCCGCTACCGGCATCACCGATTACGACTCCGAGATTGCAGATGTGCTCCGACGCTCGAAGAAGCCGGTGGTCCTCTGCGTGAACAAGGTTGATACGGGCGAGAAGATTTTCGATACCTATCAGTTCTATGGTCTCGGACTTGGGGAGGTTTGGAGTATCTCTGCCGCCAATGGTTCGGGTACCGGCGATTTGCTGGACGAAATAGTGAAGCTGCTTCCCGAGGAGACTGAGGAGGATGATTCCCACGCTGACATCCCGCGCATTGCCATAGTCGGAAAGCCTAATGTCGGCAAGTCATCGTTGACCAATGCCCTATTGGGCGAGGACAGGAATATAGTCACATCCGTAGCAGGTACGACAAGAGATTCAATATCAAGCTATTATAATAAGTTTGGACACGAGTTCATGCTTGTTGACACGGCTGGAATCCGCCGCAAGTCGAAGGTGCACGAAGACCTTGAGTTCTACTCAGTGATGCGTTCCATCAGGGCCATCGAGCATTCTGATGTGTGTATCCTGATGATTGATGCCACCAGCGGAATGGAGGCCCAGGATATGAATATCTTCAATGTAATCCAGAAGAACCGCAAGGGCTGCGTGATAGTGGTGAACAAGTGGGATCTCTTCGTGAAGGACAACAATACGATGAAGGAGTACACCGAGGCATTGCGCGCGAGGATAGCGCCATTTGACGACGTTCCGATAATCTTTACCTCAGTGCACAAGATGCAGAGGATAATGGACGTTCTGAACGCCGCAGCCCTGGTGGCCGATAACTACAGGCAGAAAATTACCACTGCGAAGCTGAATGAGGTGATGCTGCCTATCATCGAGGAGACACCGCCGCCTGCTTGGAAGGGCAAGTACATAAAGGTTAAGTACATTACCCAACTCCCGACAAGGTTCCCTGCCTTCGCTTTCTTCTGCAATCTGCCACAGTACATCAAGGAGCCGTACAAACGTTTCCTGGAGAACAAGTTGCGTGAGAACTTCAATCTTACGGGCTGTCCTATACAGATTTTCTGCAGACAGAAATAGCAGGATGCGGTAAAAAACAGTTAAGGTCTTTGCAAAAAAATGCGGAGACCTTTTTTGTCTTTTGAGTTTTTTTTACATTTGTAAAACGATTAAATGAGTATTGACGTGACAGGAGTTGGATTGGAAGAGGAGGGATATTTGGATTTGCTGACGCTTCAGAGGCTGCTGAAGAGTGGAGTTGAAGAGCTTTTTCCCACCAAGCTATGGGTCAAGGCAGAGATAGCGTCCGTGAGCAGGAAACAGAACGGACACTGCTACCTCGATCTCTGCCAGAATGATGAAAACGGCACCGTCGCCAGGGTGAAGGCTGCCATTTGGCGTTCCCGTTTCCTTCAATTGAACAACTTTTTCGCCCAGGCTACGGGCACGGTGCTCCAGGCCGGTATGTCCGTGCTGGTGAGGGTGCAAGTCTCATACAATGAGCTTTATGGCTTGACTTTGTCCATCGATGACATCGATCCGGCCTTCACCATAGGCGAGAAAGAGCAGGAGAAGAAGAGAACCATTGCCCGTTTGGAGCAGGAGGGATTGATGGACAGGCAGAAGGAGCTGTGCTTTCCCGTCCTTCCATACAGATTGGCCGTCATATCGGCGAGCAGCGCCGCGGGTTTCGGGGATTTCTGCCGTCATCTGGAGGGCAACTCCTACGGCTTTGTCTTTCAAGTTCAGCTCTTTGAGGCTGTAATGCAGGGAGTTACGGCTCCTGATTCGATAATCGACGCATTGTCGCGGGTGGAGAGCGCACAGGAACCTTATGATGCCGTGCTGCTCTTGCGCGGAGGGGGAGCAGAACTCGACCTGGCCTGCTTTGACGATTACAGGCTATGTGCCGCCATTGCCTCCTGCCCTTTGCCGGTCATTACGGCTATAGGACACGAGCGCGACTATCACGTGGCGGATATGGTGGCCAACTCCTATGAAAAGACCCCTACCGCATTGGCAGATGTCTTTATTGATTGCTATATGGCTGAGGATGAGCGTATTTGCTCTTTTGAGACGAGGCTGAAGCTGGCCTTTGTGAACAAGATTGCCGCGATGATGGCCAGGGTGGACCTGCTCGAGAACCGCATACAGGCGGCAGATCCGCGGAAGCTTTTGTCCCGAGGCTATACATTGGTCACTGATTCCGGAGGCAGGCTCCTCAAAGGGGCTGAAGGGATAGCCCCGGGGGATATTTTGAGGATAATGTTCGCGGACGGGACTCTGTCCTGCGAGGTGAAGGATAGGAAATAGGAATGGAGGATTTCAATTATCAAAATGCGGTGGAGGAGCTTGAGAAGCTGGCCGCAGAGGTGGAGGACCCTTCAACGGGCCTCGACGATATTGACAAGTACGTGAAGCGTTCCGGGGAACTCGTGAATGCCTGTCGCACATATCTTAGGAAGGTCCGCGAAAAGGTGGACAAATCGTTTGGTCAATAAATTTAACCAGCATATGAAGAAAAAGAAAATTTATGAAACTGACCCTTATCTGATGCCATTCAAGACGGCCATCGACGTCCGTCACGAGCGCATCCTTAAGGAGCGTGACGCCATTGCCAAGGATGGTTCGCTCGCTGCAGGTGTCAATAATCATCTGTACTACGGCCTTCATCACAACGATGACGGCGATTGGGTGTTCCGCGAGTGGGCTCCGAATGCCACCAAAATATATCTCATAGGAGATTTCAACAATTGGAAACGCACGGAAGGCTATGCCCTCAAACCTGTTGGCGGGGGCAATTGGGAACTGGTCGTGCCCCGTATGCTCATCAATCACGGAGACCTGTACAAGCTCTTCATTGAATGGCCGGGAGGAGGCGGAGAGAGACTTCCTGCCTATACCACCCGTGCCGTCCAGGATAATGTGACCAAGGTCTTCTGCGCCCAGGTATGGGACCCAGCTGAGAAATATGAGTGGAAACACCGCCGTCCTGGCAAGAGACCGAATCCGTTCATCTACGAGTGCCATATAGGAATGAGTTCGGAGCAGCAGAAGGTGGCCAGCTTCGAGGAGTTCAGGACCGAGGTACTCCCGAGGGTGGCTGAACTTGGCTACAATGTGCTGCAAATCATGGCCTTGCAGGAGCATCCATACTACGGCTCCTTCGGTTATCAAGTATCCAATTTCTTCGCCCTGAGTTCCCGTTTCGGCACCCCGGAGGAGTTCAAGCACTTGGTGGATGATGCCCACGCACGCGGAATTGCGGTCATAATGGACCTCGTCCATTCGCATATGGTGAAGAACGAAGCCGAGGGCCTGAGCAATTTTGACGGCCGCGAGGACCTCTACTTCTACAAGGGCTATCAAGGCCATCATCCGGCTTGGGACAGCCGCTGTTTCGACTATGGAAAGAGCGAGACCAAGCATTTCCTCCTTTCCAACTGCAAGTTCTGGATGGAGGAGTACCATCTGGACGGCTTCCGCTTCGATGGAGTCACCAGTATGCTCTATTGGGACCACGGCCTCGGCAAGGACTTCTGCGGCTATGACAATTATTTCAATCTCGGAGTCGATGAAAATGCCGTGACCTATCTTGCGCTCGCCAATATGCTTGTGCACGAGGTCGATCCGAATGCCATCACCATTGCCGAAGATATGAGCGGAATGGCCGGACTCGCAGCTCCTTTCGAGGCGGGCGGTGTCGGTTTCGATTTCCGTATGGCAATGGGCGTCGCCGACCATTGGATCAAGTGGATCAAGGAAAGGAGGGACGAGGACTGGAGTATGGGCGAAATATGGTACGAGCTCACGAACAAGCGTGCGGACGAAAAGACTGTCAGCTACGCCGAATGCCACGACCAGGCTCTTGTGGGAGACAAAACCCTGATATTCCGGCTTATTGACAAGGAAATGTATTTCTCGATGAGCAAGGATATTCAGAATTCGATAGTGGACAGGGGTATTGCCCTGCATAAAATGATCAGGCTGGTGACTCTCGCGACTGCCGGCAACGGCTATCTGAACTTTATGGGCAATGAATTCGGCCATCCGGAATGGATAGATTTCCCTCGCGAAGGGAATGGCTGGTCATACAAATATGCCCGCCGCCAATGGTCTCTCGCTGACAACGGACTGCTCCGATACGGCTGCCTGCGTGCTTTCGATGAGGCTATGGTCAGGTTTGCAAGGAAGTCCAATATTCTCAAGGAGATACCTCAGCTTCTCGTGGCCGACGAACAGAAGAAGGTTTTGATATTCCGCAGGAAAAATTGTATCTTTGCGCTCAATTTCAATGCCTCGGCTTCATTCGCGGATTACGCATTCGCGGCTCCTGCCGGAAGGTATGTTGTTATTTTGAACACCGACGAGGAGAAGTTCAACGGTTTCAGCCGGGTGAAAACGGGCGAGGAGCACTTCACAGTGCAGAAAAAATCGTTGAACGGACCGCAGGAATACGATTCGAGCCTGTATCTGTACCTGCCGAGCCGGTGTGCAATTGTTTTGCAGTGTGAGAAGTAAATTATAAACATAAATAGTATTATGGCTTTTTTGAAGTTCAATAAGTCAGAGTTGGTAAATCTCTCGTATTCTTTGAAGCGTGAGATTATCAGCGCCAACAAGACAGGTGCATATTGCAACACGTCCATCGTGACCTGTAACACGCGCCGCTATCACGGACTCCTGGCTGTTACTCTCGACCGTTTCGGCGGCGACAAGTTCCTCCTACTCTCGTCTCTGGATGAGAGCCTCATTGTGGATGGAAAACAGTTCAACCTCGGTATCCACAGATACGGTGACGTATATGATCCAAGGGGACACAAATATGTGGTGGATTTCCAAGCCGACCCGGTATCCAAGATTACCTATAAGGTCGGTGATATCGTTTTTGTAAAGAGCATCGTGCTCGCTCCCGATGTTGACCAGGTCCTCATCAAGTTCGAGCTCGTCAAGGCTCCTTCGAAGGTATCCCTTCTGCTGAAGCCTTATCTGGCCTTCCGCAACATCCACGCCCTCACCCACGTCAACAACCAGGCTGACACCTCGTTTGAGGAGGTTCCGAATGGAGCTGCATTCAGGATGTACAAGGACTTCCCTGACCTCTATCTCCAGATGAATACCAAGGATGCCGTTTACAAGCATCTTCCATACTGGTATCAGGGAATCACATATTCGGACGAGCGCCGCAGAGGCTTCGAGTGTGAGGAAGACCTTCTCGTGCCGGGCTCTTTCGAGGTGGATATGAAGGAAGGCGATTCAGTGGTGTTCTCCGCATCCATCGTTGAGGCCAATCCTGCCACCCTCAAGAGGAAATTCAATGACATCGTGAAGAAGACCCCTGAGGTTTCGAATACCAGGGACCAGCTCGTACGTTGCGCTGACACCCTCGTATGCAATCACAATAACCATAAGATGATTACGGCGGGCTTCTCTTGGCTCTACACAGGCCTGCTCCGCGAGAGTCTCTACTCGATAGTGGGACTTACACTCGCGAAGGATGGCAATGCCGCCGAGTTCGAGGAAATCCTCGACAATCTCATCTCCGACCAGCAGGAGCGTTTCTTCCGCCGCACCACCCAGGTTGAGGCTCCTCTCTTCCTCCCTGTCGTTCTCCAGAGTTATGTCAATGAGTTCGGCGCAGATCCTAAGAAGGTTTGGAGAAAGTACGGCGACACTGTGATGAAGATAATAGAAAGCTATCTTCCGGGAGTCAGGGGAGAGGTTTCAATGCAGCCGAACGGCCTGCTTTGGGCCCAGAAGGACCACGTAGCCCTCTCTTGGATGAATGCATATGTGAACGGTGAGCCTGTGACCGAGAGAGCCGGATATCAGGTGGAAACCAATGCCTTCTGGTACAATGCCATCTGCTTCGCCCTTGAGATGGAGGGTCGTTTCGGAGCCAAGGATTCCGATTTCGTAGCTGTATGGTCCCCAATCAGGGATCTCGTAAAGGCCAACTACCAGCCTATGTTCTGGAATGAGCGCAGAGGCTGTCTAGCAGATTACGTGGACGGTAACGGGCAGAATATGTCAGTACGTCCGAATCAGATTCACGCCATTTCCGTGGATTATTCCCCAATTGATGAAGAACTTTTCCCTTCTATACTCAAAGTGGTTGACAATGAGCTTGTTACCCGCAGGGGCATAAGAACGCTCTCACCTCGTGACAATAATTACAGAGGTGTGTACGAGGGCTCCCAGACGGAGCGCGACCTCGCTGTCCATCAGGGCTGCTCCATCCCTTACCTCCTCCTCCCTTACGTTAAGGTGAGCTTCAAGGTCAAGGGCCCTTCTTTCTACAAGAAGGCGCAGTGGCTGCTTGAGGGCTTCTACGAGGATCTCTCGAAGCACGGAGTCGGTGCATTCTCCGAGATTTATGACGGAGAACCGCCTCACGAGCCTCACGGAGCCATTTCATCGGCTCTCAGTACGGCTACTTTCCTTAGAATCGACTATTATATGAACAAAAACAAGGAGGCTTGACAATGAAGGTTCTGATGTTCGGATGGGAGTTTCCTCCCCACATCGCAGGCGGTCTCGGAACTGCTTGCGAAGGTATAGTTAAAGGATTGGCATATAACGGAGTGGAGACACTTTTCGTGATGCCTTCGGCTTCAGGAGACGAGGACCAGAGCGCCACTACCATCATCAATGCCAGTGATGTGGCCGTGGATACGGTCAGCTCTTCTGTGGATGAGTTTCTCGACAAGGTGAAATTCATTCACATTGACTCGAATCTGGTTCCTTATGTGAATCCGGATGAGTTCGAAACCATGGTCGAGCAGGAGAGAAAGCGTCAGGTCAAGGACTTCAAGGTCCAGTATGGAATGAAGTACAAATTCTCCGGCAAATACGGCACCAACCTTATGGAAGAAGTGGCCAGATATGCAATGGTCGGAGGCACCATTGCCCTTCAGCACAAGGATGAGTTTGATGTCATCCACGCTCACGACTGGCTCACATATCTCGCCGGAATTGCCGCAAAGGAATTGACCGGCAAACCTCTTGTCGTTCACGTTCACGCGACTTCGTATGACCGCGGCGACGAGAAACATATCGATACCCGCGTGCTTGACATCGAGACCCGCGGAATGCTTGCGGCCGACAGGGTCGTTACCGTGAGTGACCTTACCAGGAATATCGTGGTTAACAAATATCATATCGACCCTGCCAAGGTCGTTACCGTGCACAATGCGGTGGACTTCAGCGGTCGCGAGAACCTTCAGGTGGAAAGGGGAGTACAGGACAAGATTGTCACCTTTCTCGGACGCATCACCTTCCAGAAGGGTCCCGAGTATTTCATTGAGGCGGCTGCAAAGGTTCTCAAGAGGACCAAGAACGTACGCTTCGTGATGGCCGGAAGCGGTGATATGATGAACCGTTGTATCAAGCACGTTGCCCGTCTGGGTATCTCTGACAGGTTCCACTTCACCGGCTTCCTCCGCGGAATGGACGTGCAGAAGATGTTTGCCCTTTCGGATGTGTACATTATGCCGTCAGTATCGGAGCCTTTTGGCATCTCTCCTTTGGAGGCTATGAGAACCAGCGTTCCATCCGTGATTTCCAAGCAGTCCGGCGCAGCCGAGATTCTCGACTATGCCTTCAAGGTGGATTTCTGGGACGTAGATGCGCTCGCTGACGATATCTATGCTCTTCTTCAGTATCCTGCACTTTCACGTTTTGCCGCATCGAGAGGTTTCGACGAGGTGAATGCGCTCAAGTGGAACGGTGCTACGGCCAAGCTCAAGGCCGTTTATGAATCATTGGTATAACCTGAACAGCCAAGAAAAAAACAATCAAAGATATGAAACCAAGCATTTGCCTGTACTTCCACGTACATCAGCCTACAAGACTCAGACTGTATCGCTTCTTCGATATAGGAAAGGATTCACATTATTATGATGACTTCGCCAACAGAACCATACTCAAAAGGATTGCACAGAAGTGCTATCTTCCTATGAATGAGCTTCTTTTGGAGGCTATCAAGGAGACAAAGGGAGCCTTCAAGGTCTCATTCTCCATCACCGGTTCCGCTATCGAGCAGCTTGACAGATATGCTCCGGAGGTGCTTGACAGCTTCCGCAAGCTGGCAGAGACGGGAGCTGTGGAGTTCGTATGCGAGACCTATAACCATTCCCTCGCATCGCTTACTTCTCCTACCGAATTCAAGCATCAGGTTCTCAAGCAGAAGGAGAATCTTCAGAAGTATTTCGGCGTGACCCCTACTGCTTTCAGAAACACAGAGCTAATCTATTCCGATGCTATCGGCAAGGCTGTTTACGAACTCGGCTTCAAGACTATGCTCACAGAGGGTGCGCGTCACATTATGGGTTGGAAGAGCCCGAATTACGTATATGCAGGCGACCTTCAGCCGAAGCTCAAGCTCCTTCTCAGGAACTATTCACTCAGCGATGATATCGCATTCCGCTTTGCTGACAGAAACTGGAACGGATGGCCTCTCACAGCGAACAAGTTCGTCAGCTGGCTCAAGAGCTCTGTATCCGAGGGAGGAGACATCGTGAACCTCTTTATGGATTATGAGACCTTCGGCGAACATCTCAATGAGAATACCGGTATCTTCGACTTTATGCGTGCCCTTCCAAAGGCGGTACTCGCAGACGGTACTTTCGATTTCGTGACACCAAGCCAGGCTACCAAGAAGTACAAGGCTGTTGATGAACTCTCTGTTCCTGAAGTCATTTCCTGGGCAGATGAGGAGAGGGACGTTACCGCATGGCTCGGAAACGAGCTCCAGAACGATGCGTTCAACAAGCTCTACTCCCTCAGCGAGAAGCTTTACATCCTCAATGACCCTCAGCTCTTTGAGGATTTCGGACATCTCCAGGAGAGTGACCACTTCTACTATATGTGCACCAAGTTCTTCTCGGACGGAGAGGTGCACAAGCGCTTCAATCCGTACGATACCCCTTACGAGGCATTTATCAACTATATGAACGTCCTCAGCGACTTTGCCATCAGAGTTGACCAGGCGTACGAGCTCAAACAGAACGTCTGATGGAAAATGTGTTTTACAGTCCGGACTATCTTTTTGAGGTAAGCTGGGAGGTCTGCAATAAGGTTGGAGGAATCTACACTGTAGTATCGACCAAGGCTCTTTTCCAAAAGGAGCAACTCGGCAAGCATCATATTATGATAGGTCCGGACGTATGGATGCGTCCTGAAGCGAATCCTGATTTCATCGAAGACGGAATGCTTTACAGGACCTGGCGCAACAAACTGGCCGAAGAGGGTCTGAGAGTGCGCATAGGTAGATGGAACGTGCCTGGAAAACCGATTGCCATACTTGTTGACTACAAATCCTATCTCCCTCAGCAGAACAGGATACTGGGCGAGTATTGGGAGAAGTACGGAGTTGACTCTTTGAGCGGTGACTGGGATTACAAGGAGTCCCTGATTTTCGGATATGCTGCCGGCAATGTCATCGAGAGCTTCTGCAAGCACAATCTCCTGTATTCCGACAAGGTTGTGGCCCAGTTCCACGAATGGCAGACCGGTGCAGGACTTCTCTATCTGAAGAACAGCAGCTTCCCTGTCGCGACCGTATTCACTACCCACGCGACGATGATAGGAAGAAGCATCTGCGGAAACAATTATGCCCTGTATGACAATCTCGCGGAGTTTAATGGCGATGATATGGCGAAGCGTCTCAATGTCGTATCCCGTCATTCCCTCGAATCCAAGTCTGCGAAGTTTGCTGACGTGTTCACTACGGTGAGTGACATCACTGCCAGGGAGTGCGCTCAGCTTCTGGGCAGGAAGGTGGACATCGTCACCCCGAACGGTTTTGAGCCGAGCTTCACTCCTTCGACCGAGGAGGAGCACAACGAGAAGAGAAAGGCCGCGAAAGCCAAGCTTCGTGAGGTGGCCGGAGCAATGTGCGGCAAGCCTGTGGCTGCGGACGCGATGTTCGTGGGCATAGGCGGCCGTTACGAGTATAGGAACAAGGGTATTGACGTCTTCATCGACTCGCTGGCGCAGCTAAGGGACAAAGGCTATGACGGCAAGGAAATCCACGCTTTCATATTCATCCCATCCGGTCATAACGGACCAGACAAGAATCTCGTGCACAAGCTTGCTGGCGAAGGCGCTCCAAACTATGTTACTCAGGTCTCGCACGCGCTGATGAATCCTGAATGGGACACTATCAGCCGCAGGTTCCGGGAGAAGAATCTCGCCAATCTCGAAGGCGACAAGGTCAAGGTCTATTTCGTTCCTTCCTATCTCAATGGCAATGACGGTGTGTTCAACCTGAGCTACTATGACCTGCTGGTTGGACTCGACCTTACCGTATTCCCGTCATACTACGAACCTTGGGGCTATACGCCTCTCGAGAGCCTTGCGTTCTCCATACCGACACTCACCACCACGCTGGCGGGCTTCGGACTCTGGGTGCGCGACCGCTACAAGAAGGATCATCCGGGAATTACTGTCGTAGAGAGAACGGACACCAACTATAACTACGTAGTCGATGCCGTGGAGGCACGTGTACGCGAAATCGCTGCCCTTAGCCCGGAACAGCAGAAAGCCTATATGGACTCTGCGAAGGACATATCCAAGATAGCCCTTTGGGAGCACCAGATAGAGTATTACAAGGAAGCATATTCAAAAGCAATAAATCAATTAGTAGTGCGGGCAGGCGACTGCCAGGCCCTTAAAGAAAAACAAACAATGCAGTACGAAAAAATCAATGTAGACTCGCCATCCTGGAAGAGCATTATGGTGACCAGACACCTGCCGAAACAACTTGAAGGCCTCGAAACGCTCAGCAAGAACCTCTGGTGGTGCTGGAATGACGACGCCAAGGATCTTTTCAAGAAGGTGGACCCTGAACTTTGGAGTGAATCGGGCCACAACCCGAGAGCCATCCTCGACCAGGTGAGCATCAAGAAATTCAATGCTCTCGCTCAGGACGACTCGTTCCTCGCCCAGCTCAATACTGTGATGGCCGAGTTCAATGCTTATATGGCTGAGAAAGAGAAGAGAACCGACCCTTCAGTGGCATACTTCTGTATGGAGTACGGTCTTGACAGCTCTCTTAAGATTTATTCAGGTGGTCTCGGTATACTTGCGGGAGACTACCTCAAGGAAACCAGCGACATGAACGTAAATCTTGTGGCTGTAGGTTTCCTCTATAGATTCGGTTATTTCAACCAGAAGCTCACAGCATACGGTGAGCAGGTGGCAGAGTACGATCCTCAGGATTTCCTCAAGACACCTGCACAGCCAGTCCTCGATAAGGACGGAAACTGGCTTACCACCACCGTTGCCTTCCCTGGAAGGAACTGTGTTGCCAGAATCTGGAAGGTGGCAGTAGGCCGTACCGACCTCTACCTCCTCGACACAGACTGGGAGGCAAACCGTCCTGAGGACCGCTCAGTGACCCATCAGCTCTATGGTGGTGACTGGGAGAACCGTCTCAAGCAGGAGATACTCCTCGGAATCGGCGGTGTACGCGCTCTCCGTGTACTCGGCCTCAATCCTCAGATTTATCATTGCAATGAGGGCCACGCAGCCTTCACCGGTCTCGAGAGACTCCGTGAGTACATCCAGAATGAGAACCTCAGCTTCGCCGAGGCAATGGAGGTAGTTCGCGCTTCATCACTCTTCACTACTCACACTCCTGTTCCTGCAGGACACGATGCTTTCGACGAGGATATACTCAGAAAGTATCTTGGACATTTCCCTGGGCTTCTCAGGACCGACTGGACCACAATGATGAGCCTCGGAAAGATCAATGCCACCGACTACAACGAGAAGTTCTCAATGAGCCATCTCGCTGCCAATATCTCGCAGGAAATCAACGGTGTGTCTATGCTTCACGGAAAGGTGAGCCAGGAGATACTTGCAGATATGTATCCAGGCTATCTCCCTGAAGAGAACCACGTAAGCTATGTCACCAACGGAGTTCACTATCCTACCTGGTGCGCAAAGGAGTGGAAGGCTGTCCACGCAAGGGTTTTCGGACCTGAGTTTGCTACCCATCACTATGACAAGTCTTGCTTCGAGGGTATCTACAAGGTATCCGATGCAGAGGTGTGGAATGTCAGGAAGGCCCTCAAGACCAATCTCATCTACGCCATCAGAAAGAGACTCTCCGACCCTCAGAACTCAAGCCACTACTCTCCTCGCCAGATTGTGACCATCAAGAAATCGCTCCGCGACGACGTCCTTACCATAGGTTTTGCACGCCGCTTCGCTACTTACAAGAGGGCTACTCTCCTCTTCAGCGATCTCGACAGGCTTGCCTCAATCGTAAACAATCCTGAGAGACCTGTACAGTTCGTATTCGCCGGCAAGGCTCATCCTGCCGACAAGGCCGGACAGGACCTCATCAGACAGATTGTAGAGATTTCAAAGCAGGACCGCTTCATCGGAAAGATTATCTTCGTCCCAGGCTACGACATCAATCTCGCCAAGAGACTCGTTCAGGGTGTTGATGTATGGCTCAATAATCCTACCCGCCCTCAGGAGGCTTCGGGAACTTCAGGAGAGAAGGCTTCGATGAACGGAGTAATGCATTTCTCAGTACTTGACGGATGGTGGGTTGAAGGCTATCGTGAGGGTGCCGGTTGGGCTCTTCCTTTGGAGAGGACCTACGACGACCAGCAGTTCCAGAATGAGCTCGATGCCGCTACCATCTACAATATCATCGAGAACGAAATCGTACCGGCATACTACGATGTTGATGACAATACCCGTATGTCATCCCAGTGGATAGGCTATATCAAGAATACTATTGCCCAGGTGGCTTGCAACTTCACCACCAACAGAATGCTCACCGACTACTTGAACCAGTACTATGTGCCTCAGTCAAAGCGCAGTACAGCCGTTGTAGCCGATGACTACAAGATGGCCCGTGAAATCGCAGAGTGGAAGCTCAGAATGACTCGTATGTGGAATGACATCTCAGTCGTATCATATACCCAGCCTGAGTCTTCATACACACTTTCCGAGGAGAATCCTCTTCGCGGAGCCGTTGTCCTCAATCTCGGTGACATCAAGCCTGAAGAAATCGGCGTGGAGATGCTTTTCGTTACGACTGACCGCAAGGGCAAGATGCACATCCAGGATGTATTCGAGTTTGAACTCAAGGAGTACAATGATGGCGTAGCAAGCTTCCAGACCGCAATCCTTCCAGAGAGAACCGGTATGTACCAGGTCGCTACCCGTATATATCCTAAGAATGCGCTTCTGCCTCACAGACAGGACTTCGGTCTCGTTAAATGGCTGTAGTATCGACAGGATTCTTTGACGGTGTCCATCTCGGACACCGTCTTGTAATAGATACTCTGCTTTCCGCAGCTAAGGAGCGTGGAGAGCAGAGTATGATTGTTACGTTCTGGCCCCATCCCAGAACCGTGCTGCAGAACGATGCCAGGAACCTCAGGCTTCTGTCTTCATTGTCCGAAAAGAAGGAGAGGCTGCTCTCCCTGGGCATTGACAGGGTAGAGGTTCTCGATTTTTCCCGTGAATTCAGCGGTATGACGGCCCGCGAATACCTCAGTGAGGTGCTGATAAAGCGCTACGGTGCCACAGCCATTGTCCTGGGCTATGACAACAGGATGGGCTCCGACGGCCTTGACCGTCAGGAAGTTGAGGCTCTGGCCCTTTCCCTGGGTCTGGAGGTCATTGGCGTTCAGCCGAAGTCCATCGGGGCTTCCGGGCTCGCGCATACTCCTGACAGCATTGCCCCGGAACTTCCAATCAGTTCGACGAAAATCAGGGAGGCGCTTGAAGCGGGGGATGTTGTGGCAGCTTCGGCTATGCTCGGCTACGATTACTGTCTGCACGGTGTGGTGGTTGCTGGAAACCGCGTGGGCCGCACCCTTGGCTTTCCTACAGCCAATATGCAGCTCTACGAACCACTGAAACTGGTACCCGCAAATGGAGTCTATCTCGTTGAGGTTGAGACGCTTGGCTCGAAATGTTACGGGATGACGAACATAGGTGTGAGGCCGACGGTGGCGAGTGGAGGCAGCAGGACCATCGAGACGCACATCTTTGATTTCGATGAGCTGATTTACGGACTGGATATACGTATGCGCTTCCTTGAACGCATACGCGATGAAAAACGCTTCGATTCCCTGCAGGAACTGGTGGAACAACTGCGGAAGGACAAAATGACTTGCCAAAAAAGAAGCCGCCTCCGGTCGGAAATGAAATAAATAATTACTATCTTTGTACACACGAGATTCAAGAAGGGTTCCACCACACAGGTGGGACTCCTTTTTAGTTGACTCCGGTGACAGTTTAACACTATACAAATTATTTTTTATGCCAGAAGTTTACTATATGACGGCCGAAGGCCTCGAGAACCTGAAGAAGGAGCTCGAAGAAGCGCTTGCACAGCGCCCGGTTATCTCAGCGGCCATAGCTGAGGCCAGGGAGAAAGGTGACCTGTCTGAAAATGCTGAATATGATGCAGCTCGCGAGGCACAGGGCCTCCTTGAAGTGAAGATTGCCAATCTGAAGAACCGTGTGGCCAATGCGAAGGTTATCAACGAGTCCCAGATTGGAACAGATAAAGTACAGATGATGAACAAGGTGAAGGTGATGAACCTCACTATGAACCGTGAGATGGAATTCACTATCGTGGGTGAGTCCGAGGCTGACCTCAGCAAGGGCAAGCTTGCCCTCACTACTCCTATTGCCAAGGCTCTGCTCGGACACGCGAAGGGCGACCTTGTCGAAGCGAAGGTTCCTGCGGGTATCATCAAGTTCAAGATACTCGACATTACTATCTAAAGGCTATGGCTACCATTTTTACAAGAATTGCCGCCGGAGAGATTCCGTCATTCAAGTGTGCGGAAGATGAAAATTTCTACGCCTTCCTTGACATCAATCCCTTGGCTCCGGGACACACCCTGGTCATCCCCAAGCACGTCGAGGATGACTACATCTTCAATCTGGATGAGTCCACCTATCAGGGACTTTGGGCTTTCGCGCGCAAAGTGGCCCTCGCTATCAAGGCTGCAGTGCCGTGCAAGAGGGTAGGCGTAGCTGTGCTCGGTATGGAAGTGCCACATACACACATTCACCTGGTGCCTCTCCAGAGCGAGGGTGATCTGGACTTTCGCAAGACCAGACCTGTAGTGACGGATGAAGAAAAGAAAAAGATTGCAGAATCAATACTGAAAGAATATGAAAAGCTTTAGAACAGCTCTCCTCGGAGCCTGCGCCCTCCTTGCCGCTTCCTGCGGCTCACCTTCGGCCAGAATAGAAGGAAAGATAGCTGACGCTCCCGAGAAGGAGGTGGTGGTCAAGCTTCTGAATGTCAATACCTTCAGTGTGCTCGACACCCTCAAGACTGACAAGTCCGGTGCTTTCTCCTACAAGCTCGACGTTAATAAGGGACAGCCTGAATTCATCTATCTCTATTATGGAGATACAAAACTCTCTTCGCTCCTCCTTAAGGCAGGGGATAAGGTGACTGTTGAGAGCGATACTCTCGGAAATAGCTCCGTATCAGGCTCTCAGGACTGTGAGCTCCTGCTCTCTTCTGAGCGTGAATACTCTGATTTCCTTAGTAATGCCGATGCAGCCCAGACCACTGCGGATTATAGCAAGGCCTATATCAAGTATTACAGGCAGTCGGTAAAGTTCGTAATGGAGAACAAAGGTTCTCTGGCAGTGGTCCCTGTGCTTTTCAGGAATATCGCTCCTGACACCCCGCTTTTCAGCCAGGTGACGGATGCACTTCACTTCAGGTCATCACTTGATACACTCAAACAGCTCTATCCTGAGTCTGTATACGTGAAATCGCTTGAGAATGAGACAGTTCGCAGAGAGAAACTGCTCGGTCTGAACACCCAGCTCAGTATGGCCCAGGAAATGGAGTTCCCTGATATTGTCTCAAAGGATATCAATGGAAATGCCGTGAAGCTCAGCGAGGTGGATGCGAAGGCCGTATTCATCCACTTCTGGACGGTTACGGATGCTGCTTCAAAGGTGCTCAACCTCGACTCGCTGAAGCCTCTTTATGAGAAGTATCACGACAAGGGCTTCGAGATTTTCGCCGTATCCCTTGATACAGACAAGGCTGCCTGGGCCAATATCATAAGGAACCAGCAGCTTCCTTGGATCAATGTAAATGACGGTCTCGGTTCAGCATCCAGCGTTGTCGGTCTATACAATGTCACAAGCCTTCCTCAGAGTTATCTGCTTCTGAACGGAAAGCTTTATGACAAGGCCATTAACGGTGACAGTGAGCTGAAGAAGATTCTTGACAAGAATCTCTAATCAAGGGGTCAGAACAGTTTTTTGTTGCTCGTTGTGGCGACAAACTGCTTAAGATAGAACGGTTCGAAGTACGCAGTATCTTTGAACCGTTTTTCTTTGTATTCGCTCAATGCCGGATGGAGCATTGCGCTGGCCTTGGGGCAGCATTGCACAAAGCGGGCATTCGGATGGGTGATGATATCGGCACATTTGCCTGCACCGTCTCCGATGAAGAGCACCGGACCCTCCTCGAGCTCGGCCGCGAAACTGTCAGCGTCGATTATGCGCGGAGCGGTCTCGCACAGCTGCTCTCCGTCCGGAGTGAAAATTGCCGTATAAACCTCCATCCTTCTCGCATCGACCATCGGGATGATGCGATGGCAATGTTCGGGCAGCAGCCCCTCGTCCTTCGCCTGCCATACCAGGGTGTCCAGGGTCCCTACTGCGAGCAATGGCAATCCCGCTCCGAAGCACAGTCCCTTCGCGGTCGAAACTCCCACGCGCAGACCGGTGTACGAGCCTGGGCCCATACTCACGCAGACGGCATCGCAATCCTTGACGCCGAGCGAGTGATCGTCGAGTATCTCCTTTATGAAGGGCGCGGTCAATGAAGCCTGCGAGCGGGGAGTGGAGCTCTCTCTGTATGCGACCAGCTTTCCGTCTCCTACGAGGGCTACGGAGCAAAGCGCGGTCGATGTTTCAATGAGTATGATTTTGTCTGTCATATCTAATATTACTGATTGAATAACAGCCTTTTAAGGTAAGGGAAGACTGCATATGCCAAATCCTTCAACGCTTGGTAGCATACTGAATCATCGAGGATTTTGTTGTCAACGAACTCATAATTCAGGTTCAGGGTATTGAACATAGTGATGATGAGTCCCAGAATGAGGGCGCACTGGGCTACCGCGAAAACGACTCCCAATATTCTGTTCAGCCCATCCAGGAGCACCAATTTGGTAAGATTGGTCAATACGACTCCGATTATTTGCAATACCAGCACGGTAAGAATCAGTATGATTGCGAAGCTGATGACATTCAAGGCGGCTTCGGAAATGGCAAGATAAGGTCTCAGCCACTCGCATACCTGCGTGGACAGATGGTAGGCGCACCAGACTCCGAGGATAATCGAAACCAAAGAAACAGCTTGGGTAATGAATCCTTTGGTGGCTCCGCGAAAGACTGCGGGTAGGAAACAAAGCAGAATAATAATGTCTAAAGTGTTCATATCTGTTTGGTCGGTAGTCTTGAATTGATTATATTTGCGATTTCAAACAAGACGTTGTTGCGGACTGAGTCCGAAGGCAAAAATAGATAAAAAATATGACATTCAAAGAGTATAAAGGTCTTGATTTGGTGTCCGCAGGAAATGTGGCACTTGATAGGTGGAAGAAGAACGCTGCATTTGAGAAATCGCTCAAATTAAGGGAAGGAGCACCGGAGTTCATCTTCTTCGAGGGTCCCCCTTCAGCCAACGGTATGCCGGGTATTCATCACGTTATGGCCCGCTCCATCAAGGATTCTATCTGCCGTTACAAGACCCAGCGCGGATATCGTGTCCAGCGTCGTGCCGGATGGGATACACACGGACTCCCTGTTGAACTTGGCGTAGAGAAGAAACTCGGTATCACCAAGGCCGACATCGGCACCAAAATCAGTATAGCGGAGTACAATGACGCCTGCCGCAAGGAAGTGATGAAGTACACCAAGGAATGGGTGTCGATGACCGAGCGTGTGGGTTATTGGGTCGATATGAATGACCCTTATATTACCTATGACAACCGCTATATCGAGACTCTGTGGTATCTTCTCAAGAAAATATATGACAAGGGGCTGCTCTATAAGGGTTATACCATCCAGCCATATTCTCCGACCGACGGTACCGGACTAAGCTCGCACGAACTCAACCAGCCGGGCTGTTACAAGGATGTGAGTGATACCACCGCTACCTGCCAGTTCGAGGTGATTAAGGATGAGAAGTCTCAGATTCTTTATGAGTGCGAGACCGTTCCTGTATATTTCCTCGCCTGGACCACCACGCCTTGGACCCTGCCTTCAAACACAGCGCTCTGCGTCGGTCCTAACATAGACTACGTTCGCGTTCAGTCATTCAATCCATATACAGGTGAAGAGGCCATCTATGTTGTAGCAAAGGCTCTTGTCGGCGCCTGGTTCAATGCCAAGGCTGCCGGATTGCCACTCGAAGACTACAAGCCGGGCGACAAACTCGTGCCATACAGGGTGCTCCCGGGCGAATTCAAGGGATTTGAACTTGTAGGCATCAGATATCAGCAGCTCATCCCTTGGTTCAAGCCTGTAGAGGGCGAAGCATTCCGTGTCATATCAGGCGATTACGTTACCACTGAAGACGGTACAGGTATAGTTCATATCGCTCCGACCTTCGGTGCGGACGATAAGAAGGTGGCTTCCAACTTCGGCATCCCGGGCATTATGCCTATTGACAAGGATGGCAATCCTCAGGCTCAGGTGGACCGTCAGGGCCGTTTCTGCAGACTTGAGGACCTTTCCGAGGAGTATGTCAGCAAGTACGTGGACCCTTCGTATGCCGAGTTTGCAGGCAGATACGTCAAGAAAGGCTATCAGGGCTATTTCGAAAAGAACGAGGATCCTGATGCTCCAACACTTGACATTGACCTCTGTATGATGATGAAGGCGGACGGCCGCGCATTCAAGATACAGAAGCACGTCCACTCATATCCTCACAGCTGGAGAACCGACCTCCCTGTGCTCTATTATCCTCTTGACTCCTGGTTCATCAAAGCCACGGCGGTCAAGGATGAGATGGTGGCATTGAACAAGACCATTACCTGGAAGCCTGAAAGCACGGGTACAGGACGCTTCGGCCAGTGGCTTGAGAATATTCAGGACTGGAACCTTTCACGCAGCCGCTTCTGGGGCACACCGCTTCCGATTTGGAGAAGCGAAGACGGAAAGGAAGAGAAGTGCATAGGCTCGGTCAAGGAGCTTTACGCCGAAGTCGAGAAGGCCGTTGCCGCTGGTTTTATGAGCAGCAATCCTCTCAAGGACAAGGGCTTCGATCCTGAGGATATGTCCATTGACAATTACAACAGAATCGATTTGCACCGCCCTTACGTGGATGAAATCGTCCTCGTTTCCGACAGCGGAAAGAAGATGATGCGCGAGACCGACCTCATTGACGTTTGGTTCGATTCCGGTGCGATGCCTTATGCTCAGGAGGGCCTCAGGAACATTGACAGCCCTAAATTCGGCTGTACCGCTGATTTCATTGCCGAAGGTGTCGATCAGACCCGCGGCTGGTTCTATACCCTCCACGCCATCCATACGATGATAGGCGGCACTCCAGCTTTCAAGCGCGTAATCTCCAACGGACTTGTCCTCGACAAGGACGGCAACAAGATGTCGAAGCGTTTGGGCAATGCCGTTGATCCGTTTATGGCACTTGATAAATACGGCGCTGATGCGCTCCGCTGGTATATGCTCACCAATGCCCAGCCTTGGGACAACCTCAAGTTTGACGAGGCCGGTGTGGACGAGGTCAGGAGGAAGTTCTTCGGAACACTTTACAATACCTACTCATTCTTCGCGCTTTATGCCAATATTGACAGTTTCGACCCTTCAAGCGAGCCGGTGCCTTATCAGGAGCGTCCTGAAATAGACCGTTGGGTCATCTCGAAGATGAACAGCCTGGTCAAGGATGTGATAGCTGCATATGAGGACTATGATGTGACCAGCGCCGGGCGAATGATTCAGGATTTCGTCTGCGATCATCTTTCGAACTGGTACGTGCGCTTGAACAGAAAGCGCTTCTGGGGCGGTGAAATGGGTGCCGACAAGCTCGCGGCTTACCAGACCTTGTATGAAGTGCTCAAGAATATTGCCATACTCGCGGCTCCTATTGCGCCGTTCTATATGGATAATCTCTATCTCGACCTGGTGAAGGACGGTGAGGAGTCAGTACACTTTACGCTTATGCCTGAGGCCTGCGAGGCTTGCATTGACACTGAGCTCGAGGAGAGGATGGAGCTGGCGCAGAAGGCGACTTCTATGGTTCTTGCCCTCCGCCGAAAGGTGAACATCAAGGTGCGTCAGCCGCTTGCAAAGCTGATGATTCCTGTGCTCTCGGATAAGGTGCGTGCCCAGCTTGAGATGGTTAAGGGATTGATACTCAGTGAGGTGAATGTAAAGGAGGCCGAGTTTATCACTGATACTACCGGCATCATCACCAAGAAGATCAAGCCGAATTTCAAGACTCTCGGAAAGCTTTATGGAAAGCAGATGAAGGAGATTGCCGCTGCATTCGCGTCATTTGACCAGCAGACCATTTCCGCTATCCAGGCTGCAGAGCTCTCAGGAGAGGCTTACAGCTTTACATTGCCTTCCGGCGAGGTTTCTCTTAAGGCCGGGGACTACGAAATCTCATCAGAGGATATGCCGGGCTGGCTCGTTGCTTCTGAGGGCTCTCTCACCATTGCCCTCGACATTGAAGTCAACGAAGCTCTACGTAGCGAGGGTGTGGCCCGCGAACTCATCAACAGGGTTCAGAACATTCGAAAGGACAATGGATTCGACGTCACTGACAAAGTCGATGTTGTTATCTACGCAGACGGTGAGGACCTGAAGCAGATTGAGGCTTCACTCAAATCCTTCGGCGACTATCTTTCTTCTCAGACTCTTGCATTGTCAGTCAAGGCCGGGATGCTTTCGGCTGCGCCTGCCGAGGCTGTCGAGGTTGAGTGGAATGATACGCCTATCAAGATATATGTGACTAAGAACTAATTAAACCAAAGGACATTATGGAAGAAATGCTTAAGAACGAGGCCCAGGTTGAAAAGACCAGATACAGCGACGAGGAACTCGCCGAATTCAAGGCCATTATACTTGAGAAACTTGAGGCAGCCAAGGCTGAATACAAGACTCTCAGGGAAAATGTAAGTCGCAGTTCAAGCAACGACATAGAAGATACATCTCCTTCATTCAAGACCGTGGAGGACGATGGCGCCAACCAGCTGTCCAAGGAAGAGGCCAGTCAGCTTGCGCAGCGTCAGTACAAATTCATTCAGAACCTTGAGGCCGCTCTGGTTCGCATTGAGAATAAGACTTATGGAGTATGCCGTGTGACCGGCAAGCTCATCCCTAAAGAGAGACTCCGTCTTGTTCCTCATGCTACACTTACAGTTGAGGCAAAGGAAATGATGTCAAAAGGCAAGTAAAGGCGTATGAAGCTCAGCAGAGCCAAGAAACTACTCCTGCTTGGTATCATTCTCGTCCTTATTGACCAGATTATCAAAATTCTGGTCAAGACCAATATGTTCCTTGGCCAGCACATTGACGTGATAGGCCAATGGTTCAAGTTGCTCTTCATCGAGAACGAGGGTTTTGCTTTTGGCTGGTCTTTCGGAGGCGTTTGGGGCAAATACTTTCTCTCAGCCTTCCGCATCTGTCTCGGTGCGGTGCTCATCTGGTGGATAGGAAAGATGTGCCGCAGGAATGATGCCGAAACCGCAGCCGGCAGAAAAGCGCCTGTTCCCACCGGCTTTCTGGTCGGATTGACCATCATCACTGCCGGTGCACTAGGCAATGTCATCGACTGCTTTTTCTACGGTTTGCTGTTCTCGGAATCAACCCCCGCTGCAATAGCCAGCTTTGGAGGCCATTATGCTCCTTTTATGCAGGGCAAGGTGGTGGATATGTTCTACTTCCCGATTATCAATACTACTTGGCCTCAGTGGCTCCCGATAATAGGAGGAAAGCCTTTCACCTTCTTTGACCCAGTCTTCAACTTCGCTGACAGCTGCGTCTCTGTTGGAGCCGTTTACCTGATTCTTTTCCAGTGGAAGTATATAGGAACTCTTGAGAGCAATCCAGCCTCTGACGGAAAAGAGCCCGATGCGGACAGCAAAGCTGACAAGGCTCACAAGTCAGCACGCTGAAAAAGCTAAAAAATCAGATACTTTTATTTGGTAAATAAAAATTATTACCTATATTTGCATTCCCAAAACGAAAGTTAGGGGCCTACCAAGGCTTTGGAGAGGTGGTAGAGTGGTCGATTACGGCAGTCTTGAAAACTGTTGAGCTGAAAGGCTCCGGGGGTTCGAATCCCTCCCTCTCCGCTAACAATTTGAAGCTCAGCGCAAAGCGCTGGGCTTTTTTCGTGCAAGGCCGTCAGGAGTTTGCTCCTGTAAGGACTTGTGCGGAGAAAGCCCGAAGGCCGTAAGGCCGTGAGCTTCAAATTGTTTGCAAGGGCCCCTCCGGCGAGGAGGAAGGGATGTGGCGCACAAAGTGCGGCAAATCCCCCGGAGAGGGAGAGATTCCCCCGTCTATCTTCTGACTACCTTTTGCAGCCATTTCGCTGCCAAATTTTCTATGCAAATCGTAAACAATGCAATGCAGACCGTATGCATACCGGCTGGCCATTTTCGCTGCATACACCCCATTCCGGACCGTTGGGGATTCGAACCCAGCATTGATTATCAATGAGTTTGACCGGGTGTAAGGCTCGTGTTTACGAAGTGCTTACAGGCGAAAAAACGCGGTGTGGATTTTGCTTGGCGGAGCGGCTAACCTACCGTTGCCACAGCATCAATCTCTTCAGCAAGGGCTGTCAGCCTCTTGGCGATATCCCTGAAAGATTCTACGATCTTCTTGGCTTCCTCTGCTGTGAACTCAGTCTTTGATCCTCCTACAGGGCAACCAGCGAGTTTCTTATCGAAATCTTCGCTCGACTCGCCCAAGTATTGCTGAGCAAATTCGGCCTTGTTAATAATCTCTTCCATCTCAGTAAAAGCTGTATAGATGGGAAATATTTTGAATCTTGTCTGCCATCAAAGTTTTATCTGTCCAATGCGTTCGCGGATATACTCCCGCAGTTGTTCATCCTCACAATAGATAAAGCAGCCTTTTTGACCTCGGGATAAAATCGTCTTATACGTATTTCGTATAATTCTGTTAGCCAAATCATAGTTTCCACTGGACCTAATCCCTTTAAGTGATTTATCGGTTCTGGATCTCGACTGATAATCTGTCTGAACTGCCCCGTTTCTAAAAACCAAGTCCTTCCCGATAATAACTCCTACATAATCGAATTCTAAGCCCTGAGATGTATGTATGCATCCTACCTGATCAAAAGAATCTTCATCTATTGCCCATGTATTGGTGTCGCTAAAATTCCATTGCGCCTTAAATCCATCTGGAAGAATGATGTCAAACTGAGTCTTATCATTCTTGCTAATCCAGTCATAACAGTAACCGGCAATCATTCGGGACTTATTAGAAATAATATTCTTTTCTCTCAAAGCCTCACGCATCTTCACAGGACTATCAAAAATCCTGACGTCATAATCCAAATCCATCTCCGTATTAGCTGTATTACGAATCCCCAAAATATCATTGAGGAAAGCAAGATATCCATCACTTCCATTACATCTGAACTGCGAAACGAGGTTGATATAACTACCAGAAATCAAACAACTTCCTTCCATCTCCGCACATTCCTTTATCAATTCCACACTTCCCACGTCAGAAGTCGTTACAATCTGGTCTTCATCAATGAAGAATACAGAAACCCTTGATGCATGAATTATTTCCTTGGTTTGGCAAGCCCCACGATTCTGAAACATCCCGCTCTTCATCTGAAGTCGATGTGCTTCATCTACTATCAAACAATCAAATACATTCTTGCCCGCATCGACATAAGATCCAGAGCCTTTAAATAAAGACTTAATATAATTTTGTGTATATGCATCTCGCCTCAACTGTTCGAAATACACATTGCGTGGTGCAGCATTCTTGGTGACATAATTGGCAGTATATCCGCTTCTAATCAATTCACAGAGCAATTGGATAGCTACTACGCTTTTTCCAGTTCCTGGGCCGCCCTCAACTATGATAGTATATTTCGGATTGCCGCTTTCCTTCAATGCATTATGTACAATTTTCCTGATTGTTTCAAAAGCGACTTTCTGCTCATCTATCAAATAAAATTCCCTATTGCCTTTGAGCATCGAACCAAGTGCGTCTTGAAGAGCCTTGGCAGGCCTCAATCTCCCATCTTCTATCAGATACAATAGATCCAATTCGCTTTTTCTGCGTACTAACTTCGAAATAAACCGAGAAAGTTCCCTTGTGTCATTTTCCAAGAAAACAGGAGCCATCTCCAAGGCCTCTTTGTATAACGCACAATCTATATTCCCCCTGTTCGATTCTTTAAAATTATGGAGATAAGCACAAGGGTGCAGGGAAATATCATATTGCACTATGCTCTCATTGAAACTTTCTATTGTCTTGGCATATGAATATGCTTGATAAGAAGGATGAACTACTGCCCTATTAGCCCCGCCGGTATAGGCAGTAACAATATCTGGTCTCGAAGTTTTCCCGCACGTTTCCCATTGCTTCAACTCTATTATTACCACATTGTTATGGTTCGTATCATCAATTCCTGAAATAAGAAAGTCAACACGTTTAGAAGTAAGCGGAATCTGATATTCAATTGCGACCTGACACATATCATCAATTTCAGGGACATCAATTGCATTTCTCAAATACTGCAGCGAATTCGCCCAACTACGATATTCAGCATCATTATTATGGGAAAAATGATGCTCCAAAAATTTATGTTCTATTATCGATGCAATGCTGTTACTTCGCACATCGTCAACGAATCCCGCTTTTGTGTTACGGTAAATAATCATGGGTATAATTATTCTTGCTTGTTGTTGCAAAGGTAGCAATAATTTAAAAAGACGAGGCCCTTCCGAGGTCCTTGATGGATGCTCCTTGCTCCGTAAAGACTTACGGGAGATATCGGTCACTACCTCTAGAGTAGGAGATGCCATTTTGACATTTCAAAAATTAGAGGATTTGTATTCCTTAATTCCGCAACACTATTACAAATATAACTTTTTAAGTACCTGAGCAACAAAAAGTTGCCCAGGATTTTGCCATGTCGAAGAATTCACTTATCTTAGTGTTGCAAAAATAAACAAGCAAAACTCTGATATGACATGGCAAAAATACAAATTAAATCTGAGGAACTCACTCCTTTTGGAGGAATATTTTCAATAATGGAGCAATTTGACTCCAAACTCTCATCTGTTATAGACTCAACCCTTGGTATGAGATGCAAGCTGTATGGTTATCAATACAGCGAAATCATCCGTTCGCTTATGAGCGTTTATTTCTGCGGCGGCTCATGCATAGAGGATGTCACCTCTCATCTGATGTACCATCTCTCGCTTCACCCGACACTTCGCACATGTAGTGCCGACACGATTCTCAGAGCCATAAAGGAACTTACCCAGAATAACATTTCCTACACATCCGACACAGGCAAGACCTACGATTTCAATACAGCTGACACTCTCAATTCTTTACTACTCAACTGTCTGTTCGCTACTGGTCAGTTGAAAGAGGGTGAGATGTATGATGTTGACTTCGATCACCAGTTCATAGAGACTGAGAAGTATGATGCGAAGCCTACATACAAGAAGTTCCTTGGTTATCGCCCTGGCGTGGCGGTTATTGGCGACTTGATTGTCGGCATAGAGAACAGCGACGGAAACACTAACGTTCGTTTCCACCAGAAGGACACGTTGAGGAGATTCTTTGAGAGGCTTGAACAGAAAGGATTGACAGTCAATCGTTTCAGGGCTGATTGCGGCTCGTGTTCTGAAGAGATAGTGGAAGAGATTGCTAAACACTGCAAGACCTTCTATATCCGTGCTAACCGATGCAGTTCGCTCTACAATGACATCTTTGCCCTCAGAGGTTGGAAGAAAGTGGAATTGGGCGGTATTGAGTTTGAGCTGGCCTCCATTCTCATCGAGAAATGGAAAGGGAAGGCATACCGTCTTGTGATTCAAAGGCAGAAGCGGATGGACGGCGAACTCGACCTGTGGGAAGGAGAATACACCTACCGCTGCATCCTTACAAATGACCACGATTCTTCCGATGGAGAGATTGTCGAATTCTACAACCTCCGCGGAGGGAAGGAGCGCATCTTCGATGACATGAACAACGGATTCGGATGGAACAGACTGCCGAAATCATTCATGGGCGAAAACACTGTGTTTCTTCTGCTCACGGCACTCATACGCAACTTCTACAAATTCATCATGGGAAGGCTTGACGTGAAGAAGTTCGGGCTCAAAGCAACAAGTCGCATCAAGGCGTTTGTCTTCAGGTTCATCTCGGTGCCGGCCAAATGGATAAAGACATCAAGGCAGTATGTGCTGAATATCTATTCATGCAACAATGCTTATGCCAATGTGTTCCAGAATGACTTTGGATAACGCCAACAACTTATGGTTATGATTCTGCGTATTGCCTCAAGTCGCATGGTGGGGTAAGGGGAATTTATATGTCTTTATGGTGACATTAGATGCCCTGTACCCTATTTTCACTATTGATGCTGATTCTTTTCGCTTCTATATCATATTATGCGCGTAGTTGCGGATTTGAGGGTATTCAAAAAAGTGGGCCTTCGCTATGACACCGACTGCCACAATGAACGCCGGCGGATCCTCTCCCGCAGTACCTGCCGCCTGAACGGACCCGCCTCCGGCGAGAAGGCCGGGATGTGGCGCACGCAGTGCGGCAAATCCCGACTTGCTTTCTTTTGTAAGGAAGTAAAATCAGTTCAGCTGGACTCTAGGGAGTGGGGGATAACTGTTTGACGCACAGCAAGTTAAGCCTTTGTCTATAGGAAATTTTACCCATAGATAAAGTCTTAAAGTACTGAGTCTCAATGAATTAAGCTCCACTGGACGCCGGCAAAGAAACGCCATCCACGTAAGCGTCTCCGCGATGATGTATTGACATGAAGAGGCAATACATCTACCTTTGCAAGAAAAGAACAAGAAGATGGAAGAATCAATCCCAGCTCAGGCGATAGCGCGTTATCGCAAGGTCATAGAGGACTTCAGATCAAGGCTTGGGGAGAATCCTGACCTGGAACTACGCGAGTATTGTAAA
>JAQXOE010000005.1 GCA_029098505.1 Bacteroidales bacterium
CAGGACAGCTTCCGACATCATCGACTTCGACTATACCAACTGGATGCTGCTTTTCCTCGACACGGACAAGGACAAGGCGACAGGCTGGGAGGGCTATGACTTCTGTGTGAATATGGAGGTGCTCTCTCCGTCGAGAACCACTCTGAAGGTGCGCGGGGAAGGCGGCTGGAAGACTGTCTGCGAGTGTGAATATTCCTACTCGGGCGACCGCATGCAGATTGCGGTGCCACGTGCTTCTCTCGGGATGGATGGGAAGCCGTCGTTCTATTTCCACTGGGTTGACAACATCCAGAGGCTGGACGACATCCGGGAGTTCTTCGTCAATGGTGATTCGGCTCCCGAAAGGCGCTATAACTATTCCTACGACGCGGTCTGACTCTCGGGACCCTCATACCGCTATTGTGAAACTATGGAATATTCATTAAATTTGAAAGATTTTTGGCAACTTAGTAATATGAAATAAATAAGTTGCGTCAGATTTGAATTGGATTTTCGAGTTCAGATTTTCACCCGAAGAAGGAGCATAGCCGTAGCTATGTGACTGATGAGGGAGGAAATATGGACCGAAAAGATTTTCAAAGATGATGCAGGTTATTTTTTGAGGATTACTTAATCATTCAAAACAATAATGATGAAAAAAACTTATGAAACCCCATCTGTCGAGATGGAAGAAATGGAGCTGAGCGAGGTGATCGCGCTCAGCGGTGATGCAGGGTCGATCGATCCGGCATTAGAAGATGATTATGGTAATTTCTAAATCGTGTACGAGTATGAAGAAGATTATCATTTCCGTCCTTTCAGCAGCCCTTGTTTTCGCTTCCTGCCAGAAGGAGGCTGCTCCTGTCTCTTCCGGTTCCTCTGAAGTCAGCTTCACTGCAACCATTCCTCAGACCCGTACATCCTTCGCTCCGCAAGTTGGCGACAGCTATCCTGTCCTCTGGACCGGCGACGAAAAGGTTGGGGTTAGTTATAATTTTGCAGCAAAACAATCTGCTGCCGTAGCCGCTTCTGCAGACGGCAAGACTGCCAGTTTCGAGGTTGCCTTCGAAGCGACTGCTGATGTAACGGATCACAACTTCTATGCTGTCTGTCCTTACTCTGCGTTTGTTTCTGCCAGTGCAAAATATAGCAGTCTGACTATAGAGATACCTTCCACTCAGACTCCTGTTGACGGTTCTTGCGACGAGGCGGCCCAGATCATCGTTGCAAAACACGAATCAAGTTCTTTTGACGAGAAAGTGAAATTCGATTTCAACCATGTTGTCGCTTATGGTAACCTTTCCGTTAAGCTTCCTTCTGGAGTGTCAGGTATTTCCAGCATCACTCTTTCTTCTGAGGAAGATATTGCCGGCCGTATCTTCTACTATCCTGCGGACGGATCTTACCAAGTCTCTACCAACTCTACCAGCATAACCCTCAACACTGACAAGACAAGCGAGGTCTTCTTCGCCTGCCTGCCTGTTGACTTGAGTGGCAAGAGCCTCAAGGTTGTCGTTGCTGCCGGTGGCAACACCTACACCAAGAACATCGACCTTACCGGCAAGACTCTCAAGTTCGAGCAGGGCAGGGTCTCGAAGTTCTCTGTCGACATGTCAGGCGTTTCCGCCGATGCAAAGGTGGTCTACAACCTCGTGACCGACCCTACCACCCTGAAGGTGGGCGACAAGGTCATCATCGCGGCTACCTATAAAGAAGAAAACTACGCTCTCGGCACATCAGGTACCACTTTCCGCAACGCAGCTCCAATTACAGTATCTGAAGCAACCATTGTGAATCCGAGTGATGCAGTTGAGGTCCTTACTCTTGCAAAGGGAATTGAGGACAATACCTGTGCATTCATGGCCGGCACAGATTATCTTTGTGCTTCAACTGAAGACAAAAACAATCTTGAGACTCAGACAACCCTTGACAAATACGGTTCATTCAGGGTCACTTATTCCGATGGCGTTACAACTATCAAGTCAAAAGGAAAGAGTACAAGAAATATAGTGCAGTTCAATTACAACAACGGAGCCCCTCGCTTCAGTTGTTATTCTTCCGGCCAGGTAGATGTCGTCATCTACAGCGATGGCAAGGGTACCGGCGCGCAGCTGTTCTCCACAGCAGTTGATGCCCCTTCCACAACTCCGACATATTCAAGTCTTGCAGAGCTGGTTAAAGCCGGTGAGCCTACCGGGGGCAATGTCAACGTGACCCTCACCAACGAGAAGATTCTCAGCATATACACGACTTCGAAAGGCTACCGCAATGGTATCTTCCTTCAGGCCGGTGACAAGGAGATTGAGATTTTTTGCAAGGATGTCCCTGCAGCCTGGGTAGTCGGCGGCACCGTCAGCGGCACCCTCAAGGAGTGCACCTGGACAACCTACAACGGCACTTGGGAACTCTGCCCTGCAAGCTGGACCGAACTCACCTACAAGGATCCTGCCGGCGGTGGCGAGACTGGGAACTGGACTCGAGTAACTACTGTAGCAGAGCTCTTGGCTGGAGGTACTTTCATTATCGGTTATGAAGCTACTGCAAAATCCGGGGTGATCATTCCTATGGCAAATGCCGGCTCTGCGAGCACAGATGCTGCTGGTTTTATTTATTCCGGTTCATCTGCATCCTCCGGTGGAAAAGAAACTATAGACATTTCTTCAGTTTCAGAAACATCTAATTATGAAGTTACTATTGTTCCTTCAACCTCAGTATCTGGAGCTATATGTATTAAGCTGGGCGCTAATTACCTGGGCAATACCAATACTAAGAATAACTGCCAACTCTTCACTGAAGAAGCGGCTACAACGGCATTTACCCCGACGGTTGGAGACAATGACGTGTTTACTCTGACGATTGAAGCAAACGATTCCTATAACACGCTTCAATATAATGCAGGTTCTCCGCGTTTTGCAGTCTATAAAGCAACCCAAAAGAATGTTGTAATCTACAAAAAGAATAAGTGAATTATATCCGTCGGTGGTGACGGGGGATAAGTCCATCTTAGCCCTCCGACGCAAGTAGGCGTTAGCATTTCTGCAAATAGAAAGGTGATGAGCCTTAGACTCGTAAACCTCCGACGCAGTACATCTTGTATTACAGAAGAGAGAGGATGTCCCCAATAAAGGTGCATCCTCTCTTTTTTGCGATAAGCGTCTCCTAATAGTAAGAATCTCCGGATTGTAAGAGCCTCCGGATGGTAAATAACACTTGATAGTAAGCATTTTGGATAGCGAGCGTCACCTGATGGCAAGTGTTCTCGGATACTAAGTATCACCTGATGGCAAGCGTCACTGCGATGATGCTTCAGAGGTATGAAGAAAGCATGGTGTGTCGCCCTGCTACTCTTTGTCCTTATTTCTGATACGCTGTGCTTTGGACTCCGGATCATCCAGCCAGTCCGGCATCTGCGTGAACTCGGTGCCGTGCCTGAACCAGTAAAACAGCCTGTCCCGCGCCGTGACGCATTCCTCCGCGCTCTTGTCGAAGCGCCCGATTTCTGCCAAGATAATAAAAATCGTCGAATATGGGCATTCCCCGGTCCGCTTTTCCGCAAAGGTGTAATGCGATACGATGTGGTCCGCATCTTTAAGCCTCAGAGCCATTTCACTGGCAGGCGTCATCGAGTCGGTCGCAAAGAAGTTTCAAACCGGTCTCCAGCCGTCATTCAACATGCTGAGCATTTCGCATTCAACCGAACGAAGATGAAGCTATATTTGAATCCTCCGCATTCAACCGAATTGTCAGAAAAGCAGCAGCAGACGGGAAACGGCCAAGCCGAGGTAATTGCCTATAGCGTAGCCGATTATGCCCATCGAGAGACCCGCGATCAGCACTCTGCGATTCTTCATTGCCGCGGCCATCATCGGGACAAAAGGCGGAGAGCAGATGAAAGATGTCGAGCATATTACTATCGTGTCCGCATCGATCCGCAACAGGCGCGCAAGAATCGTCTGCAGGATAAGGGAACCGAAAATCACAAAACTAAGGTAGCCGATGATGCTCAGGCTGTTTGACAAG
>JAQXOE010000006.1 GCA_029098505.1 Bacteroidales bacterium
TCCGCTAACTGCTTGAACTCTTCTTTCGGAAGGATTCTGTGGCGTTGGCGCTTATGACTACGCTGCTAAATGGACAGTCTGACACCGAAAAGGAACTGGATTCCAGGCATTGAAACGGAATAGGAAGAGGTCCTGAAAGTATCAATGCTGCTGCGATGGTATTCCTTGTTGTTCAATATATTCCTGCACTCTCCAACCAAAGTCAAGTTCTTAAGGGCCCAGGACATATTCAGTTTCAGGAGAGGTCTGTTGGCAATTGACGTTTCCGAATCGCTGTCCTTGTTCCAATATGAGCTGACATCGATGGAAAAGGACTTGGTGGGGCTCAAGCTGACAGTAGCTGTGGAGGAGATATTCCTATGAGTGCCGAGGGTAGAACCTGAGACACTGTTATATGTCACAGTAGTTTCGGAAGTTATTGAAAACCAAGTAACTGGAGCAATACGAAGTATAGCGGTAGCATCGTATCTGCCAGTATTGTACTCCTGGAGGGCATTATTGAGCCATAGATTCATATTATACCTGGTGTAGCCTCCGAGCAGCTTGACGACAAACACCTTCAGTCCGAAATACTTGGTCAAGGTGCCCCGGACTCCGTAATTTTCCGAAACAGACATTTTATTCAGATATGAATTAACAGTCAAGTCCTTAGTATAGTAGTGGGTATTTGACTTGTCAGTTTCCTGATTTCTATAGTTCACAGACATTGACAAGTAGGTAAAGTTCGGATCATTGGAATAGTTGACTATGAAATCAGCCTTCTTTTCACGCTTTTTCGACCAGGACTCGGACATAGAAAGCGTTCGATAATTGTTCATCACTACTGACGGCAACATACTCGAAAGATCGTTGCAATACTCATTGTATTGGACGGACGTATTCAATTTCCATCTCGGAGAAAGGGTTGATTGGAAAACGACCGCCGGTCTGAATGACAGGAACTCTGACTTGAAGTCCCCAGAGAAGCAGTTCAAATGAAGTGGAATACTCAGATTCAAGGAATTGTTTCTGAAACTAAAAGTTCCTGACGCCGACAGTCCAGGGCTGACCTTCAAAAATTCAGACTTGGAAGCCATCGGAAGGTCGATTCCATCAATACCGACCAATGCGGCATCATAATTCTGGTAATCCATATTGAGATCAGCGCCAAATTTGAACCTCGCCTTGCCGATGTTCAGGTTGGTTGACAGTTTGTTCTGAGAAGAAAGCAAACGGTCATCCAGTTTCTGCTCAATGTCATTGCCCTCACTGCTGACATTGCCGTAAGTGGCACTATGCGCATTCCGGACATATTTGGTATAGCTGGTGATTTCGAGCGCAGACTTGCCGCCGGTACGGAGAGTGACATCGAGATTGTTCTCAATTTTCAGGGAAGGCAACTCATACATTTGCTGCTTTGAAATCCCATTGCCGTCCAACGAGCCGGAATTTCCCCTGAGCTGTCCCGAAAACAGAATGATGTCGCTGATATATCCCGAGTAGGCATTCTTTTCATAAGAGGCATTGCCCAGGAAATAATACTTCTTGTCATCCATTCTGCTATTCTCCTCTATTCTGATTGATTCAGAATCATTTATGGAGATTTCTTCAATGGAAGTGCTTGTTTCAGTATACTTTTCACCGGCAATATGAAGAGATGCCCTCAATTGCACGTCATCACTGATCTTCTTCAGATGATTGAAAGAAGACACTCCGGAAAGATTGTTATACCAGTATTCCTGGGGAATAGGCAGAACTGTCCTCCTCGGATTCAGACTGCTTTGAAAATCCGAATCCAAAGAGCCGTCGCCCAATACGATAAGTCCTGAACGCCCGAAATATCTTTGGGAGGCAATTTCGGAAATCACATTCTGTCCTACATTGTTTCCCTTTATGAGCGCAAGGATCTGCTTTTCAGAGGAGAAAGACGTCAGCAGCAATTTCGTTTCGAAAAGCAGCCTTTCAGGTAAACCGAGAATAGCATCTCCGGTAACCATCAGAGTATTCTTGGCGCTTTCCTTCAGAACAATATTCACTGCAGCCTTGTCTGTGTCACTTATTCCGACAAGAACGCGTTTCGGCTGATGGTGTTTATAGACTTCCACCTTTGCAATCTTATCAGCGGGAAGATTGTTGGTAATGACTCCGTAATTGGAGTTCATCAGATCCATACCCTCCACATAGAATTTGTTAATCGGGACTCCGTGATATGTAATTCCACCACTTGTGCTTACCGCCAGGCCTGGCAGCTTGCTGATCAGGTCTCCTACAGACAATTCTGAGCCGTCAGAGAAAGCCGAGGCATAATATGACAGAGTGTCTGAACGAATTTCCAAAGCAGAAGCCGTCACGATTGCATTCTTCAATTCGGCCTTCTGCGGCTTCATCATTATTTTCAGTTCATCAGAAAGGTCCTTTACGATTACGGAAGTGGATTTATAGCCAATAAAGTTCACCACGAGCTTATCCACCGTCACATTCTGTCCAAAGTCGATTTTGAAATCACCGTTCTCGCCGCAGATAGTGTACTTAACGACCGTGTTCCCATTATAGACATAAACAAATGCACCGGCCAAAGCTTCCCGTGTTTCTGAATCGAACACGTTCCCCTTCAATATGTTTTGCGCATTGCTGATAAATGAAAAGACAATCAATGCGACTATACACAAAGCAGTTTTGGAAAATCTGGACAATATCATTTCTTTTTCCAATAGGATTCAGGGATAAGAGGTTCAAAAGAAAGAGATGGAGTTTTAATTGCATTACCGTCCCTGTCCCTCAGTACTCCCCCAGGCATTCCACCCAACAATTGAATATGATATTCAAAATCCCGTTCCGCTCTGCACTTGATAGCCTCCTCCTCCTTAATGGACAAGTGCTGTACCTGTGAATTAGCCCGTGCATAATACTCCTTTAAATAAGGCCATCTGTTCTTCGCAATCTCCTGTTCACCAAGTATATAGAAATTGAAAAGCTTGTCTTCATCTATGGCGAAGACAATCAGACCGGGACAGCCCCACAACAGCCAAGGTCCGCCCGGAACCGGGATTTCCTCAGTGAACCATACAGTCCAGTTCCGTCCCATATATTGAGCAGTAGCCTTTCTTACAGAGTAACCGAACAACTCATTTGTCTCCTCTGAAATGGTCCACTCGGGAAAAGACAGAATGCCATTCTCCCCCAAAAACACATTTGACATATACTTTCTATACACATCATAGGTCATATTTGAAAAACTTATATGATATGTATGGTTAAAAGACGAATTGCTCAATCCATTGACCTTGGACCATTCCTCTTCATTGATTACGTTTCCGTATTCATCACAAGCATGTCTGGACAAGGAATCATGTAAAAAAGATGCTTCGCTATAAAAGACGGATTCATTCATACTGAAATCCAGCATCATATCCATACACGTGCGATAGTTCTTTTGTTCAGGAGAACCTTTATAAAGGAATGCGTAATTGACACGGATACTCTGCTGCCCATATGAAATCAGGCAGCAGAATATTGACAATAAGGTAATTACCTTCTTCGGTTTCATCACGGATTCTTTTCCTGTTCAGTTAATAGAATTACCACAAATATAGAAAAAGCGAAAAAAAAAAAACAATCGCTAATAAAAAAAGGCGGCGCAGAAGCGGATCAGAAAGCGATGCAAACAGGTTGGTCTGATTCGAAGTTAAGTGTGCTGACAGGGCTTTCCGACAGGGAGCCGTCTTCCTGATCGATTCTGAAGGCCTGGATGCAACGAGAGTCACGGCAGGCCACAAGGAGGAATTGCCCGTCAGGAGTGAGCTGGAAATTTCTTGGATGGATGCCGGTATTGCGGTAGGAAGCCCTTTCCAATGTCCCGTCATTCAAAACTTTGGAAACTGCAATTCCGTCATTTTCAAGGCGATGGGATGTGTATAGGAACTTGCCGGAAGGATGAAGGTGGATATCGGCACTGCCACCGGCATCAACAAGATCAGCCTTGAGGCTCTGAACCAGAGTAAAGCGCGGCCTGCCATTGTCAGAGGCAATAGCAATGGAATAGACCATTCCTCCGAGCTCGCTGATGCAGTATAGCATATTTCGCCGGGAATCGAACTCCATATGTCGCGGACCTGTGCCGTCCTCGAGGGTGATGATAAGTTCGGGGCAATCTTCCAGCGTCGCGTCAGCTCCGTCCTTGGAAAGGACGTGAATGCTGTCATCACCCAAGTCGCTTGCGAGCACCCACTCCCCTTTCAAGCTGAGTCGCTCCCTGATTGCCTCCGGGATTACCCTAAGCTGGTGTATGTACGAGTGGGTCTGGCGAACCGGATCGGGGCCGCTTCCATTGAACTGAATAACAGCTGATTTCGCTTGCACTACGCCATCGAGAACAGGGAAGGCCGAGATGGAGCCTCTTCCGTAGTCAGCAGTGTAGATGGTACCGTCGAGCAGTAGCAGATGGCAGGGGCAGAAGTCCGAATTATCCTGGAAAGCAGTCATCCTGGAGTCCCGGAACGAATAGACTCCAGAATACGGATCATTCTCACTTACAGCATAATAGAGCTGGTCTCCATCCTTGATGACGAAAGAGGGATTCTCTGCGGGTATGGCTTTCATCGGTCCAAAAGAACCATCAGGATTGAAGCTCAATTCATAGAGATTGTGGCCATAGGTGCCGACGACGAGATTCAGGGCAGCGTCATTGCCCTTGCTTTGGCCTCCGCTGCACGATGACAGTAGGATAAGAACTGTCATCGCGCTGATTATCATTCTGTTATAATTCATACTCGCGTTTTGTTACGACAGGATAGTTTATGTGCGAGACAAATATAACAATAATTGTCAAAAACGAAAATGCAGGGAAGCCGGGAGCATCTTTCGTTCCGGGCATCACAGAAGGCGTTGATAGCCTCCCATCATTCTTGGGAGCGACTCCGGAGCCGCTGCCCGCATAAGCTCGAGAGAAGTGAGTCCTGCCTTGTCCATAGTTTCCTTGCCGTCCTTAAGCAGAACTATTCGGTTAATTGATTTACTTTCATTTTTCCTGATGCTCCAACGACATAATGATGGCGTGCTCTATTCCTCTCAATTCAGCAAGCGAGCGCAGCCTGCCATAAAGCGAATAACCCGGATTCGAGCGCCTGCCGAGGTCATCGCACATCTGATGTCCGTGATCGGGGCGCAGGTAGATGCTGCAAGCACGTCTCTGCTGAACTTCCACCAAGGCTTTCATCATCTCATAGACAGGCACGTCCCCTTCGAGCAGATTGGCCTCGTAGAAATTGCCCCCGGCATCTCTTTTGGTGCTGCGTATGTGCACGAAATCCACCCTGTCGCCGAATTCGCACGAGTACGTATTAAAAAAGTAGGCTTTTGTACAAAATTGCCATATCCAAAATATCACAAAAACGACCCTGCTATCATTTCTGGGGCCGCTTTTGTGATATATAGACTACATTACCCTATGAAATTCGACCAAATTGACTATTTTTGCACCAAATAACCCAAATTCATTAATTCCCAAATGCACGGCTGCACTTATTTATGAACGATACTTGCCCGCAGCCCTATTAGAAACTTATGAAAAAGATATCTTTCTGCATTGCACTGTTACTAGCATTCTCTGCAAATGCCCAAAAGATGCCTTCCGACACCCTCGACCTTGAGGAGCTCGTATTCGTAGGCTTTTCCAAAGAGAAAAAAGTAAACCTGACAGGATCGGTGTCCCAGGTCAATATGAGCGAGGTCCTTGGCGACAGACCCGTCAGCAGCATTGGAGCAGCCCTCCAGGGAGCAATTCCGGGATTAAGCATCAGCGGAGCCTCCGCTCCCGGCCAGGCAAAGGAATTCAATATCAGAGGCACGTTCAGCATCAATGGCGGAGCACCTCTCGTCCTCATTGACAATATTGAAGGAGACATCAATTCCCTGAACCCGGAGGATATTGAGAGCATTTCAGTATTGAAGGATGCGGCATCAGCGGCCATCTACGGTGCCAGGGCTGCGGGCGGTGTGATACTTGTCACCACCAAGCACCCTCAGAAAAACCAGCCGTTCAGACTCGAGTACGGCTTCAATCTCGGAATTGAAAAAAGTATTGCCAATCCTGTCCAGACATCTCTCGACAATTTCATCTCCGCATACAACGAAGCCGGATTCAGTAGCCAGTATTGGGCCGGAAACGGTCAAATCTCGCGCTGGCAGGAGTTGCTCGGCCTTTACAGACAGGGCAGTCTCACAGGCGTATATGACAATGGTATTTACAGGGATCAGGACGGAGCCGTTTACTACCTGAAGGAGAGCGACGTTCTGGGCAATGCCCTTGAGTCCGGAGTCCTGAACAGCCACAACATCTCGGTTTCCGGAGGAACAGACCGCATAAGATACCGTATTTCAGGTAATTATAACCACGAAAACGGTCCTATGGTCAGTTCGAAGGATTCATACTCCAGAAAGTCATTGAACGCTTTTATCTCATCTGACGTCACGGACTGGTTCACACAAGAAGCATCAGTCATATACACCGCAAAGGAGAGCAGCGAGATTCTCAGCGTTTTCCGCGACCCGTATTCTGTAAGGATAGTCAACTGGTATCCTGATGGATATATGCCCAAGGAGATACTCGGCACCGATGAGGACCTCCTTATAGACTCGCCACTCAATGCCTGCCTGTACCAGCCGGCATCCAGAACTTCCACCAGCATTCCGAGGATTTCGCTCAAGTCTGTCCTGAAGCCTCTTGACAACTGGACTATCACAGCAGAATATACCTACCAGCAGAAGGACAACAGCTTCAATTCCTTCACCGGAAGGTATCAGGTGGCTGACGCCCAGCTGTCGATACGCACATTGCCGAGCATCGGAATGGACAAGTATGTATACAATGTCTCGAAGGACAAGTACAATGCCCTCAACGTCTATAGCAATTACTCGCTGAGAGCGGCGAAGCACAATCTGAACGCCATCATAGGTTTCAATCAGGAAAGCGAAAGCTACAAGTACCTGAACAACAGCGTACTCGGCCAGACTGTAATCACGGTTCCATCCATCCAGGGAGGAGTCGGCACCAAGACCACCCTCGAGGGCAGCGAAGAATTCAGCGTCAGAGGAGTGTTCGGACGTCTGGCATACAACTATGAGGGACGCTATCTTATCGAAATGAACGCCCGTTACGATGGCTCCAGCAAATTCCCGAAGAGCAATCGTTTCGGCTTCTTCCCTTCAGTTTCAGCTGCCTGGAGACTTATCGAAGAGTCCTTTATGCAGTGGAGCAGGTCAGTATTGAACGACCTCAAGCTCCGCGCTTCCTGGGGTTCCATCGGCAATCAGTCCATCGCCCCTTACGGTTTCATTGCCGGAATGAATATCAGCGAGAGCAATGTCTGGATTGACAAGGCCGGAAAGGTCAATGTAATCTCGACTCCGGGCCTCATCCGTGCGAACTACACCTGGGAGACTGTCAAGACCCTCAATTTCGGACTTGACCTCAGCGCGTTCAGCAACAGGCTTTCACTCGTCTTCGACAAGTACGTGCGCAATACGGTCGGAATGCTCAGCGACGGTGTTGAACTTCCGGGAGTCGTAGGAGCTGCAGCACCTCTCCAGAATGTGTCCGATATGAGGACAGACGGTTGGGAGCTCGCCATCAATTGGCACGACAATATCGGCGCTCTCGGCTACAGGGTAGGGATGAACGTATATGACCACAAGTCAAGAATCCTCAAGTACAACAACGCCAGCAATAACCTGAACTACTACTACGAAGGCAAGCAGCTCGGCGAGATTTGGGGTTTTGTATCCGACGGCTATTATACACTTGACGATTTCGACCTTGACAAGGCCAAGAACGGCATCTGGGAGCTCAAGGAAGGCGTTCCTGCACTCGAAGGCTACACGGCCAAGCCGGGCGACGTAAAGTTCGTTGACCTTGACGGAAACGGAAAGATCAATCAGGGCAGCAATACCCTTGACGATGCAGGAGACCGCAAGGTCATCGGCAATTCGGCTCCGCGCTTCGAGTTCGGTGCGACTCTGGGTTTGTCCTGGAAAGGATTCGACCTCAGTATGATACTCCAGGGCGTCGGCAAGCGCGACTATTGGCTCAATACAGCGGCCATCTTCCCATTCGGCGCCTACGTCCAGAACGAGCGCCAGTTCTATCCGGTGTACAGCAATCAGACAGACTATTGGACAGCGAAGAGCTACGACCCACAGAGTCCGGACTATATGGTGCCTGCCAATCCTGATGCCAAACTTCCGCGCATCTACGGACAGCTTGAGAACGCCACTTCGAATATGCGTGTAAGCGACAGATACCTGCAGAGTGCATCTTATATGCGCATCAAGAACCTCACCATCAGCTACTCCTTCCCTGAATCGTTGCTCGCCCGCACGAAGACCATCAATGCACTCAGGGTTTATGTGAGCTGCGAGAATCTCGCGACCTTTTCGTCCCTTCCAAAGGGATACGATCCCGAATTACTCAGCTGGGGTTATCCATTCTATCGCACCTGCTCTTGCGGTTTGAACATCACCTTCTAATATCCGGACAATGAAAAGAACAAATATATACAACATACTGGTTTCAGCAGCAGCTGCGATACTGCTTCTCGCCTCCTGCAATGACGAGTTTCTCGAGAAATACCCGAACGGAACCCTCGTCGAGAGCAATGCCTTCAACAGCTATGACAATTTCAAGGCGTATATGTACCAGTGCTACGCCCTCTTCACCGATGCCCGTATCCTGACAAACTACAGCGGAGACAAATATCATCGCAACGGACAGTATCTCAGCGACCACTACAGCGGCATAATGAGTGACCGTGACCTCTGGGAGAATCCTTATGCAATGCAGACAGTAGCTACAGTCAACAGCAGCAACGCCTGGGACTTCAAGCCTATAAGAACAGTGAACATTATGCTCTCGCATCTGGATGACGGATATCTCACAGAGGCTGAAGCAAAACACTGGAGGTCAGTAGGTTACTTTTTCCACTCTTGGTGGTATATGGAGCTTGTGGCGCGTTACGGCGACATCCCTTACATTACAGAAGTGCTCAACGATGAGAGCCCTGAGGCCTACGGTCCGAGAACCCCGCGCAAGGAAGTTGTGGAGAGCATCATCTCCCGCCTCGAGTATGCCATCGAAAACATAGGAGACTGCTCGCGTGACGGTGACAATGCCGTCAATGCCGATGCCTGCCGCGCCGCTCTCAGCCGTTTCCTCCTCCGCGAAGGAACCTTCGCCAAATATCACGGCCTCAACGAGCCGTACAAGGAATATCTGAAGAAGTGCATCGCCGTTTCCGAAGAGCTTATGGCCTCATACCCGACCCTTTATATGGGCAATGGCAATGATAGTTACCCTGCTGCCGGCTGGGACAATGAAGAGACCAGCGAAAGCCTCAAGGGGGCTGACGGCATCATTATGTACAAGGAATACATTGACGGAGTCCTGATGCACAGATTCAGCGATTACGTGCACGTCGCAGCCCACACCACCGATGCTCCGCAGGCGACCATCGACCTCTTCCTGATGCAGAACGGCCGTCCTATCGGCAATGCAGCTTCAGGCTACAAGGGCGGTGAGGGCAAGGACCTCTGGGACGTCTTCGAGAACCGCGATCCGCGTCTCCCTATCGCTTTCCAGCCTCCTGTACAGGCGAGAATTGCCACATTCTCCAATCCTGACTATGTGACTACCTTCCCGCAATGGACTTTCTGGAAAGTCGGCGAGTCCCTCAACAACCACGGCCATTTCACTATCACTGAAGCCGATTCAATCAAATTCCGCAGATACATCGACTATTTCGGACCGAATACCAAGTGCTATGACGGCGGCGGAGACGTAAAGCTCGGCAGCAAGAGAGTGCCGGGACACAACCACACCAACTCAATGCAGCACTCGGCTCCAAACATCACTAAATACAGCCAGAAGGACAACTATATGCGTTGCCTTACCGGTTACTATTTCTGGAAAAGCTACACCTCCTGGGAGAAGGGTCTGAACCAGTCCAACCAGACCAGCGACAAGCCAATATTCACCATCTCTGAAGTGCTTCTGAACTATGCCGAGGCCTCTTTTGAGCTGGGACAATTCGACCAGATAGCCGCAGACAGAAGCATCAATCTGCTCAGAAAGCGCAGCGGAGTGGCAGGGATGACGGTTTCCGAAATCGATGCCGACTGGGATCCTGCCCGCGACAAGGGCACAGCAGCTTGGACAAGCGGATACGACGCGAAGACCACTTACGAGGTGGCGCCCGTTCTCTGGGAGATCCGCCGCGAACGTCTCATCGAGCTCATCGGAAGAGGTTTCTCATTCTACGATGTGCGCCGCTGGCACAAGGCTCCTTACTATATCAACAGACAGCAATGCGGTGCCTGGGTCAAGGCTGAAGGCATACCTTACGGCACAGGAGCATATACGGGACAGTTCGTGGACTACAATCAGATACTCGAGAACGGTCAGGCGCTTCCTGACAATTCCGGCAGCGGCTGGATTTACACATATCCGAGCCCGCTTGCCAGCGGAAAGGGCTGGCTCGACAAGTATTACCTCGACCAGGTTCCATTGGACCAGATAAAGTTGAACCCTGAACTCTCGCAGAACGCGGGTTATGAATAGAAAGCTGATATCCGTTTTTCTTGCAGCCCTGTGTTGCCTGTTCCTTTCTGCCTCCTGCAGCAGAAAGGAGGGCGTTGACACACTTGAGGCGAATATACTCCTCATCTGGCCTACAGATGAAAAAGACCCTGCATATGAAAAATGGACAACAGTTGTAAAGGAAGAACTGCACAGACAGGGCATCAACGGCCATCTGGAGGTTCACTTCACCAGATTGACCAAAATCTACGAGTACGAGGAACGAAAGATCTTCAACGATCTCATATACGAGTTGCGTGTGAAAGGTCAGATGCCGGACCTCATACTCTGCTATGGCCAGCAGAATTACTGGATGATGGCCACTGACGTTAATTCGTTGGCCAAGTCAGTGCCCGTGGTATGTTTCGGTCTGAGTTCGGAAGACTTCCTGCCTTATCAGTACGATATGCTCGAGAATACCTACAAGGGTGGGAAGAAGGGCATAGTGAGAGTGGTCAGCAGACCACATCTGAAGGAGAATCTCGATCTGGCCGACTCGATTTCGACCCATATCATCGAATATATCAAGAGACCTGATTACTACTTCCTTACCAAGAACAGGCTCATCACGATGCTGGATGTCGAGGATTTATGGACGGACAAGATAATCTACAACCAGTTCGTTGACCAGATGGCCGTGATGGATACAAGCCTGTATTATTCCAACCTGGAAGCAAGAGCCACCGAGGATCAGCTTATCAAGTATGCGACCAAACAGGACAAACTGGTATTCTCCTGCAGATCGGTAATGAAACCGACCTGGAATATCAGCGAGCAGTACAATCAGATTTCCACCACCTGGAGTTTCTATCCCCAGAAATCGCCCAACATCCTGATACAGAGTAAGCACGACTATAAGTCAAAGGAGCTCGTGGACGGTCCGAGCGCCTCGATGTACTTCACAATGGTACCCGAGGACTACATCAATAACGCCAAGTGCGTAGGCGGTTACTTCGCCCCGTATGAAAGCCAGATCAGGGATGCGGTAAGTGCCGGCGTGCGCGTGCTCAAGGGAGAGACGGAAGAGGAAATCGGCGTTATCGAGAACAAACCTGAATATTTCCTCAATTGGAATGTGATTCGTCCTCTGCAGCTGGACGTCAATCTTGTTCCGGATTATGTAAATGTCGACAACGCCACCCTGAAAGACAGGGACCCGAAGAAATATCATCTCATTGAGAAGAGTATTTGGGCCACATTCATCGTACTGCTTGTATGGAGTACACTCACAGTCTTCATTCTCTCACGCAGATACAGGAGGAACAATCTCAAGCTCCATAATTACTCCAACGAGATCATCAACAACAACCAGACTCTGGAGCAGATGATGAACATCGCCGACATCAAGATTTGGGAGATGGTGGGCGATGAACTGAATATGGAGAGGATTACCGCTTCGGAATTCTTTATGAGGAAGATAGTCGATTTTATAAGAATCGACGTACCAGGCAATTACGAACAGAGATTCTATTGTTCCATCGACAACAGGACTCCTCACTGGTACGAGATAAGAATGACGGTCAGTCTGGTGAAGGACGAGCCGTCTCCGGACGAGGACGGTACCCAGACCGAGAGTTCTCACATCGAGCGCAGGGGCGTCATTATGAACATTGACGCACAGAAGGAGCTTGAGGCAATTGCCGCAGAGACCAACCGCATCATCCAGTCGGTAAGGACGCGCGAAGGCTTCATTGCCTCCATCAACCACCAGATCAGGACCCCTCTCAACTCTATCGTGGGATACTCACAGCTGCTGACAATGCCGGACTTCCTCAGCGATGAAGCTGAACTCCAGGAGTATAGACGCGCCATTGACAACAATACATTCCTTCTCAAGCAGACTATAAACAACATCCTCACCTCCACAATGCTCGGCAAATCAGGAATTGTGCCTAATCTTGAGATTGTAAGACTGAACGACCTTATCGGACCGGATTCGGAAGTCGGCAAGGCTATCATCAGCAAAGAGCGGCTGGAGCTTGTTCCTGGCCCTGCAGAGCTCGACGTCAGAGTTGATGCCAATATGCTCCAGAGAGTAATTGAGAACCTCCTCATCAATGCCGTCAATTTCTCCAAGTCGTCTTCCACTGTTTTCTTGGGATGGAATGAGTGCAATGAAGAAGGTTATGTAGCGGAAATCTGGGTTCAGGATCACGGCCAGGGCATCAAGCCTGAGTATCAGGACCTCATTTTCCAGCAATTCTTCAAGGCGGACAGTTTCACTGCAGGCTGCGGTCTAGGACTGTACGTATGCAAATCTTTCACCGAACTGATGGGCGGCAGAATATCCGTGGAAAGCAAACCTGGAGAAGGTTCGACATTTAAACTCAAACTGGCATGCTGAAAAAGGGAAACATAGCGCTGATACTGGGCGTGATACTGATACTGGCTTCTTGCAAGCAACCAGAAAAACCGAAGGAGGTGGTCATCTTCCTTCCTTACGGAAGCATGACCCAGATCTACCAGAGTGCCCAGAAGGCAGCAATGGATGAATTCTCGGACAGCCGCAAGTATCATCTTACCTTCTACCCCGTGACGGAGAATGCGGAGGACCTGTACAATGACAGGTCGTATTGCCCAGATGCCAGTCAGAGACTCGGTTGGCAATTGCAGAAAGTTATTGACTCCCTCATAACACCGGACCTTATCATCCTGCACGGAGACCGTTGCGCCTACGCTGCAGCATTCCTTGATTCACCCGTCATCAAAAACACGCCTCTGCTCAGTACGGGAGTGGTACATCCCCATTACCAGAATTACCTGAGCCATATGCACAATATGGTGGTAATGGAATCGCGCCCGGAGATAAAGAAAAACGTAGACTTCATCACCGAACTCGGCTTTTCCAACTATATCGTCACTGAAATGGACAGCACCTTCATTGATGACCATATCAGAGAGCACATAACGGATGAATTCCGAGGCTTGGAGGACCAGTACAGGACTAATCTGTATCTCCAGGATGCAGACCGCTTCGAGAGCAAGATATATCGCGATTCCCGTCCGACCCTATTCCCTATCAGCATGACGGACACCCTGAAGAATGACCGCCACCCAGATATGGAGGGAGGTTTCAAGCTCAATTGGGTATTCAGCACACAGATGGAGGGCACCACCTACTTCCACTTAAAGGATGATGCGTTCTCCAATAGGGTAATGAGCCTCAATGTCGGATTGTACATCTCAATGACTCCGGAGTATTTCAATCTCCCGCTGATCAACTCCCTGAACTCCTGCTTTGGAGGCTATATGACTCCCTACCCTTCAATGTGGAAGCAGGTACATCCTATTGTCGACAAACTCTTGACCGGCACTTCACCGAAACAGATATCGTGGGGCACACTGGAGAAGGACTATTGGCTTGACTGGAGGCTTGCCAAGAATATCCACGACTATGCGGATGAATTCCCGAAAGGGGTGAATTTCGTCAATCTGCCCTGGAATCACAGGTCCAGAGCATTGATGCATACGGTCTATACATTGGCCGGCCTGCTTGTGCTTTTCATCATCATCTATGTGGTCATCATTCCTGCAGTTTTGTTCAGGAAGAGCAAGAAACAGCTGGGAAGGCTGGTGAACGAGGCCAGGATGGCGGATGAATCCAACACCAGGGTGAACAAGATTTTGACTCAATTGAATTCATATATCTGGTATATGAATTCTGACTTCAATTTCGAGTTCTCGAAGTCCTTCTACTGGGATTTCAACATCCCTATGGACAAGGCCATACCTTTCGAAAATCTCAAAAAAAGGATACATGAGCCCGGACGTGGCAAACTCCACGAGCTTCTCTTCAACGAAGGCAACAAAGAGGAAGAAGAGTTGGAAATCCTTGTTGACATTCCGGGAAGTGAGCAACCGAGGGTAGTACGGCTACACGCCATCAACCTTTCAGACAATGTCGAAGACAAAGGTAGCTCCAGACTCCTGAAGGCGGGATTCTTCTACTTCAATGACGAGTTCTACAGATTGAACAATGAGCTCAACCAGGCTTACCGCCGCAGCGAGGAGCTTAAAGAGAAGGAAAGTTTCCTCACCACAATGAATGATGAGTTCCGCAAGCCTGTGGATATCATCAGTTTCTACTCGCATCTCCTTGCAGAGCAGTACAATACTCTGAATGAAGAACAGAAGGATGACTATCTGACCAAGGTTCTAGATGCCAACACCCAAATCATCGACCTCCTGAATGAGACTATGAGCGGCGTGGCACATAGCAATGATTCAAGCGAAATCAGACTGAGCAAACTGAAGGTGGCATCTCTCATAGAGGAGGTATTTGCACGGTTCACCGCGATTGAGAACCGCAACTACAGAATCGATCTCTATCCGGGACCTTCAGACAGTACCATCGAATCTTTCCGTCCAGAACTGCTTCTGGTCATCAACACCCTGATCAGCAACACGGTTAATCAGGACATCACTTCAAAGAATACGGCCAAAAGAATCATAGAAATCGGCTGGACTGAGAGTTCTGACGAAGAAGTTATTATCTTTGTAGGAAATGTCGTCAACGACATCCATCATTTCAATGAAATAATCGGCAAGATAGGCGGTCGCATCGAAGTGATGGAATTCCCTGGAGAGCCTGTGCGTATTGAATTGTCATTCAGGAGTTTACGCTCAATAGGGGGGGGGGCGAAAAAAAGAATTAGAAGATAATAGGAGATGAGGATAATGTACTGCATAAGATCCCTCCATCATTCCGGAGGTATGGAGAGGGTGCTGAGCATCAAGGCAAACTGGCTGGCAGACCATTCTTATGAAGTATATATTGTCACGGAAAGGCAGAAAGGCAGAAAACCTTTTTTCAGCCTTGATGAAAGGGTGAAACTGGTGGATCTCAGCGACAGCAGTTTCAGCGGCTCTTTTGCAGGCAGGCTGGCAGCCGCGGTGGAAAGGATTGCCCCGGATATCTGCATCTCGCTCTGTTCCAATGAAGTGTACTGTCTCCCCGCAGTCAGCGGAGGAAGACCTTGCATAGCGGAATTTCATTTCTGCCACGACAAGTTCTACAGGAAATATTCAGGACTCCTGCTCCGCCCATACGCCCGTTTCAGGACAAAAAGGCTGGAGAACGCCCTAAAAAGCTTCGACTGTCTTGTCACTCTCACCAAGGCAGATATGCCGCAATGGTCTGACATTGCCCGGCAGCTTCGCCAAATCTACAATCCCGTCACTCTCGCTGATAAAGACGAAAGCATTGACAATCAGGGCAATACCCATAGCCAGAAGAGGATGGTGGCAGTCGGGAGGCTCGAGGACCAGAAGAATTTCAAGGACCTGATTGAGGCTTGGGCAATGGTCAGGCGCAAGCATCCCGATTGGGGCCTGAGCATCTTCGGAGAGGGCAAGCTGAGGGAGAAACTGAGCGCACAGATTGCTTCACTCGGACTCGCGGATACGGTGAGACTGGAGGGGACAGTCAAGAATCTGGCTCCGGAATACAGGAAAGCGGCAGCGCTGGTGATGAGCTCGAAGCACGAAGGTTTTCCCCTTGTGCTCGTGGAAGCCTGCTCCTTCGGCCTTCCTATGATTGCATATGATTGTCCTACAGGACCTTCCGAGATAATTGCCGATGCGTCCACAGATGCTGCGAACGGCAATGGCTATCTCGTTGAGTATGGGAATGTCCAGCAGCTCGCAGAGCGGATTTGCGAGACCATCGAGGATGCAGATGCGCGCGAGCGTATGGGAAGGAACGCCAAGAAAACAGCCGAACGCTTCACTCCGTCTGCGATAATGGCTCAATGGGAGCAGCTCTTCTCCGATTTCGCAGGAAAGACTATTTGATGCGGTAAGCGCTTATTCCGTGGCTGCGCCTGTCCTTCTCGGGTGGCAATTGCATATAATCACCGTACTGCTGGACGAGGAAGCATTGCCAATCCTCAAAAGCCTGGAAGCGGCAGCCCTCGAACTCGAGGGTCGTGTAGTGCTCGAAAAGCTCGCGGTCAAAGACCTCCCTGGTGCCGTTTCTGGTCATTGAAACCGCTCCGGCCTTCTTGCAGCTTCCATAAGGATACTTGAACATCAGCTCTTGGGCGGCTTTGATGAAATGCTTCGGACCCTTGAGATGGGCTTCGATACTGGCGAAAAGTGGCTGGTGGAAATTGAAGGGATTGAAACGGCTCCCGCAAAGGGTCAGTCTGTGCGCATAATGGGAGAGCCTGCGCTCCATCCACATTTGGGTTTCGGTATCGTCGGGCTTGCCGTCAACGGGGAAGATGTCCACGAAAAGGCCGTAGCGGCAGTTCTTCTGGCCCTCTATGACTGTCCAGCTGTCGTGAACCTTGGCGAAAATGTGCTGGAAAGTCCCCTCTTCCCCCTCAGTCTGGAAAAGACAGGCATAACGGCCTGACTCGTCTTTAAATTCTTTTGTAAAGCGCTCAAAATCAGGACGTGGCATCAAAAGGTCAATATCATCGTCCCAAGGTATGAAGCCCTTGTGACGAACGGCACCTATGAGAGTCCCGTAAGCCAGGGAATAACGAATGCCCTCAACGCGGCAGAATTCGTCAATTTCTTTTAGAATATCAAGCAAGTATTTATGAATTTCCGCGTTATTTATTTGTTCCATAGCGTATCCTGAAAATAAATTGGCCTATAGCGTTGTAATTAATTGGAATATATGGAACAAAGATATAGTAATTTTTGTACTTTTGCAGCAATCAACTATTGCCAATGCAATCATTCGTATTCCCGGGAAACATTGATGAGAATATTTCCCGAATAGGGTCGGCCGACATACCCTATATGCGCACAGACGAATTTTCTGCGATCAATCTTGAATCGGAGAGGATGCTGCTTGAGCTGATGCATTGCCGTAATGGCAAAACCATTATTTACACAGGCTCGGGCACGGGTGCGATGTCAGCGGTTGTTGAGAATTATGTTTCGACCAAAAAGAAAGCCCTGGTTATTAACGGCGGCTCATTCGGAGCACGCTGGGCGGAAATCTGCAGATATTGCTCCGTACCTGTAGCGGAATTCAAGCTGGAGTTCGCGCACGCTCCCGATTATGACGAATTGGAGAGCTTTGTTGCCGCTGAAGAACCTGAGGTTCTGCTCTGCCAGCATCACGAGACTTCAAGCGGTGTACTTTACGATTTGGAGAAAATCTCTGCCATCTGCCGCAGGCACGGTGTTTCCCTGGTGGTGGACGTAATCAGTTCTTTCCTCGCAGAGGAGCTGGATATGGACAGGCTGGGCATCGACATCTGCGTCACCAGCAGCCAGAAAGGACTCAATATACCTCCGGGGCTGTCGGTAGTCGTGCTCAGCGCAGCTCTGGAAGGATATTCCTTCGCCCACACAGGCTATTACTGGGATTTCCAGACCAATCTGGACAATCTCCGCCGCGGCCAGACCCCATTCAGCCCCGCCACCACACTCTACCTCCAGCTCAATGCGCGCCTGAAGCAACTGATGGCGGAAGGAGGAGAGATGAAGAATATCGAAAGGGTGCGCCACAATGCCGAGGTATTCCGTGCCGAGTGCAGGAAATATTCTTGGGCAATGCCTGCAGAAAGCCCTTCATACGCTGTCACGACCGTTCAGACCTCCGATGACGGAAGCCGCAGAATCTTCCGCGGCCTCATTGAAAGATACGACAGCTTCATTATGCCTTGCGGCAAGCCTGGAATGTACAGGATTTCCCATATGGGACTGCAGAGCGAGGAAGAGCTGCGTACGCTCGCTGCCAGAATGCACGAAATAGAAACAGAAGAGCGCGTATGAAGAAAGTCATAACCTACGGCACCTTTGACCTTTTCCACGAAGGACACGAGAATCTGCTGCGAAGGGCTAAGGCTCTCGGAGACTATCTCATTGTCGGAGTCACCACTGACCATTTCGATATGCTCAGGGGCAAGCTCAATACGCACGACAGCCTGATGAAGCGCATCGAGTCGGTATGGAAAAGCGGCTATGCGGACGAGGTTATCCTTGAGGAGTACAAGGGACAGAAAATCAGTGACATACTGCGCTACGGTGTTGACATTTTTGCAATAGGCTCGGACTGGGAAGGCAAGTTCGACTACCTGAAAGACTATTGTAAAGTTGTATATCTGCCTCGTACTGAGGGAGTTTCGAGCACTATGCTCAGAAGCGAGAAACTCATCAGAATGGGAATAATCGGTACAGGCAAGATGGGTGGACGCTTCTTCAGGGAATCGAAAATCGTACAGACCATCAGCATCACCGCCGCATATGACAAGGATTACAACAAATGCCTTGACTTCTGCAACACAAGACAGATAGCCCTGGCAGCCAAAGATTTGACTGAGCTCTTTGACAATTGCGATGCCGTATATGTAGCGACTCCCCATTACTCCCACTACGAGTATGTAAAGGAGGCTCTTCTGGCCGGAAAACACGTAATGTGCGAGACCCCGTTTGTGCTTCACAGCAATGAAGCTGAGGAACTGCTGGATCTCGCGGAAGAGAAAGGCCGTGTCCTGCTCATTGCCCATAAGACAGCATATTGCCCTGCATTCGAACAATTGATCTTCGCGGTGAGGTCCGGGGTGATAGGCAGCGTGGTGGACATAAATGCCTCTGTTACAACAATAACTGACGAGAGTTCATCCTTGATGGATCCTTGCGAACTGGGTGGCAGTATGAACGAGAACGCCTGCTTCCCCGCCCTTCCTATTGTAAAGATTCTGGGCACTAACTTCTTGAATATCAACTTCTATTCTAAAATGAAGAAAGGAGTGGACATTTATACTAAGGCTATTTTCAGATATGCTTCGGCCACTGCTTCCTTCCAGGTGGGACTCGGTGCCAAGACCGAAGGCAGTATGATTATTTCAGGAACGAACGGATACATATACGTTCCGGCTCCTTGGTGGAAAACAGATTACTTTGAATTCCGTTTCGAAGACCAGAATCAGAACAAGAAATTCTTTATGCCTTTCGCTGGAGACGGACTGAGATATGAAATCAAGGAATTTTCAATTGCGGTCCAGTCTCCAAAGCCAATTAACAGAGTAACCTTGACACGCGAAGAGATTATTGCAATGGCAAAGATTCAGGAACTGTACCTGAACGGCGTCAACCTATTCAAGCTGGTTTAGCTATGAGAATTATGACTAGAGAGGAATTCAAGGCCTTCAACCTTGAAATCCTGGATGAAATAGACGACTTCTGCCGCAAGAACGGCATCAATTACTCAATCGCATACGGCACCCTGTTGGGGGCTGTCAGGCACAAGGGCTTCATTCCGTGGGACGACGACATTGACATAATGATGCTCAGACCGGATTATGAGCGCTTCCGCCGTATGTTCAAATCGGAGAAATTCTTCTTCGTTGACTGTCAGACCATTCCGGATTGCTACATATCATTCGGAAGGGTTTGTGACAATAAGAGAACGAAAACCATTTCCTACATTCCCTGGCACGGAAACTCCTGTGAAACAGGGCTTTGGGTGGATGTATTCCCTTTAGATAAAGTGAGCGATGACAAAGATGAGTTTTCGTCTCTTTTCTTCTCGCTTCACAGCCAGCACAAACTGGCGACAAGATGCAGGAAGATTCACGCCGAGTTCAAAGACTGCTTCACCCTGAAGAGCAAGCTGAAACTCCTGTTTGACAAGAATACCAACCCTAACATTATGAAACTGGACCCTGTGGACTTCGTTAGGAGCCGTCAGGAGATAATCAGGCTGAGTTCGCTGCAGGATACTCACAGTTATTCTCAGATTAGTTGTACTGAGTACAAAAGCCCTGAAGTCTTGGATGCCGCTGACCTTCAGTCATACAGTGAATATGAGTTTGAAGGCCGCAAGTATATGGGCTGGACCAACTATGATCCTATACTCCGGACCATGTACGGAAACTATATGGAATTGCCTCCAAAGGAAAAGCGCAAGCCCCTCCAGAACTACATTCGCTTCTGCTGGAAATAGTCTGCGGAGTCTCCTGTGGTGGGCTGTGGGGCTTTATTGCGGAGAGTCGTGGGGCTTAACCCATTGAGTATTAACGCTTTAAGCCTTTGCCTATGGGTAAAATTTACTATAGACAAAGGCTTAATTTGCTGTGTGCCAGGCACTTATCCCCCACACCTTTGCCGGCCGGAGAAACCCACGTGGAACCTTCCAAGAACTCCGCATCAAGGGCAACGACTGTGGCGAGGAGAGCCGTAAGGCGAGTTCCCCACAGTCACAGTCGTAACAGGCGAACCGCGTATTGCGGATAATGTCCCAAGTTTTGCGGAGTTCTCGTGAGTACCTGCCTCGTCTCCAAATCTGGACGAACCAAAGAAGACGACCGACAATTGCTTATCGATCGTCTTCATATGATGTGTGCTACTTAAATGCTACTTGAAAAGGAGCTGTGCAAAGGTGTTGAGATAAAGTCTCCAGTTTGCCCAAACGTGGCCACCGTCACTTGCATAGAGGGTGTGCTCCATACCGTTGCGGGTGAGAGCCTTGTCGAGAACCTCAGTACCAGGCCATGCGAAGTCAGCAGTACCGCAACCAATCCAATAAAGCTTGTAACCAGCCTTCTTGATGCCCTGAAGTGATGCATCGAGAGTCTCGCTCTCCTGAATACCGCAACTCATAGGGCAGATGTAAGAGAATACACCAGGATAGAGGATGGTAGCTGAAGTGGTGTGACCGCCACCCATTGAAAGACCTGCAATAGCGCGTGATGCAGGCTTAGGGATAGCTCTGTATTCTTTCTCGATGAAAGGAATAATCTCCTCAACGAGGCTCTTTACATATGCGTTTGCAAATGCAGGGTCGTTGCGGTCAAGGTTCTTCACATCAAGTCCGAGAGGAGCAGCTGCCTGCTGTCCAGGGTTTCCATTAGGCATAACAACGATCATAGGCTTTGCAAGACCCTTCTCGATGAGATTGTCAAGAATCTGAGCTGCACGACCCATTGAAGTCCAAGCCTCTTCGTCACCGCCGCCACCGTGGAGGAGGTAAAGAACAGGATACTTCTGCTTAGGGTTTGCCTCATAACCGTAAGGAGTATAAACGGTCATTCTGCGGTTGATGCCGAGAAGCTTTGAATCATACCATCTGTATGATACAGTACCTCTCTTGTTAGCCTCATAATAGTTCTCGGTACGCTCGCCCGGAACAATGAGCATATTCAGGTAACGGGTACCGTCACGCTGTACATAATAGTTCTGAGGGTCGTTTACAGCGACACCGTCAACAATGAAATTATAGGTATAAATCTCAGGTGAAGGCATATCAACGGTTACCTCCCAAATGCCTTTCTCACCCTTAACCATAGGGATGCCGGCTCCGTAAGGATTCTCCATCCAGCTGCCGACGAGATTAACATAGGTAGCATAGTTTGCATTGAGACGGAAAGTAACCTTGTCACCCTGCATTTCAGGAGATTTTACCTGAGCAGCTCCGCGGCTGAAGTTAGCAAGTTCCTGAGCATTAGCCATACCCACGAAAAGAAGAAGTCCAGCTAGAATACTAGTTAGTTTTTTCATAAACAATTGATTTTGTGTTATTAATATTAAAATTTGACAGCTATTAAGCTGCACCTTTCCTACAAATATAATTAATTTAATCTTGATTTGGAAATAATAATGCGCTTATTGTACACAATTGTGCTAAAGAAGAGGAAAAGCATTGGTTATTTTTGTACTGGTGTAAATACAGCATAGCGGATAGCTGTAAATGGCTGATAGGAGTAATGACGGCATTGCACCGCATAACCGAACCAACATTGAACAAAATATGAAACGAGTACTATTGACAATCGCAGCAGTAGCTGCCCTTTTGAGTTCCTGCTGCAACAATGGAAGCAATACCGGCGGTTGGGAAGAAAAGGACTTGCTCCAGATTGGAGACGGCATTGCCATTGCTGAAACCCAATACGGAAAGATCCAGGGTTTCATCTACAAGGATGTCTATACTTTCCTCGGTGTGCCATACGGTGCACCTACCGGAGGTGCCAACAGATTTATGCCTCCGGTTGCTCCTGAAAAATGGGAAGGAATCAGGCCGGCAGTTTTCTGGGGCAATTCAGCACCCCAGGATGTGGAAGGCTGGTACACCAATACCGTCAGCACCTTCCTCGACCATTGGAACTACTTCGACATAAGCGAGGATTGCCTCAACCTGAACGTATGGACTCCGGGACTTGACGGCAAGAAACGTCCGGTTATGGTTTGGTTCCACGGCGGCGGCTATTCTTCCGGAAACAGCATTGAGCACGATGAATATCACGGAAACAATTTCGCACGCGAAGAAGATGCCGTATTTGTTTCAGTGAACCACAGACTGAATGCTTTCGGCTTCACCGACCTCTCCGCTTACGGTGAGAAATATGCCGCATCGGGCAATGTGGGCGTTCTCGACCTCGTAGCTTCACTCCAGTGGGTTAAGGACAATATTGCCAATTTCGGCGGTGACCCGTCAAACGTTACCATTATGGGACAGTCGGGCGGCGGTGCAAAAGTATGCACAGTGCTCGCAATGGAATCAGCCAAGGGCTTGGTAAACAAGGCAGTGGCATTGTCCGGCAGTGCAACCAGAGCTATGGACCAGGAGGTATCAAGGGAACTTGGCGCTTATGTTCTCAAAGAGGCCGGTCTCAGCGCCAAGGATGTTGACAAACTTCAGGAGATGCCTTGGAAGGATTACCTCGCACTCTCACAGAGAGCACAGGCACGCTACGCTCAGGAGAATGCCACCAAGAGCTCGTTCATGCGTTTCGGCTTCGCTCCGGTAGAGGACGGCGTAATCATTCCGAAGGGCGGATACTTCCAGGCCGGCGGACACGCTACTGACATCCCTGTGATTTTCAGCGTAACCAACGCAGAGCGCTCAGTAAGTATGAACAAGCCTGAGCTTGAGGATGTTGACAAGGCAGGGGCAATCGAATATTTCAAGCCGCGCTATGGAGACAAGGCTGAGGCCATCATAAATGAATGTGAAAAGGCCTTCCCTGATATGAAGCCTATTGAGTGGATCAACTACCTTGACTGGGGTATGAGGCCTAACCAGATCGCCGCAGAGAATGCCAAGGCTGCCCAGGGAGGCGACGTCTATTCGGCGATTTTCGCTTACAACCCTCCAATCTTCAACGGCAAACTCCGTGCATTCCATACTATGGACATTGCCTTCTGGTATCAGAATACCGATATGATGTATTCTCACACCGGCGGCGGTCCAGAGCCAAGGGCACTTGCCACCAAGATGGGAAAGACACTCAAGCACTTTATGGAGACTGGCGACCCTAACTGCGGAGCTCTTCCTCAGTGGCCTAAGTATACGGAGGAGAACGGAACTCTTATGTGGCTTGACAAGAACAGCAAGGTATTGTCAAAGCCGGATGAGGGCATACTCAATGCCATTGCAAACTAATACTAATAGACACAAATCTAATATTAAACAGAATCAAATTATGAAGACAGTATTCAAAGTAATTGCAGCTGCTGCAGTTCTAACGCTTGCTACCACAACTTCATTCGCACAGAAGGGACCTCGCGGCCAGCTTATGGTCGGCGCAGCCCGTGTGGATGTCACACCTGACGAGAAAGATCTAGGACGCAACTCATACGGTATCCTCGACAGGACCAACATCAGGGCCATCATCTTCACAAACGGTTCAAATACAGCCGGTTTCGTAAACGTGGATGGCAATATGATGGAGAGCGTCGTTGATGCAGTCAATGCAAGAGCGGAAAAGGAGCTCGGCATTCCTTCCGGCAATATTATGTATAACGGCACCCATTGCCATTCTACAGGAACGGTTCGCGGCGATGAGCTCATTGAAAGGACATACAAAGCAGTAAAGACCGCATACGAGAAGATGGTTCCTGCCAAGGTGGGATTCGGCAACGGAGTCAGCTACCTCAACGTGAAGCGCGACCTCTTCGACGCCGAGCGCGGTACCTGGTGGGAAGGCCCTGACTATGACGGAAAGTCAGACAAGACCGTCTCAGTCATTTACTTCGAGTCAATGGACGGAAAGCCAATCGCTACCTATTACAATTACGCAATGCACGCCGTTATCACCGGACAGCTTGATATGATTACGGGGGACTTCCCTGGCAAGTCAGAGAGCTACATCGAGAGCCGCTACGGTGACGACTTCGTGGCAATGTTCGCATCAGGTGCTGCCGGAGACCAGAATCCGCTCTATTTCCAGCAGACCTTCGACCTGAGAGACATCCGTATTGCCGATTACGCAAAGCGCGGCGAGGACATTTCAAACAAGATGCCTCCGGGAGGTGTAGGACTTGACAGGAATGACCCTGAGACTGCACGCCTTATGGAAGAGCAGAAGAAGATGGCTGAAAGCTACGGCCAGCTCCTTGGCGAGGAAGTGAAGTACGTCATTATGATGATGCGCAGATTCGAAAACAACGTCACCATCAACTGCGGACGCAAGATTGTCAGTTGCCCGGGCAGAAAGCAGCTCAATGGAGGCGGACGCGCAGGATATGCGGGAGTTTACGAGGATGCTGCTCCTATTGACATTGCACTCGGTCTTGTAATGATTGACGATATTCCTGTAACATCTGTGGCTGGTGAGGTTTACAATCAGATTGCTGTACGTCTCAAGAGAGAATCCCCTTACTCACGCACAATAATGACCACCGTCGCTGACGGTAAGAGCGGTTGGGGTGGATACATTCCTGACGATGAGTCTTATGGCGCTGAGGTATTCGAGGTACTGGGTTCCGGCTTCAAGCAGGGTTATGCTGAGAGCGCGATTGTAAACGGCCTTCTCGACCTGATCCACGAAGCAACTCATTGACAATGAGATAAGGGCAGTCTGTTGCCCATCCCTTTCAAGGCAACTAAGACGCTTGCCAATATGAGGAGGATGACCAAAAAGTTCATTGGGACTTAGAGGTCATCCTCTTTTCATTATGAGTGAGGGATAAGTGACTGTACCGCCTCTCCTTTTTGCCGTCCTACGTGGGGGATAAGTGCTTGGTAATCAGCCAATTAAATGATTGTCTATGGGAAATTTTACCCATAGACAAAGGCTTAAAGTATTGATACACAACTGGTTAAGCCCCACAACACAGACGCTGAGCCCCACAACACAGACGCTGAATCCCACAACAAACCGGCAAAGCGCAGCGCGCCACGGCAGTCAGCTATTGCCTCCATAGAACGAGGCGAAAAAAGTTGAAAAAATATTTGGAGATTAAAAAACAAGCGCTATCTTTGTGATATCATTTTGATATCATATTAAAACAGAGAAACAACTAATCACATTTGTTATGGAAAAGAATAAGGAATTCAATTACAAAGGTCTGGTAATGAACGGTTTCGTTACATTGTTCATTTCCCTAGTATGGTTGGCTTGCATAATTGCTGCCGTTCCTAAAGTGGAAAGTGACTTGGGAGGCATTATCACTGCCCTGGTTGTAGTCGCCTTCATCTTCTTCAATACCGGTTTTGTCAAGCTCGAGCCTAACGAGGCTAAAGTGCTTGTCTTCTTCGGCAAGTACAGCGGCACCTTCAGCCGTACAGGTTTCTACTGGCTCAATCCTTTCCTTGTCAAGAAGAGCGTGAGCCTCCGCGCCAGAAATCTCAATCCTGAGCCTATCAAGGTCAATGACAAGGCGGGTAATCCTATCCTCATCGGAATGGTGCTCGTTTGGAAGCTCGAGGATAGCTACAAGGCCCTCTTCGAAATTGACAGTCAGTCACTTGCATCAGGACAGGCTGCAGGCAAGGGAATGGCTACGCGCCAGCTCTCCCTCGCTTTCGAGAACTTTGTGCGCGTTCAGAGCGATGCTGCTCTCCGCCAGGTTGCCGGCGACTATGCTTATGACAATGCCAATTCGAAGGATGAGCTCACCCTCCGTAGCAATGCAGACGAGATTAATGTTGAACTTGTTAAGACTCTCAACGAGAGGCTCGCAATGGCTGGACTTCACGTCATCGAAGCCAGAATCAACTATCTGGCATACGCTCCGGAAATTGCCGCAGTTATGCTCCGCCGCCAGCAGGCAGACGCCATTATCGGTGCTCGCGAGAAGATAGTAGAAGGTGCTGTGAGTATGGTCAAGATTGCCCTTGACAAACTTACCGATGACCATATCGTAACTCTCGATGAAGAGAGAAAGGCTGCGATGGTAAGCAATCTCCTGGTCGTTCTCTGTAGCGACGAGCAGGTTCAGCCTATTGTCAACTCCGGTTCAATCTATTGATATGGCTAAGGAAGCAAGCAAAAGCTTTGTCCTCCGCATTGACAGTGAAACAATGGAAGCGATTGAGCGTTGGGCTGCGGACGAGTTCCGCAGCACCAACGGTCAGCTCCAATGGATTATCAATGAAGCACTTAAAAAGAGCGGAAGGCTCAAAAAGAAAGCTCCTGCAAGCAGTGCGGGCGATGAAGGTCAGGACTGATTCCGGCCAAAAACGAAACAATAGAGTAAATCACAAAGTCAACAATTGATGAAAACATTAAGATCAGCCATCCTTGCAGGCATCTGCATAGGAATTGCAGGCTTCGGTTATCTGGCCATTGGCGGGATAGCCGGAGCTGCACTTTTCAGCTGCGGCCTCATTGCCGTAGTGTCTTACAAATTCAAACTCTTCACCGGCACGGCAGGATTCTTCGTCAAGGGAGAACTCGGCCAGCTTGGAATCATTCTCATTGGCAATATCATCGGCTGCCTGCTGATGTCGCTGATGGCAAGAGTATCCCCTATGCCACTCCAGGAAGCTGCAGAAAAGATTCTCAGCTCCAGATTGTCAACAGGTCCTTTGAAGGCCGGCATACTGGCAATAGGCTGCGGCTTCCTGATGACGACCGCCGTCACCTTCGCACGACGTGACAAGTGGCTGCCTCTGCTCTTCTGCGTACCTATGTTCATCGTTTGCGGTTTCCCGCACTGCATTGCCGATGTCTTCTACTATCTCAGCTGCAGTCTCGACTTCTGGCAAACGCAGGTTTGGAGCATATTGCTCCTCTACCTCTGCATAGTCCTTGGCAATTTCATTGGCTGCAATATCTATCGCATCCTGCTTCCGGAATGAGGAAAGTCCAGGAGCTTATTTTAAAAGCTCCTGGCTGCGGGCGATAAAGTCTGCCAGCGCCTTGCCCTTAAGCATCCCGTTGGAGAGCAGGGCGAGGTCGGTGAGCTGGCGGAGAAGCGGGCTTTCCTTGTCATTGGCCTCAACAACCTTCTGAATCAGAGGGTTTTCCATATTGACAATGATATTGTAGGCCTGAGGAAGCTCACCGTAGAAGTTGAGACCTCCGTTGAGTGCGCTCATCTCGCGGTAGCGGCGCATAAACTCGCTCTGGGTGATGAGGATAGGCTCAGCGTTCTCACCCAGATTCTGTGCCTCGACCTGATAGTCATTGCCCTCAGGCAGTACTGACTTGAAGAGTTCAGAGAGTTCCTTCTGCTTTTCTTCACTGAGCTCAGGCTTCAGCTTATCCTCCTTAGGGATGAGGTTGTCAATGCTGTCAGAGTCGACGCGTGCGAAGCGGCTGTCAGCAATCTTCTGCTCAAGCAGGTTGACGAAGTGGGAGTCGAGTTCGCAATCGAGAAGTAGGACATCATAGCCCTTGTTCTTTGCGCGTTCAATGTAAGGATACTGGGCCTCCACATTGGTTGCATAGAGATACACGACCTTCTTGTCCTTGTCAGTCTGCTCTGTCTCGATGGCCTTGCGGTAATCCTCGAGGCTGAAATACTTGCCGTCAGTATTCTTCAGAAGGGCGAAGCTGAGTCCCCTCTCTCCGAACTTTTCATCGGTGAGCATTCCGTACTCGATGAAGAGCTTGAGATTATCCCATTTGCTCTCATACTGCTCACGCTCGTTCTTGAATATATCTTCCAGTCTGTCAGCGACTTTCTTGGTAATATAGGTAGAAATCTTCTTCACATTCGCATCGCTCTGCAGGTAGCTGCGGGAAACATTCAGAGGGATGTCAGGTGAGTCGATTACACCGTGAAGCAGGGTAAGGAAGTCAGGGACTATATTGTCAACGTGATCGGTTACGAACATCTGGTTGCAATAAAGCTGTATCTTATGCTTATCCACTGCCATCCTTTCCTTGAGCTTAGGGAAATAAAGGACACCGGTGAGATTGAACGGATAATCCACGTTCAGGTGAATGTGGAACATAGGCTCGTCCTCCATAGGATAGAGGCTCTTGTAGAACTTCATATAGTCCTCGTCGCTAAGTGATGACGGTGCCTTGGTCCAGATAGGCTCAATTTTGTTGATGACATTGTCCTTGTCAGTATCCTCATACTTGCCGTCCTTCCACTCCTGTTCCTTTCCGAAGACTACAGGCACAGGCATAAACTTGCAATACTTGTCCAAAAGCTGCTGAATGCGGGTCTTGGATGCAAACTCTGCAGAATCTGCGTCGATATAGAGGGTAATGACAGTGCCCCTGTCTGCCTTGTCGCATTCATCCAGGCTATACTCAGGACTGCCGTCACAGCTCCACTTTACAGCCTTTGCTCCCTCTTTCCAGGAAAGTGTCTCTATAGTGACTTTCTCTGAAACCATAAAGGCAGAATAGAAACCGAGACCGAAGTGGCCGATAATGCTGCCTATCTGATCCTTGTACTTCTCAAGAAACTCACCGGCTGATGAAAAGGCAATCTGGTTGATGTACTTATCGACTTCCTCTTCGGTCATTCCTATACCGTTATCCTTGATTTTCAGCGTCTTGGACGCTTCATCAAGTTCGATTTCCACTTTCAGTTCGCCCAAGTCGCCGGTAAACTCACCGCTCAGGGCAAGGGCCTTCATCTTCTGTGAAGCATCGACCGCATTGGCCACAAGTTCACGAAGGAAGATTTCGTGGTCGCTATAAAGAAACTGTTTGATTACCGGGAAAATATTCTCGGTTGTTACTCCGATTTTGCCTTTGTTTTCCATTTTGTTTATCTTTTTTTTCAGTTTATATCTCCTTGTTTTCCCCGGCTCAAGGCAGCTCTTCCTGCCGTGTCCGGGCGAAGTGATAAGACCAAATAGCGTTCCATCCTGAAAAGACTGACTTTTTGGCAGGCCCAGTAAATAAAAAGCCAAGTGAAAAAGCTTGGGAAGAGTGTTGAAAAACGCACAGAATGAGTATCTTTGTGTATTATGAGAAGAAAGCCAATCATCGCACTTATCTATGACTTCGACGGGACACTCTCGCCGGGCAATATGCAGGAATTCGGCTTTATCCAGGCTGTAGGGCAGACTCCCGAGGAATTCTGGACAAAAAGCGACAGTATAGCCATAGGCCAGGATGCCAGCAACATCCTCGCATATATGAAACTGATGTTCGACGAAGCGAAGCGCAACGGCATAAGTCTTACCCGCGAGGGCTTCAAGGAGTTCGGAAAGGACATCGAGCTCTATGAAGGTGTCAAGGGCTGGTTCAAACTTGTCAATGAATACGCTGAAGCACACGGAGTCAAGGTCGAGCATTACATCAACTCTTCCGGCTTGAAGGAAATCATCGAAGGCTCCGTCATTGCCAAGGAATTCAAGCATATTTTCGCAGGAACTTTCATATACGACGAAAATGGGGTGGCAGAGTGGCCGGGAATCGCAGTTGATTACACCGCCAAAACGCAGTTCCTCTTCAAAATCAGCAAGGGCATCTTCAGTTCGAGAGATTCGAAGATGGTGAACGAGAGCTCCACCGACGATGAGAAGCGCATTACCTTCAGCAATATGATATACTTCGGCGACGGAGAGACCGACATCCCTTGTATGAAGATAGTCAATATGTTCGGCGGACACTCGATTGCGGTATTCGATCCCCGCAACGAAAAGAAGAGAGCCGCAGCCCAGAAACTGCTGAGACAGGGACGCGTACGTTTCATCTCGCCTGCCAATTACACAAAGGACAGTCGCACCTATCGCCTTGTATGCTCGATTATCGACAAGATCAAGGCCGACCACGAGCTTGTAAGGCTCTCGAAATACGAATAAACGGAAGGGCCGTCATCAGAAGATGAAATTCAAACTGGAATCACAATACAAGCCGGCGGGCGACCAGCCTGAGGCCATTCAGCAGCTGTGCACAGCCTTGAGCGAGGGAGTTTCTGACGTAACCCTGCTCGGAGTCACAGGTTCGGGCAAGACCTTCACGATGGCCAATGTCATCGAGAAGATGCAGCGTCCTGCCCTGATACTCAGCCATAACAAGACCCTTGCCGCCCAACTCTACGGAGAATTCAAGGCCTTCTTTCCGAACAATGCGGTGGAGTACTTTGTCTCCTATTACGACTATTATCAGCCGGAGGCCTATATTCCTTCGAGCGACACCTATATCGAAAAGGACCTCAGTATCAATGACCAGATTGAGAAGCTTAGGCTCTCTGCGGCCAGTGCCCTGCTCAGCGGCCGCAGGGACGTCATCGTCATATCCAGCGTCTCCTGTCTCTACGGCATAGGCAATCCCGACGACTTCCACGAACAGACCGTCAAGGTCAAGAAAGGCGAGCAGAGAAGCCTCGTGCGCTTCCTGTACGAACTTGTGGACGCTCTCTACTCCCGCACCGAAACTGAATTCAAGCGCGGCACCTTCCGCGTCAGGGGAGATACGGTCGACATCTGCCTCGCAGGCTCGGACGATGCGGTGAGGGTGGAGTTCTTCGGCAATGAGGTCGATGACATTGCCATAATCGAGCCTTCGAGCGGAGCCTTCATCGAGTCGCTTGACGAGATTTCCATCTATCCGGCCAATAACTTCGTTACCACCAAGGAGAGGAGCAATGCCGCCATCAGCCTCATCCAGGACGATCTGAAACTCCAGTTGGATTACTTCGAGGAAATAGGTAAGCATCTGGAGGCCAAGAGGTTGAAGCAGAGGGTCGAGTACGACCTCGAAATGATTAAGGAAATGGGATATTGCCCCGGAATAGAAAACTATTCGCGCTACTTTGACGGGCGGAAAGCCGGGCAGAGACCGTTCTGCCTGCTGGACTACTTCCCCGACGACTTCATTACCTTCATCGACGAGAGTCACGTGACGCTTCCCCAGATTCACGCTATGTTCGGAGGCGACCACTCCCGCAAGTCCGTCCTCATTGAATACGGATTCCGACTGCCGGCAGCCTCTGACAACAGGCCCCTGACCTTCTCGGAGTTCGAACAGATTACCGGACAGAAGGTTTACGTCAGCGCTACCCCGGCCGATTATGAACTGGAAAAAAGCCAGGGTCTGGTCGTCGAGCAGGTGGTAAGGCCGACAGGACTGCTGGACCCTCCGATAGAAGTGAGACCTGTGGAGAATCAGGTTGATGACCTCGTAGAAGAGATAAGGCAGCGTGCCGAGAGGGATGAAAGAGTGCTCGTCACCACGTTGACCAAGCGTATGGCGGAGGAACTTGATGAATATATGATGAAAATCGGCATTAGGTGCCGTTACATACATTCTGATGTGGATACCACTGAAAGAGTGGAGATTATAGAAGATTTCAAGAACGGACTCTTCGACGTACTGATAGGCGTCAATCTCCTCAGGGAAGGGCTTGACATACCGTCAGTGTCGCTTGTAGCCATACTTGATGCGGACAAGGAGGGTTTCCTGCGCACGGGCAGGGCTTTGACCCAGACTGCAGGACGCGCCGCACGCAATGTAAACGGCCTCGTCATTATGTACGCTGACGTCATCACCAAGTCTATGGACGCTACCATACGCGAGACCAACAGGCGCAGGGCCAAGCAGATGGAGTACAATGAAGTCAACCACATCACGCCTAAGCAGGTGGAAGTGAAGCACAATATACTCGCATCCGAGCTGGGTTCAGGCAGCAAGTCCAGACCTGTCAACGGTGTCAACCGCCTCAGCGCAGCCACTTCCTATGAGGAACCGGTTTATATTCCGGACCCGTCGGAACTGGGAGCAGGTCTCGTATCAGTCGATCTCGGACTCGATTCCAGAAGGGATAGCAAGAGCGCTTATGTCGACGGCTATGTCAAAGCCGATCTGGCTGCAGTGCTTCAGGATCCGGTAATCAGGTCCATGACTCGCGAGATGGTGGAAAAGATGATAGAAGAAGACCGCAGAAGGATGCAGAAATCCGCTGCCGATTTGGATTTCAACGCTGCGGCCAAGTACAGGGATGAAATGTGGGCCCTTCAGGAATATCTGAAGGTTTGGAAAGACAAGTAGAAATATGAAAGCTTACAGGATACTATTGTTCATTGTTTCAGTAATCGCGATGCTGGCCCTGCTCAGCGCATTCTATCCCAGCGAGGGTGTGCAGGTCGCAGACGGATTGACCCTGCGCTTCCCCAGCCTGAGCGAGGTTCTTGAAGGCGATGCCCAGGAGAAGAGCGAAAGTCCGGAAGACTTCCTGGCGCGCAGGGAGGCTGAGATACTTCAGCTAAAAAGGGACGGCTATATGCGTTTTTTCAACAGCGACTCTGCCCGTTTCTATCTGCCGGGCAATGACTTGAGCTGGTTTGATTCTTTCTTCAGCGCCCTTGACAATGCATCGGCGGAGCGCGTGAGGATAGTGCATTACGGAGACTCCCAGATTGAGGAGGACCGCGTTTCCAAGATGATACGCGCCAAGCTGCAGAAGAGATTCGGAGGCGGAGGTCCCGGCCTCATCCCCCTAAAAGGGCCATATTACAGCTACAGCGTGAGCGAGACCGTCAACAAATCGCCCCGCCAGTACAGTGTCTTCAACCCCGAAGGCGAGAAGCTCGGAAACAGGAATTACGGGCCCGTTGGCAATGCCGCCAGGGTCGACAGTACCATTATCGCGAGTTTCACCACTCCGAAAAAGGGCGAACTGCCGCCTTCCACTTGGTTCAACCGTCTGACCGTTCTTTCCGGTAACGGCAGCCTGAGGCTCGGAGTCGCGAAGGAAAAGCAGGAAGTGGAAGCCGGCAAAGTGCTGAATTTCAATACATTTAACCTTCCAGACAGCAGTTCCAGAGTCAGCCTGACCCTCTCGGGCTACAATGATGTATATGGAGTTATGCTCGATATGGACAAGGGAGTCAGTCTCGACAATGTGCCTATGCGCGGGTCCGGCGGCACCATCTTCACCAGCATCAACAAACAGCAGCTGAAGGAATTCTACGAGCACGAAAATGTCAAGCTCATCATACTCCAGTACGGTGGCAATGTAGTTCCGTACACAAAGACGGGCAAAGCAATCTCAGGCTACAAAAAGAGCATAGAAAAGCAAATCAAATACCTGAAGGAAGTCGCTCCTGACGCGTCTATACTGTTCATCGGACCTTCGGATATGTCCACATCCAAGAACGGAAAAATGCTTAGTTATGAGCATCTGCCTATGTTGATCGATTCACTCAAGGCTGCTGCCAATGACAATGGCGCCGCATACTGGGACCTCTACTCGGCAATGGGAGGAGAGAATTCGATGAGCCGCTGGGTGAAGGCCAAGCCGGCTCTTGCAGGTTCCGATTACATACACTTTACCCCGCGCGGTGCAGACAGGATGGGTGAGATGTTCACCAATGCCCTGATGGTTTATTACGAATACTACGAATGGAGAAAGAAAAATGAGGAATAGTCTGATTTTCATCATATTGGCTCTGACAATACAGTTCGGAGCACAGGCTCAGGCGCCGGAGGAGGCACACAAACGCATCCCCTATGTGGAAATAGTCAGGGACTCCATCCCCGACTGCGTACGGCTCGGAAAGACAAATCTCCATTTCCCCGGCAGCCACGAGCGCTTCGACAGCCTCTATGTCAAAATCGAAAATATGCTCAGTTCGGGTGAGGGCAATGTAAACATCTGGCACGTAGGAGGTTCCCACGTTCAGGGAAGCTATTTCCCCGACAGGCTCAGAAAGAATTTCGCATCCGTAGCCGAAGGCGAATACGGTTTCGCCGTGCCGTTCAGAATGATCAGTTCCGCATATGACAAGGAGCAATTCTTCAACGTCAGCGGGGAATGGGACCCTTCAGTCATCAGCAGAACCTACAAGGGCACACGACCGCGCTACGGCATTACCGGTTTCGGAGCCAGAACTTCGGACCCCGATGCTTCCGTTGCATTCAGCTTCAAGGCTAAAGGAGACTCGCTGCGCTATGCTAACAGCTGCCGCATCCTCGGCTATTCCCCTGACGGACAAGCATTTCCATATATTGTCAATGGCTGCGACACGCTCTATTGCGACGATGAGGGCAATGATAGGTTCCTGCTCAGGCTGGGAGAGGACAGGGATTCCATCAAGATCAATTTCCACATCCCCAAAGGCAGCAGTTTCGTGCTCGGAGGCATTGAACCCCTCAACGGGCGCAGCGGCTTCAATTATTACAGTTCGGGAACCAATGGCGCGAGCCTGACTTCCTGGCTCGAAAAATGCGAAGACCTTGAAAGGGACCTCGCATACGCCAGACCGGACATTGCGATACTCGGCCTGGGCATCAACGATTCAGCCTGCAAGCAGTCCGAATTCAGGGTGGAGGTCTTCAAGAACCGGTACCGCAGACTGATTGAAATGGTGCGCCGCCAGTCTCCGGACTGTACCTTTATCTTCATCACCAACAATGACAGCTACCGCTACATAAGTCGCGGAATGACATACAATTACAATGCTCCTGCAGTGGAAAAGGCTATGTTCGAGCTCGCCGAGGAAGTAGGAGCTGCGGTATGGGATCTTTACGATATTATGGGAGGCAAGAACAGCGTAAACCTTTGGCGTAATGCCGGTCTGGTACAGAGCGACAGGCTGCATTTCACCAAGAGCGGATACCAACTGCTCGGAGACCTGCTTTACAATGCTTTTGCTGACGATTATAACAAGAAACAGTAAGAAATGGACCTGAATTCATTGGCAGCATTCTTCCACAGACTGTTCGCATTCGATGCGAACTCTCCCTTGCTGTTCACCCAATTCTATTTCTGGGCCTTCTTCGCCTTTGTCTTTGCAGCTTTTTCCCTGCTGCACAGGCGCAGGCTCCTTCGCAATGCCTTTCTGTTCTTCGTCAGCCTTTTCTTCTACTACAAGACCAGCGGGCTGTCAGTACTCATACTCATCTTCGTCACCTGCTCGGACTTTCTGATTGCCCAACGCATAGACAGAGCCGGGAAAAAGGGATGGAAGACCTTCTGGCTGTGCCTTAGCATCTTCATTGACCTGGGACTCCTCTGCTATTTCAAGTATGCATATTTCTTCACTGACTTTGTAAATACCATTTTCGGCACTAACATCGAAGTCCACGACTGGTTTGCGGCAGCCGGCAATGCCATAGCCGGACAGCCACGCTTCAATGTGGACAGGATAGTGCTCCCTGTGGGCATTTCCTTCTTCACCTTCCAGGTAATCAGTTATACTGTAGATGTTTACAGGGGGAAGGTCAAGCCGGTCAGGAATCTTCTCGACTTCGGTTTCTACGTCAGTTTCTTCCCACAGCTGGTCGCAGGACCTATAGTAAGGGCCAGTGAATTCATTCCACAGCTGTACAAGCCTTTCTTTCTGGGACGCAAGCAGTTCGGAATCGCCGTATTCTGGATAATCAACGGATTGCTCAAGAAAATCATACTCAGCGACTATATTGCCGTAAACTTCATTGACAGGGTATTCGACAATCCTCTGCTATACACGGGTTTCGAGAATCTGGCAGCTCTCTTCGCATACTCACTGCAGGTCTATGCTGATTTCTCGGGATATACCGACATTGCCATAGGCGTGGCTATGCTTATGGGCTTCTATCTTCCGCAGAACTTCAACAGCCCTTACAAGGCTTCAAACCCTCAGGATTTCTGGCGCAGATGGCATATGTCGCTCAGTTATTGGCTCCGTTCCTACCTGTACATCCCTCTCGGAGGCAACAGGAACGCGACTTTCGGCACCTGGTTCTTCATTGTCCTCTTCGCTGTCATTGCTGTGCTGCTCTCAGGCAGCTGGGCGGTTTCGCTGGTATTCATCGGCATTGCCGCCGTCCTGGGCATCGTTGCGGCACTGAAGCCCGATCACAGGAAAAAGATCATTGCCAATATCAACAGATTCATCACGATGCTTCTGGGCGGTCTTTGGCACGGGGCTTCCTGGAACTTCATCATCTGGGGCGGCCTCAACGGCATAGGTCTGGTAGTTTACCAGTTCTGGAAGGAGCTATCCTGGTGGATTAAAGCATTGAGCGTCAGCATATTGACCCTCATCCTCGGATTCCTTTGCAAATTCTCTCCGGCACCTGTATGGAGGCTGCTCTTCGTCTGGGCCGGCGTCATTGCCGCAGGCACCCTTGTCAGATTCATATATCATCTCTTCAAGGGGAAAGGCTGCAAGACCGCGGGCTATGTTTGGGGTGTGGTCCAGACCTTCACTTTCATCACTTTCACGCGTCTTTTCTTCCGCAGCGGCTCAAACCTTGACCCTGCCGTAGCGAACGAGGAGGCTTGGAAGACGGCGAAGAATATGGTCAATCAGATTGGCTCTGCCTGGGACCTGTCGCTAATTCCGGAGATTTGCGCATCTTACTGGAACGTATTCCTGCTTGTAGTGCTCGGAATGGTCATTCATTGGCTTCCGGAGCGCTTCAAGCGATGGTATCGTATGAATTTTGCATTGCTTCCGCTGCCGCTTATGGCGCTTGTCGTCGTGGCAGCAGCCTTCATTGCCTACCAGTTCATTACAGCTGACCTGCAGGCATTCATTTACTTTCAGTTTTAGAAGCCGTTTGTCAAACAATAAAAAGGACAGATTATGGAAAAAATCGACTCACTTTTCCCGAACTTTTCCGATGAGGAGAAGATCCTGGTGTCTGAAGCCTATTCCATAGCGGAAAAGGCTCTGGAAGGAGAAATAAGGGGCAACGGAATCCCTTTCATAGACCATCCGGTAAAGGTGGCGAAAATAGCCTGTGACGAAATAGGACTTGGAGCGGACTGTGTTTGCGCCGTATTCTTGCACGAGGCGAGCCGTTTCAATCCCGAAGTGGACATTACAGGAGGCGGCCGTTTCGGGAAGGATATACTCAAGATGGTCGAAGGACTGAACAAAATAGCCACCATCAAGCCGAAGGACACAAGACTTGAGGCGGACAATTATAAAAAGCTCATAGTATCATATTCCACAGATCCTCGGGTAACGGTACTGAAACTCGCTGACCGATTGGAGGTTATGCGCTCTCTTGACCTTTTCTCGAAGGCTTCGCGCGAGCGCAAGCAGCTGGAAACCCTGATGCTGTACATCCCGCTTGCACACCAGCTGGGGCTCTACAATATGAAGAGTGAGATGGAGGACATCTACTTCCGTTTCTCGGAACCGGAGCAGTACAGGGCCATCACCAACAGGCTCAAGGCTACCGAGAGAGACAGGCAGATGATTACGACACAGTTCATTGAACCGCTGAAGGCTACACTTTCAGATGCAGGAATAAAGTATAAGCTCAAGGCACGCACTAAGTCGGCTTTCTCCATCTGGAAGAAGATGCAGAAGCAGAAGGTGGATTTCGACGGGGTCTATGATGTTTTCGCCATACGTTTCATTATCGACTGCGAAGACGACAGGGAGCTGGAACACGCCCTCTGTTGGAAGGTATTCGGCTTTGTGACAGAGACTTACGAGTCAGACACAAACCGTCTTCGCGACTGGATTTCCAACCCTAAACCTAACGGTTACGAATCCCTGCACATCACCGTCAAGAATGCGGAAGGAGCCTATCTGGAAGTGCAGATCAGGACCAAGAGAATGGATGAGATGGCCGAGAGCGGACTCGCTTCACACTGGTCATACAAGGGCATTAAACGCGAGAGTGCGCTGGATGATTGGCTTACAGCCGTAAGATACTCGCTGGAGCACGGAAAAAGCGCGCCTCTCTCCCCTCCTGACTCCGAGGGCGAGGATGAATTGCCGGCACCTCCTTCTTCCGATGTTTTCGTTTTCACCCCTTCAGGAGAATTGAAGAAACTGCCAAAGGGAGCAACAGTCCTTGACTTCGCCTTCAGCATACATTCTGGTCTCGGCTCGAAATGCACTGGCGCAAGAATCAATGGCAAGGCCGTTTCCATAAAGGAAGAACTGCATACCGGCGATGTCGTGGACATTATGACCAGCAAAAACCAGAAACCTAATCAGGACTGGTTGAACTGGGTTGTGACCTCCAAGGCCAAGAGCCGCATCAAGCACGAGATGAAGGAGGAGGAGTACAAGAAGGCTGCGGAAGGTAAGGAACTGCTGGAGAGGAGGTTGAAGAACTGGAAACTGGAGTTTCCTGACGATATGATGCACGATATGATGAAGAAGCTGAAGTATTCGAGCGTCATCTCCTTTCTTGCCGACCTGGGCACTGAAAAGATTGACATAAACGATATCAAGGCCTTCATCCTGAATCAGAACAGCGGCACCAAACCTGAAAATACCGAAAAGCCGGAGGAGAGCGTCAACAAGAAATGGACAGAACATAAGACCGGAGATGACATCCTGGTAATCAGCACCAAAGATGTAAAGGGCATTGACTACAGGATGGCACATTGCTGCAACCCGGTTTACGGAGATGATGTGTTCGGCTTCGTCACCAGAAGCGAGGGCATCAAGATACACAGAATGACCTGTCCGAACGCCGCCAGGCTTCTGGACAAGTATCCTTACCGCATCCAGAAAGTGAGATGGGCAGAGAATCCAAGCACAGGAGATTTCCAATGCACGCTCAGGATACTTGCCGAGATGGAGCATTCAGTGCTGGCAGACATTATGAGCGTAATCAGCAATTTCAAGGCTTCCATACGCAGTTTCACCGTCAATGAGGACAGGCGCAACGGCTGGTATGACATCTCCGCGAGAATACTCGTCCCATCCAATATGGAGCTGGACAAGGTCATCTCACAGATAAGCATCTTGAAACAGATTATCAAGGTTAAACGCGTATAAGAATTAAGACAATGAAACCATCCCTCAATACTGTTTGTTCCGGCCCTGCGGCCAGACTGATTTCCGTTCTCGCACTGCTTCTTTGTATCTTCGCCAATGCAGGCCCGAATGATTCAAGCCCGCAACAGAGATATGCGGAGCAATGGGCCGCCACCGCCGTGCGCGAGATGTACAGGAGCGGAGTGCCGGCCAGCATCACCCTTGCCCAAGGAATACTGGAATCCCGTTCGGGGCAATCAGTCCTCGCCTCCGAGGGAAATAATCATTTCGGCATCAAGTGCCATACTGACTGGAAGGGCAAGTCGATGAAGATGGACGATGACAGCAAGGGAGAATGTTTCCGTGTTTATGACAATGCGGATGAGTCCTTCAAGGACCATTCGGACTTTCTCCGCTACCGCGACAGGTACAAGTTCCTTTTTGATTTCGACACAAAGGACTATGAATCCTGGGCCTACGGTCTTAAGAAGGCCGGTTATGCTACAGACCCTTCCTATGCGTCAAAACTGATCCGAATAATTGAGGACTACGGCCTGGCTAAGTATGACTCAATGAGCATTGCCGAAGTGGAGGAACTATTCCCCGAAATCAGGGTGGCCTCAAACGAGCCTGAGAAAAGCAAGGAGAGCAAAATGAGCAGACGTCAGGCTCGCAAGGCTGAGAAAAAAGCAGCAAAGGAGAAGAAGTCCTCACGTGAAGAAAATGAGGTCATTCCTGAGTCTCCATTGTCATTGGAAACTGCTGTCATATTCAAGCAGAAGGCTTCTGAGAGCTTCAACTTCAGTCTCAGACGTGAGGTTTACGCCACGAACGGGGTCGCTTTCGTCTATGCCGTAGAAGGTGAGACTTACGAAAGCATTGCCACAGCATTCAATCTTTTCCCTAAGGAAATATTGAAAATAAATGATTTAAGCTCAGCCGAGAAGCTTGCTGCCGGGACTGTGGTCTATATCCAGCAGAAGAAGGCTCAAGCTGAGAAGGGCCTTGACAAGTATATTGTGGAAAAGGATGGAGAGAATCTGCGTGATATCTGCCAGCGCTTCGCAGTAAAAATGAGCTCAATCAGGAAACTCAACGGCTTTGACGAAAAACACACGCTCCGTTCAGGGGATACGATAATACTCAGAAAATGAAAAGAAAGAAGTTGATAGCAAGCCTTTCGGCTCTCGTTGTGCTGTGCTTGTGCGGAATAGCAGGTCCTAAGGCAGCGCATTGGTACATTGACAACAAGACTCCAAACTTCAGAAAAGAGGCTGTGGTCTATGTATATCCTGACTCGAAACTGGAGGATGTGGTGAATAATATCGCCGATTCAGCCTCGGTCATCAGGAGAAAGAGCCTTGACAGGATGATTGTCGAAAAGAAGGTGAAGGATTATATAAAGCCGGGACGCTATGTTGTCAAGCCTGAGCACTCAAGCGTGTACATCGCGCGTATGCTGAACAATGCTTGGCAGACTCCTGCATCACTGGTACTTTCGGGGTCAATGAGAAACAAGGGGGCAATAGCCAGAAAGATTGCAAATCAAATGATGGTGGATTCGGCTTCTGTGTATGCTGCTCTGAATGACAATGACTTGCTGAAGAAATTCGGATTCAATTCACAGAATGTCTTCTCGCTGTTCATACCTGACAGCTATCAGATGTACTGGACTGCGAGCATTGAGGATATACTTCAGAAACAGAAGGATGCGTATGATGCCTTTTGGACCAAGGAGAGGCTTGATAAAGCTGCGAAGCAGAACTTGAGCAAGGAGGAGGTAAGCATAGTGGCTTCAATTGTGTGCGGAGAGACCAACTACGAGCCGGAAATGCCTTCGATAGCAGGAGTGTATCTCAACAGACTCCGTACAGGAATGAAGCTACAGGCAGATCCAACAGTGGCGTATTGCTTTGACTATAAATTGAACAGGGTTCTGCTGAAGCACCTGGAAGTCGATTCTCCGTACAACACCTACAAATATGCAGGGCTTCCTCCGGGACCTATATGTGTTCCGTCCAAAGCCGGTCTGGAGGCTGTGCTCAACCCGGACCGTCACGGATACCTGTATTTCTGTGCCAATGCAGATTTTAGCGGAACACATAAGTTCGCAGTCACTCTCAGCGAACACAACCGCAACGCCCGCGAGTTCCAGGCGGCGCTCAATGCACGGAAGTAATCGCGCCTGGGTGCTTTTTCAATGGAAGGTCGAAAACAGAACCGTCGTTCGAAGCATAACTTTCAGGGAAGACGCTACGGCATTCCTTCTCGTAAACGGAGGAATTCCTGTTTCGTGAGGAGTAATGGCCGATAATCAGGCGACCAACTCCGGCATCCTTTGCACACTGCGCAGCCTGCAGAGTCGTGGAATGGTGTCTTGTAGCGGCCAATTCAGCATACTCGGCGAGGTAGGTGGTTTCGTGATAGAGCATATCCACACCTTTTACCCATTCAGCTTCCCTTGCAAAAGGGGCTGTGTCTGAACAATAGGCAAAACTTCTTGGTATCCAAGGCACATATGACGCTTCTTCCGCTTTGATAAGCAGAGGCTCATCAGAGTCAGAGTACTTAACAAAACCGTTATGGAAACCGGGGGCTGAATCATTGTGGCCGGCAGGACGGACTATATCCTCACCTCTTTTAAGAGAGGCAATTTCCGCCAAAGTAAAATCATACTTGGCCAGGGCATCCTTGTTGACATTGCGCTGAGGAGTCTTTTCCCTGAAAAGGAAGCCATAGGTTTCGATGCCGTGATTCAAAGGGAAAGCGCTGATTTCCAGAGATTTAGTCTCATATATCAGTTCCGGAATCTTCATTTTCAGGACAATATGCCGGATTTCAAACCCTACACCGTCGCCATAGTAGGACAAGAAAAACTTGAGTATGGGGCCGAAGGCAAGGGGCGCGTAAATATTGAGAGCAATAGTACGGCCAAGCATACCCATAGTGGAAAGAAGCCCGAAGATTCCGAAGACGTGGTCTCCGTGAATATGGGAGATGAAAATGGAATCTATCTTCAGGGATGAGACGCCAAAATGCTGGAGCTGGACTTGCACTCCCTCTCCACAATCAATTAAAAAAGAGCGCCCGTGTACGGTAAGTACCTGGGCACTCTGAAATCTATCAATAACGGGCCTGGCCGAAGCCGAGCCCATTATTTTTAACTGGAAATCCATTGATTACTCGCCTTTCTCGAGCTTCTCCTTGAGAGCTGCGAGAGCATCGATGTCACCAAGAGTGGTCTTCTCAACTGAAGAGTTGATCTTCTTGACAGCCTTCTTGGTGTTATCTACCTCAGCGGCAGCTGCCTTCTCCTTAGCCTCAGCATAAGTTCTTACGTGAGAAAGAAGGATGCGGTGAGTAGAGCGGCGGAGCTCAACTACGCGGAATGGAAGAGTCTCACCGGCAACAGCTGGCTTGCCGTCCTCCTTGAGGATCTCGCGGTTGAATGCGAAGCCCTCAACATCACCGTCAAGTGTGATGGTAGCGCCCTTATCGGTAACAGATGCGATAGTACCCTCAACTGTAGATCCAACGGTGTACTTAGCCTCAATCTCTGCCCAAGGGTTAGGGAGAAGCTGCTTGTGGCCGAGGCTGAGCTTGTGGTTAGCCTCATCGAAGTCAATGATCTGAACGTCAATAGTATCACCTGCAGCAACGAGCTCTGAAGGATGCTTGATCTTGTTCCAAGAGAGGTCGCTGATGTGTACGAGACCCTCTACACCGTCCTCAAGCTCTGCGAACACACCGAAGTTGGTGATATTGCGAACTACAGCCTTGTGCTTTGAGCCTACTGGATACTTCTCACGGATGTTCTCCCAAGGGTTAGAGGTGAGCTGCTTGAGACCGAGTGACATCTTTCTGTTCTCACGGTCGATAGTGAGGATCTGTGCCTCAACCTCGTCACCTACCTTAAGGAACTCCTGTGCTGAATGGAGTCTTGGAGACCAGCTCATCTCAGATACGTGGATGAGACCCTCTACACCAGGAACAATCTCCACGAATGCGCCGTAGTCAGCGATGAGGATGACCTTACCCTTAACCTTGTCACCGACCTTGAGGTTAGCATCGAGGCTGTCCCAAGGATGTGAAGTGAGCTGCTTGTAACCGAGAGCGATTCTCTTCTGCTGCTCATTGAAATCGAGCACAACGACCTTGATCTTCTGGTCGAGCTGTACGAACTCCTCAGGGTGATTTACGCGGCCCCAAGAGAGGTCTGTGATATGGATGAGACCGTCAACGCCGCCGAGGTCAACGAATACACCGTAGTTGGTGATGTTCTTGACGGTACCCTCAAGTACCTGACCCTTCTCAAGCTTGCTGATGAGCTCGCTTCTCTTCTGCTCCTGCTCTGCTTCGAGAAGTGCCTTGTGAGAAACGACAACATTGCGGAACTCCTGGTTGATCTTGACAATCTTGAAGTCGATAGGCTGGTTAACGTATGCATCGTAGTCACGAATAGGCTTGATGTCAATCTGTGAACCTGGAAGGAATGCCTCGATACCGAATACATCCACGATCATACCACCCTTTGTACGGGTCTTAACGAAGCCCTTTACAATTTCGTTGTTGTTGTAAGCCTCGTTTACACGGTCCCAAGACTTGAGAGCACGTGCCTTCTTATGTGAAATAACGAGCTGACCCTTTCTGTCCTCTGCTGACTCTACGAAAACCTCGACCTTGTCACCGACCTTGAGGTCAGGATTGTAACGGAACTCAGGTGCTGAGATAACACCCTCGCTCTTACCGCCGATGGTAACGATAACCTCGCGCTTGTTGATAGCGGTAACCTCGCCCTCAACAACCTCGTTCTCGACTACTTTTGAAAGAGTCTGATTGTAAGCGTCCTGAATCTGAGCTTTCTCAGCACCACCGTAGAGCGCTGAATCGCCCTCAAATGCATCCCAATCGAATGCCTCAGGAGCAACTGATGCGTTTAAAAATTCTGCCATAATTTTGTAATGATAACAAACTAGGGGTTTAACTTTATGTATTGTGCTTCGCCGACAAAAAATGCACGCCGGTCAAAAAGCGTGCAAAGATAAACATAATATTCTGAAATACAATGAGAACCCCCAGGTTTTCAAAGCATTTTCTTCTTTTTGAAGAGGAAGTAGAGCACCACCGCGAAGAGTATCATCAGGGCGATGATGAACAGCCACGAGAGCTTCCAGTCTCCGAAAGGCAGATGCACGTTCATTCCGTAGAAGCTGGCCACGAGTGTGGCAGGCATAAGAAGCACGGAAACCACGGTGAAAATCTTCATAATCCTGTTCTGCTCGAGATTGATCAAACCGAGCACAGTGTCCTGGAGATATTCCAGACGCTCGAAGTTGAAATTCGTAAAGTTTATGAGGGATGCGATATCCTGAAGCAGCACGGAGAATTTGGCCTCGAGTTCAGCAGGATACCTGTCGCTCTTCACTATATTGGAAATCAGCCTCTGCTTGTCGACGACATTCTCCCTGACAGTCATTGTATTCTCCTGCAACTGATTGATATCGAGAAGGAAGTCTTCAGTGATGTCCTCATCCTGATTCATACGTTTGCTGAAACGGGCGGTATCCTTGGAAAGAATCTCCACCATATCCGCGTCAAGGTCAATTCTCTGGTCGAGCATAGCTACAAAGATGTTCCATCCGCTCTTGAAGAGGGACGGTTTGGCATAGAGCTTATGCTGGAGGCTGGTGATACTTCGCAGAGGGACGTCTCGAAGGGTCGCAAGGGTATTGTCCACGATAATGAACGATACGGGAGCGAGCTCGTAAGCGTCATCGGCAGGTGTCAAATAGTTGGTATTCGCAAAAATGGCGACATCCGTCTCGTAGAAGCGTGACGAACTCTCGATCTCCTCGGCCTGGGCACGGCTTTGGATTTCAGTTCCGAGAAATCTCTCAGTGGCTCTTTTTTCTTCGCCTGTAGGGTCAAGAAGGTCAATCCAGATGACATCCTCTTTCTTGAGCTTGGCGAACTCCGTTTCAGACTGGCAATAATCTACCTTATCGCCTATCCTGTAGAAAATCATTATCATAGCTGATCCCTGGTTTAGCCCGGCTCGCCTTCGCCGGTAGGGTTACACATCATCCAGCTGACATTACGGAGAAGTCAGCCCGCAAATATAGGAATTATTTTTGGGAGGACAATACCTACAGAAGAATATTGATACCTATCAGTATCAGCACTATACCGCCAATGATTTCGGCAATATGACCGAAACGTTCGCCAAGCTTTTGGCCGAAGCAAATTCCGACAACGACTGACAGCACAGTGACAATGAATACAGCGAGTGCCTTGAAGAGAAGGTCGTCCAGAGAATCTCCACCCATTGACAATGAAATACCGACCGCCAGGGCATCTATGCTTGTGGCAATAGCGGCAATGACGATGTGTCCGAGGCCGTTTAGGTCGTGAGCCTCTGCATCCTTGGCAATTCCTTCTTTGAGCATTGAGCCTCCGACATAAAGAAGAAGCAGGAAGCCGATTACGTGCGCAATCTTTTCGACATAGCCGACAAAAATATCCCCGAAGCCGTAGCCGAGGAGCAGCAGTCCAGCCTGCACCACTCCGAAGATGAGGCTGATGGCTATGACAGGCTTCCATTCCAGCTTCTTGAGAGTGACGCTGGAGCAAATAGAGACAGCCAGACAATCGGCGCAAAGTGACATTGCGAAAACAAGCGCTGAAAGTATAGCGATCATATCTTGAAATTCTGACGGTTGATGATGGAGCGGCCCAGGGTGAGGCTGTCAGCGTATTCGAGGTCATCCCCGAAGCCGAGACCGCGTGCAAGGGCAGTGATTCTGATCCCGAAAGACGAAATCTGCCTGTAAATGTAGAAGGCTGTGGTTTCTCCTTCCACGTCTCCGCTCAAGGCCATTATCACCTCTATCGAGGATGGGTCGTCGACGGTCGCGGTCATTGCCCTGAGTCTTTCGACCAAACGGCCGATGGTCAGATTCGACGGTCCGATGCCGTTGATGGGTGAGATGATGCCCCCGAGGATGTGGTAAACGCCCCGATATTGCCCCGTATTCTCGATGCTCATCACGTCTCGCACGCTCTCTACGACGCAGATGGTGTGATGGTCGCGACTCTTGTCCGCACAGATAGAGCAGCAGCCATTGTCCGAAATCATCATACACTCAGGGCAATATTGCACCTCATCGACCAGTTTGCGCACAGATTCAGTGAAGTGGTGCACATTTTCCTTAGGCTGGCCGAGCAGGTGCAATGCAAGCCTCAGCGCACTGCGGGAGCCTATTCCCGGGAGCGAGCTGATGGCATCGACTGCATTCTGAAGTAATTCTGACGGGTACTTTTCGCTCATTGGCAATGATAGGAGATCAAGTTTTCGAGTGGTGAGGCTATGATGGAACTGACTTCGATGCCGGCCTCGGTGCACAGACGCTTAAGAGAGGATGCGCAGGCGGAGGCAAAACCTCCCACGAAGCCCACCCGGTCGCAATCGTATTGCAGCAGCACCCTCTGGATGAAGCTGTTAAGGTTGCGGTCGATGAGTTCACGCAAATAGGGATGCGAGTTCGCGCGCGAGAGTATCCAAGGTGCGAAGGAGCCAAGGTAAGCCGCAGGGGCCGGACTGTGATAGACCCTGTTCACTATGCTCAGGTAATCAGCCTCGAAAGAGGAAGCGAACTCTGATGCAACCGGTGCAGGGACAAGGTCTTTCAGAAAATCTGACAGAAAAAGCTTACCCAAGCTGGCCCCGCCGCCCTCATCTCCTAGTATGAAACCGCCCGAACGCACATTGCGCACTATCGATTCACCGTCAAAAAGACAGCTGTTGGAACCCGTTCCGAGTATGGCTGCAGCTCCTGCCGAATGGCCGCAAACTGCCCGTGCCGCAGCAAGCAGGTCGGAAGCGCATTCAATCTCCGCATCAGGGAAACGCTTCGCGAAAAGACTTGAAACCATAGCCCCGGAAGGAGATCCGGCAATGAGTCCTGCCGCGTAGAAATGGACGGCGCTGACTTCATTGCCATCGAGTCCGAGGCTGTCAAGGGCGGCGGCAATGATCTCAAGGGCCGAATCTTCGGACATCGTGGCAAGGTTCACCCCTGCCGTCACTGTCATCCTGCGGTCACGGCCCGCGGCGCACCACTCCGCCTTAGTGGCACCGCTATCGATTATGAGTTTATATTGCACTATAAATCAATCATTTACAATCAGTCGAGAACCTCCAGCAGCTCAACTTTGAAGACGAGAGCTGCGCAAGGAGGAATGGCGGCTCCTGCACCGGCCTCTCCGTAGGCGAGATGATAAGGGATGTAAAGTTCCCAAACCGAGCCCTCGCTCATAAGCTGAAGGGCCTCAGTCCAACCGGCAATGACCTGATTCACTCCGAAGATGGCAGGCTCGCCCCTGTCATATGAGCTGTCGAACTTCATACCGTTGGTGAGGGTACCCTCATAGTGGCACTTCACCTGAGCGGACTTGCCCGGCTTCTTGCCATTGCCATCCTTCACCACCTTGTACTGAAGGCCGCTCGGAAGGACATTGACGCCCTCCTTCTTGGCATTTTCCGCAAGCCAGTTCTCGCCGTCGGCCTTGAAGGCTGCAGCGACTTCCTTCTGCTTTTCCATCATTTCCTGCTGTGCTCTGGCGAAGAAATCATTGAGCACATCATTGGCCTCATCCATAGGAAGGGCCGGCTCACGTCCTTCGAGGCAATCGGCTACGGCATTCTTGAAATCTTCATATGCGAGCTCGTTCACGCCTGACTGAATCAGGGACTGGGCGATGCTCATACCCAATGCATAACTGAGTTTGTCCATTGCGATAAGATAATAGTCTGCAAAGTTAGCAAAAAAAGCGTACCTTTAGCCCGAAATGAAACATATTGCCTCCATCATACTTGCAGCCCTGCTGTCGCTCTCCGCCCTCGCCTCATCTCCGAAGCGCGAATTCAGGGGCGCCTGGCTGCATATCGTGGGCAATACCAGCTTCGCCGGAATGAGCAGCTCCGAAGTGCAGGACTACCTCTGCGCCACCCTCGACTCGCTGGTGATAGCCGGGTGCAATGCCGTCTTCTTCCAGGTCAGGCCAGAAGCCGATGCCTGCTACCCATCCCCGCTCGAGCCTTGGACGCGTTATCTGACGGGAGTGCAGGGCAAGGCTCCGGAGCCTTTCTGGGACCCGCTGCAATTTATGATAGAGCAATGTCACAGCCGCAGGCTCGAGCTCCACGCTTGGCTTAACCCCTATCGGGTTACGGTCAAAGCCGGTGAGCAATTGAGCGAAGGACACATTTATTATGAGAAGCCTGGGCTCTTCGTAAAGTACGGGGATCAGCTTTATTTCAATCCCGGCGAACCCGGGTCCCGTGAGCATATCCTGGCCGTAATCAAGGACATAGTAAGCAGATACGATGTGGACGGCATACATTTCGACGACTATTTCTACCCCTACCCCATCAAGGGCAAGGACTTCAACGATGCCGAGACATTCCGGAAGTACGCAGCTGCGCAAGGTTTCAGCAAGGAGCAGAAGGGTGACTGGAGGAGGAACAATGTCACAACGCTGATTGCCGAGGTCAATGCCGCAGTCAAGGAAATCAAGCCTTGGGTGCGTTTCGGAGTTTCGCCCTTCGGTATCCACCGCAATATTTCTGAAGGCCCTGATGGGAGCCTGACCAATGGCCTGTCCGGCTACTCCGAACTCTTTGCAGACACGCCACTATGGGCTCGTGAAGGCTATGTGGACTACCTGGCTCCGCAGCTATATTGGAAAATAGGACATAAAGCGGCTGATTATGAAACTCTTGCAAACTGGTGGAACGAACAGGAACTGCCCGGGCAGCTCTACCTTGGCCAGAGTATCGAGACTTTCTCTGAAAAAGACCTGCAAAATCCTTCCACAACACAGATGAGACGCAAGATGGAACTCAGCCGCGAACTCCCGGGGATTCAGGGCAATATATGGTGGCCGGGCTGGTCCATTGCCGAGAATATTTGTAATATAAAAGACTCTCTTTCAACAATTTACCAAAAACACCCCGCATTTCTTCCGGCCTACGTGGATATAGACGGAGTTGCTCCGGAAAGAGTTGAAGCGTGGTTGAGCCACGTCAGCGGACAAGTGCGATGGATCACCGGTCCGGTAGATGATCCGATGCAGGAGGCGATGTACTTTGCCGTTTACCGCTTTGAGGCCGACGAGGAGCCGGACATCAGCAAAATCGAGAAGCTTTATATGCTGACCAAGGAGACTTCATTCAAGCCCGGGCCGGAAGACTTGGAAGCACATCGCCGCTTTGTGATTACCGTTCTGGACCGTTGCTGGAATGAGTCAGAACCTTCCGAGTGCATTCAGCTTTAGTCTGGCGCCGATTTGCTGATAAAAAACGACGATACTGAGGGTGGATGGAAGCGGAACTCAGACTGAGCCGTCTGGGGGACTCCGAGATTTCGGTGGGAGATAAGCGGCCGCAATTGAGCTCCCTCAAAAAAAAGGAGCCGTCCCTGTCAGGTCGGCTCCTCATCAAAACGTCTATTGAATTACTCAGCCTTTCCGTTTGAGCCGAGAACATCAATCTTGTGCATATAAAGCTTCTTCATCTCGTCACGGGCAGGTCCGAGGTACTTGCGTGGGTCGAACTCACCTGGCTTGTCGTGGAATACGCGGCGGATAGCTGCAGTCATAGCGAGACGTGAGTCTGAGTCAATGTTAATCTTGCAAACAGCGCTCTTTGAAGCCTCTGTAAGCTGCTCCTCAGGGATACCTACTGCATCAGGAAGTTTTCCGCCGAGTGAGTTGATCTCGTCAACATACTCCTGAGGAACTGATGATGATCCGTGGAGAACGATAGGGAATCCAGGGAGCTGCTCCTCGATAGCGTGAAGAACGTCGAATGCAAGTGGTGGAGGTACGAGCTTTCCGGTCTTAGGGTCACGGGTGCACTGGTCAGGAGTGAACTTGTAAGCACCGTGTGAAGTACCGATAGAGATAGCGAGAGAGTCGCAACCTGTGCGGGTAGCGAAATCAACTACCTCCTCAGGCTTTGTGTAGTGTGAAACCTCTGAAGCGACCTCATCCTCAACACCTGCGAGTACGCCAAGCTCAGCCTCAACTGTTACGTCGAACTGATGAGCATAATCAACAACCTGCTTGGTAAGAGCGATATTCTCCTCATATGGAAGAGAAGAAGCATCAATCATTACTGATGAGAATCCCATATCAACGCAGCTCTTGCAGAGCTCGAATGAGTTACCATGGTCGAGATGGAGGCAAATCTGAGGTTTCTCCCAACCAAGCTCCTTAGCATATTCTACAGCGCCCTCTGCCATATAACGGAGAAGGGTCTGGTTAGCATACTTGCGGGCACCGCTTGAAACCTGGAGGATAACAGGAGATCTCTTCTCAGCTGCAGCCATAATGATAGCCTGGAGCTGCTCCATGTTATTGAAATTGAAAGCAGGGATAGCATATCCGCCTGCTACTGCCTTTGCGAACATCTCACGAGTATTCACGAGGCCAAGTTCTTTGTAAGATACCATAGTTTTTGAATTATTTCTTTTGTTTGAGTAATAATCAATTTAAATCACGCAAAATTAACTATTTTTGCATTAAATCACAATGAATATGGGAGACAAAGTACTAATTTTCTCTGCACCGTCAGGGTCCGGCAAAAGCACTATCGTCAATCACCTGCTCTCACTGCATCCGGAAGTGGAGTTCTCAGTATCAGCAACATCGCGTCCGGTGAGAGGAGATGAAAAGAACGGAGTTGCCTATTGGTTCCTCAGCGAAGAGGAATTTAGAAAAAAAATTGCCGAAGATGCTTTCGTCGAATACGAAGAGGTATATCCCGGACGCTTCTATGGAACGCTGAAGTCAGAAGTGGAGAGAATATGGTCCAAGGGTCACGTTATTATCTTCGACGTCGATGTCAAAGGAGGTGTAAACCTGAAGAAATACTTCGGTGACAAGGCCCTCTCCGTATTCATTCAGGCCCCAAGTGTTGAAGTTCTGAGAGACAGACTGATAAAACGCGGCACAGACTCGATGGAAGACATTCAGAAGAGGGTGGACAAAGCCAGCGAGGAGATGGGCTACGCCGACAAATTCGACCATATTCTTGTCAATGATGTCTTGGAGACAGCCTTCGCCGAAGCTGAACGCATCGTCGATGAATTCCTTTGCCGGCAGTAAGACCTTGTGTGCAATATGAAGATAGCTGTTTACTCAGGATCATTCAATCCTCTCCATATCGGCCATCTGGCCATTCTGGATTATCTCTCGAAAGACAAACGCTTCGATTGGGTGTACCTCGTAGTTTCCCCCCAAAACCCATTCAAGGACGCTTCAAATAACCAGTCCGCGCTTGAAAGATATGATGCAGCAGTAGATGCAGTGACCAAACACCCCGAGCTGCAGGTTTGGGTGGATGACATTGAATTGGATATGGAAGCGCCCCACTATACCATCAGGACCCTGGATGCTTTGAAGGAACTTGAGCCGGAAAACAGCTATACATTGATAGTTGGGGCGGACAATCTGGAATCTTTCCCAAGATGGAAGGACTACGAAAGGATACTATGCGAATATGGCATTGCCGTATATCCAAGGAAGGACTTCGATATGGAGACATTGAAACAGAGGCTGATAGACAGCAGCGATAAAGGCCGGGATTTCAAAATCACGCTCCTTGATGCCCCTGAAGTAAATATTTCTTCCAGCGAAATTCGGGAAGGCCTGGCCGCGGGACGCGATATGTCCGCGTATCTGATGTAAATCAGGATTGCCTGCACCTCCCTCATATGGAAGAGAGGAAAGGCGGAATAAAAAAAGGATGACCCTTGGTCTTAAGACTTTTGGATCATCCTTTTTCTCGTACGGCTTTTCAACTTGGAAGCATCGAGCCGTGACTATCAAGAGCCTGATTACTGCTCATCAGGTGCATCAGGGTTGTTGTCCGGACCCTGTGGGCCATATTGTGGACCCTGAGGACCCGCCTGCGGGCCACCCTGCTGTCCAGCCATATTCTGGTACAGCTCACCCATAAGCTTGTTCAGTTCCTCGGTATATCTGTCAATGTCAGCGATATTCTGGTTCTTCACAGCCTCCTTGAGAGCATTGACAGGTGTCTCAATAGCGCTCTTCTTATCAGCAGGGACCTTGTCTCCATTCTCCTTGAGGAACTTCTCAACCTGGAAGACGAGTGCGTCAGCATTGTTGATTTTCTCTATGCGCTCCTTTGCTGCCTGGTCAGCTGCCTCATTGGCCTTAGCCTCATCACGCATTCTCTGAATTTCAGCATCACTGAGACCAGAAGATGCCTCGATACGTATATTCTGAGCCTTGCCGGTAGCCTTGTCAATTGCCGAAACATTGAGGATACCATTGGCATCGATATCGAAGGTCACTTCAATCTGAGGAACTCCGCGCGGTGCAGGTGAAATACCGTCGAGATTGAACTCGCCGATGAGCTTGTTGTCCTTGGCCATTGGGCGCTCTCCCTGGAGGACGCGTACCTGAACTGAAGGCTGATTGTCAGCTGCAGTAGAGAATACCTGGCTCTTCTTGGCAGGGATGGTGGTATTGGACTCGATGAGTTTGGTCATTACGCCGCCGAGGGTCTCGATACCGAGAGAAAGCGGGGTGACATCAAGAAGGAGGACATCCTTCACATCACCTGCGAGCACACCGCCCTGGATTGAAGCACCGATTGCAACCACCTCGTCAGGGTTGACGCTCTTGTTAGGCTCCTTTCCGAAGAAGCTTCTGACGATGTCCTGTACCTTAGGGATACGTGTTGAACCACCGACGAGAAGGACTTCGTCAATCTGTGATGCATTGAGATGAGCGTCGCTGAGGGCTCTGCGGCAAGGCTCGAGGCATCTCTGGAAGAGGTTGTCAGCGAGCATCTCGAACTTGGCTCTGGTAAGGGTCTTTACAAGGTGCTTTGGAATACCGTCAACTGGCATAATGTAAGGAAGGTTGATCTCTGCAGAGCTCTGGTTTGAGAGCTCGATCTTAGCCTTCTCAGCAGCCTCCTTGAGTCTCTGGAGTGCCATAGGGTCCTGCTTGAGGTTGATTCCGTGATTTTCAGCTGCAAACTCTGATGCGAGCCAGTCGATGATCACCTGGTCGAAGTCGTCACCACCGAGGTGGGTGTCTCCATTGGTTGACATAACCTCGAACACACCGTCGCCGAGCTCGAGGATGGAGATATCGAAGGTACCGCCACCGAGGTCGAACACTGCGACCTTGCAATTATTCTGCTTCTTGTCAAGGCCGTAAGCAAGAGCGGCAGCTGTAGGCTCGTTGATGATACGCTTCACATCAAGACCTGCGATGCGACCGGCCTCCTTGGTAGCCTGACGCTGAGAATCAGAGAAGTATGCTGGAACTGTGATGACAGCCTCGGTAACCTCCTGACGAAGATAATCCTCTGCGGTCTTCTTCATCTTCTGGAGTATGATGGCTGAAATCTCCTGAGGAGTGTAAAGTCTGCCGTTGATGTCCACACGTGGAGTATTGTTATCACCCTTTACCACTTTGTAAGGAACTCTTTCGATTTCCTTTGTCACCTGGTCATAGGTTTCGCCCATAAATCTCTTGATAGAGTAGATGGTGTTGCCAGGGTTTGTGATAGCCTGACGCTTTGCAGGGTTTCCGACCTTTCTCTCACCGCCGTCAGTGAATGCTACGACAGAAGGAGTGGTGCGCTCGCCCTCATTGTTGATAATAACTGTAGGCTGGTTGCCTTCCATTACTGATACACAAGAATTTGTAGTACCAAGGTCAATTCCGATAATCTTTCCCATAATATATTGCTTTTTATTTTGTCATTTCTCCCGGCTACAGCGGCCGGTCGACAGGCAGTATATCCAATGTCGTGCCAGCCTTCCCTTTCTGCCATTTTGTCACATCCGCATATGCCGCCATTATTTCGAACAATAGATTTGATGCGTCAAAGTCGCAATTCAGGAAAGAATGCGTATTTTTGCCTTATGGAATACAGAGAACTTTCACCATCGGAATTCGAAGCCCTTCAGGAACGCATCCTGTATGAGGACAACCACCTGCTAATCGTAAACAAACTTGTCGGAGAGATTACTCAAGGCGACAGGACAGGGGATGAATGCATAGCTGACACGTACAAGGCCTTCATCGCCCAAAGGGACTCAAAACCCGGCAAGGTATTCCTAGGCATACCGCACAGGCTCGACAGGCCGGTCAGCGGCATTGTCATATTAGCCAAAACATCAAAGGCCCTTGAAAGGCTTACGGCAATGTTCAGGGACGGCCAGATTCACAAGAAGTATTGGGCTCTCTCTTATTCCGCGCCCGCATCGGAGGAGGGGCATCTGGAAGATTGGTTGATCCGCAATGAAAAGCAGAACAAAAGCTATGTCGTTGCCCCGGGCAATGAGGAAAAACCGGCGAGATTCAGGGATGCGAAACTCGCCAGGCTGAATTACCGCCTTTTGGGAAAGACTGACAGATATTTCCTTCTGGAAGTCGAACTTCTGACCGGCCGGCACCATCAGATACGCTGCCAGCTTTCCAATATGGGCTGCATAATCAAAGGCGACCTGAAATACGGGGCAGCTCGCTCCAATCCGGACGGAGGCATCTGCCTCCATTCCCACGAAGTATATTTCGTACATCCTGTCCAGAAACTGCCGATCAGGGTCATTGCCCCTGTACCGTCGAGCTGGAAGGGTGTTAACGAGGCTTAGAGCTTCTCGGCCTGAATGCTCCTGAGATATTCGCTCGGAGTGGTGTTCATATGGAGCTTGAATGCCATATCAAAGGACACCATTGAGCTGAAGCCTGACATCAGGGCAAGTTCGCCGACTTTTATCTTGGGGTTCTTGTGCATAGTATGCACGGCATATCTTACACGGTATGAATTGACAAACTGACAAAAGTTCTTTCCTGCCATCGCATTGATGGTCTTCGAGACGTATGACTTGTTGGTATAGACCGCCTCGGCCATATCCGACATCTGGAAATCATATTCCAAATAAGGCTGTTTGTTTTCCATATACTCCTGAATCCGCTCGTAAATCACATCCATACGTGTCGCAGGCTCATCAGCTTCGCACTCCTCCTTACTACGGACAGTTTCTTTCGCAGTAAAAAGCTTTTCCGGCTTGTTTTCCTGCAATGATGGCATTCGAAAGGCTTTCAGTGGCCTCAGGGAAGGTCTCTTCAGTCTTTTCACCGGCGCACGTGTCGGAACGGCAGTCTTTCCCTCATTCTCATCGCCTGAGGCTGCCGCAAGTCTGTCTTCCCTTGTGGCGACGAAGACCTGATCCAGGAAGCTGACAGCCATAAGGAAGAGCAGCAAAGGCACTATGGCATCATCCAGGGCCAGATAATCAAGCCAGGACAGAAAGAAAACAACGAGGCTCGCCAGATAAGCAGCAATGCTCAGGTATGACAATTCCCCACCGTACCCGGTACTATCCTTCGGCTTTTTCCTCATCCCGAAAAGGGAAAGCATCAGGGAGGCCTCCAACTCACGTAATCCCGGCCAGGTTCCAGCTATCAGGGCAGACACCAGAATCAGAATCAGGGGAAGGAAGGTTGAGGGTAGTAACATCAGACACCTCAGTTTATATCTACAGCCGCTTGTGAGGCCGAACAGTACGGTGATAAAAATCGATAATAAAATAAACAGTGTACAAATAGTTAATATCATAGTTCTCCCTATGTAAAAAATGTTCAGGTCGACAAATATCACATAAAAAACCCCTCTCAGACAAATGCCGAGAGGGGGTAGGAGGCAGTAATTTATCTTTTTTATAACAATGATATCTTTTTTATAAACTCTGATCAGTCCTTTCTGCCAATTCCTTTTTATCAGCAGACTTGGATTTTATGGAATCGAAGCCCTTGCCATATACGCCAGAAACCGATCCGACAGAAACGAATGCATCAGGATCTATGGTCTTGATTAGCCTGAGCATAAGGTTCAAATCGGATTTCAAGGTCAATACCATCAGGACTCTGACCTGATTCTTTGTATACCAGCCTTCGCCGGTAAGAACGGTCACTCCCCTATGCACTTCATTTGCAATCATATCGGCGATTTCATCCGACTTCTGGGATATGATGAAGACCTGGACGGACTGCTTGGCTCCGGAGATATACAGATCCAATACTGTCGAACATACAACAGTAAGCATAAGACCGTACACTACGTTGGTGATTTTGGTGACAAACGGTACCAAATTACCTGCTGGAGTATATGAAGGAATCAGCAAAGAAGACAGAATGATGAAAAGGTCAATGGTCAATATCATCCTGCCCGGTGACACTCCCCTGTACTTGTTCACAATCAGGGCAATTATGTCCGTTCCACCCGTGCTGCCACCCTGGGACATACACATCCCGATGCCGGCTCCGGCCATAATACCGCCCATAATGGTGGACATCAGTTTGCCATTATCAATGGCAAGGGCCTGAGGAATAGTATCCGGAATGATGGTCTGGAAAACGTTGAGTCCTATGGAGACCACGACTATGGCATAAACGGTCTTGGTTCCGAAACTCTTTCCCAAGGTAAACAGAGCCGCAATGAGCAGGGCGATATTCACTACGAAATAGGTATATCCGACCTTGATTACTCCTCCGGTAGCATACTGGATTATGGAACCGAAACCGGTTACTCCTCCACCGATGAGGTTGCTCGGAATAAGAAAAATCGTCCAACCCAGCACATATATCAGAAGCCCAAGAGTAATGATGGAATATTCCTTCAGGACCTTGAACACAGCTTTAATCTCTCTTTTCATCTCCGGATGTCAATTGTTTCTTTGAACTTTTTTTATAGCCTACTTTTATCTCCTCAAAGCCCTCGCCATATACGCTGCTGGTAGCAGTCACCGACACGAATGCGTCCTTGTCAATCGACTTGATCACCTTCTTCAAATCGTGCATCTGATTCCTGCCTACTATGATGAGAAGGACATTCTTATCCTGCTTGGTATACCAGCCTTGTGCGCGAAGCACGGTAACCCCCCTGTCCATCTCATTAATGATATGGTCGGCAATCTGCTCATACTTGCTGGAGAAAACCAGAAGCTGAAGCGAAGAGCGTCGTCCCACCATCACGAAATCCATCATTGATACGGATGCAATCATCATCAGATAACCGTAGATTGTATCCGACAGGGTCTTGTCAGGAAGGAACAGAATGCCGGTAATGATGACAATATCCATAATGAGGAAGGCCTTCGCCGTAGAAATAGGCCAGTACTTGTTGAAAAACAGCGCAATGATATCCGTTCCACCGGTACTGCCTCCCACAAGGAATATGATGCCAAGTCCCGTTCCCTCAAGTACACCCGACAAGATAGGAATAAGAATCTTCTCAGGAATGTACATAAAATGGTCAGGAAGGCAGAACATCACCTCCATCGTGCCGAAGAGCCTGAACAGCAGGGTGCTGACCAGTATGCAGTAGATGGTCCTGACGCCGAAGGCGTTGCCAATGAAAATGAAGCCCAGCAAAAGCAGGAAGATGTTTGAGACCAGATAGGAGGTCGAAACATCGATCAATCCGTCAGTGGCATACTGAAGTATGGTGCAAAGACCGGTGAGTCCTCCACTGGACATTCCGTTAGGAATCATGAAGAATTCCCAGGCGATGCAATACAATGCCACGCCCAGGGTCATGAGCAAGTAATCTGAAACGATGGAAAGGACTTTGGATTTCATAGGTAATTATTTGACTACGACATTGACGATCTTTCCAGGAACGACAATCATCTTGACGATGTTCTGGTCGCCGACATATTTGCCAGTCTGCTCCAGAGCACGTACGTGTGCTTCGACATCTTCCTTGGACATACTCTTCGGAAGCTCAACCGTGAATCTTGTCTTTCCGTTGAATGAAACGGCATAAGTGCAATTGTTCTCGACAGTATATGCTTCGATATACTCCGGGAAACGGGCGTCAGTCACACTGCCCTCGTTTCCTAGCAGGTGCCAGAGCTCTTCGGCAATATGAGGAGCAAAAGGCGAGAGCATCACAACCATAGGCTCGAGTATCTCCTTCTTGCTGCACTTCAAAGCCGTGAGTTCATTTACGGCAATCATAAATGCGCTGATGGTAGTATTGTATGAGAATACCTCAATGTCAGCACGCTCCTTGCCAATGAGCTTGTGAAGAACCTTGAGTTCCTCTGCGCTGGCCTTCTCATCTGTGACAAGCCAGTTGTCACGGTCAAAGAAGAGCTTCCAGAACTTCTTGAGGAAGCGGTTCACACCGTCAATTCCCTTGGTATCCCAAGGCTTCGACTGCTCGATAGGACCGAGGAACATTTCGTAAAGTCTCAGTGTATCAGCGCCATAGGTATCACAAATAAGATCCGGATTAACCACATTGTACATAGACTTGCTCATCTTTTCGACAGCCCAGCCACAGATGTACTCGCCATTCTCCAGAACGAACTCGGCATCGTTGAACTCAGGTCTCCAAGCCTTGAAAGCCTCAAGGTCAAGCCTGTCGTTGTGAACTATATTCACATCTACGTGTATCTCTGTGGTTTCATATTCGTCCTTGAGTCCGAGGGATACGAATCTGTTGGTACCGACTATTCTGTAGACGAAGTTGGAGCGTCCCTGAATCATACCCTGGTTGATGAGTTTCTTGAAAGGCTCGTCCTCACAAACATAACCGAGGTCGAAAAGGAACTTGTTCCAGAATCTCGAATAGATAAGATGGCCAGTAGCGTGCTCTGTTCCACCTATATAAAGGTCAACGTTTCTCCAGTACTCATCAGCATCCTTTGAGACCAGGCATTCTGGGTTATGAGGATCCATATACCTGAGATAATATGCACTTGAGCCTGCAAAACCCGGCATAGTGCTCTTCTCGAGAGGATAGCCGTTGTAAGTCCAGTTCTTGGCGCGAGCAAGTGGCGGCTCACCGTTAGCTGCAGGTTTAAAGGACTCGATTTCAGGAAGTTCGAGAGGAAGTTCAGACTCAGGAAGAGGGGTGGCAATACCGTCCTTATAGTATATTGGGAAAGGCTCGCCCCAATATCTCTGGCGAGAGAAAATGGCATCGCGGAGACGGAAATTCGTCTTGCGCTTTCCAAGGCCCTTCTCCTCGACATAATCCTTGGCAGCCTCTATGGCATCCTTCACCTCCATTCCGTTCAAGAAGCCGGAATTGCACATTTTGCCGGATTTGGCATCGAAACTCTGCTCGCTCACGTCGCAGCCCTCAATGATAGGCACGATAGGCAGGCCGAACTTTTTGGCAAAAGCATAGTCGCGGCTGTCGTGTGCAGGCACCGCCATTATGGCTCCTGTTCCGTAGCCGGCAAGCACGTACTCTGAAATCCAAACAGGGATTTTCTCACCGGTAAGAGGATTAATACCATAAGAGCCTGAGAATACACCAGTTACGCTCTTAGTCTCGGCTATTCTCTCCCTCTCTGTCTTTTTCTTTACCTGCTTAATATATTCTTCCACTTCAGCCTTGCACTCCTCTGAAGTGAGTTCGGCAACAAGTTCGCTCTCAGGAGCGAGTACCATAAAGGTAACTCCGAAAATGGTATCGACGCGTGTGGTAAAAATCGTCACAGGGAGGGTCTTGTCTCCGTTCACAACATTGAAAACGACTTCCGTTCCTTCCGATTTTCCAATCCAGTTTCTCTGCATCTCCTTGAGGGAATCAGTCCACTCAAGTTTGTCGAGGCTTTCAAGAAGACGCTCTGCATAGGCTGAGACTCTCAACTGCCACTGGGTCATCTTCTTCTGTTCAACAGGGAAACCGCCACGTACAGAAAGACCGTCCTTCACCTCGTCATTTGCGAGGACCGTACCCAGTCCCTCACACCAGTTCACTGATGTTTCTCCTTGATATGCAATACGATAGCGCATCAGCACAGCTGATTTCTCCTTCTCGCTGAAAGCCGCCCACTGCTCTGCGTCAAAGTCATCGCCAGGAGTGCAGACAGCATTTACGGCAGAACTGCCGGACTTCTCGAAGATGGCTATGAGTTCTTCGATTGGACGAGCCTTGCAAAGCTCATTGTCATACCAGCTTCCGAACATTTTCAGGAAAGCCCACTGTGTCCAATGATAGTACTTGGGGTCGCAGGTGCGCACTTCCCTATTCCAATCATAGGAGAAACCTATCCTGTCGAGCTGCTGACGGTATCTGTTGATATTGTCAGTCGTGGTCTTCTCAGGATGCTGGCCGGTCTGGATAGCGTATTGCTCCGCAGGAAGACCGAAGGCATCATATCCCATCGGATGCAGCACGTTGAAACCGAGAAGCCTCTTGTATCTTGAAAAAATGTCACTTGCAATATATCCGAGCGGATGCCCTACGTGAAGACCTGCTCCCGAAGGATAAGGGAACATATCGAGTACGTAGAACTTTGGTCTGCTTGGGTCTTCCTTTGCCTGGTAGGTATGTTCCTCAGCCCACCTGGCCTGCCATTTCTGTTCGATTGATTTAAAATCGTATTCCATTGTATATCAATTATTTGTTTCTTTCCAACTTAAATTCAACATAGAGGGACATACCGCATTTCACCTTTTTGCCCCTATCCCTGGCCGGTTTCCAGTCTGGAGAAGCGCTGACTACCTTCACAGCCTCGTCATCCAAAAGCGGATGAACGCCCTTCAGTACCCTGACATCACGAACCTTACCCTTCTCATCAACAACGAAATCTACCAGAACCCGTCCCTGAATTCCCTGACGGACAGCCTCTTTCGGGTATTTCAAATAAGCATATACCCACTTTTCGAGGAAAACTTTAGGGTCAGTGCTTCCGAGGAAACTCGGTTTATAGTCACAATCATAGTATGCCACCACTTCGCTGTCAGCCGCTGATCCGGCCTTGGCCATGGAGTCCTGACTGAACTCCGGAGCCTGTCCATTGACCAGATTGACACTGAAATTATAGATATACTCCAACTCCCTCTCCATATAATCGTATTGCAATATGGACGGGGTATCCCTGTCAGTCCCGTACTCAGGATATGCTCCGCTGGTGAAGAGAACGGATGGAATCTCGGAAGCATAGAACATACGGTGATCCGAAGGAAAGGGTTCTGAAGCCGTCAGCTGAGGATGAAGCGGCTGCAGGCTATTGCCCATCTCCTTAAGGATATAGTTCAGGTCTGCATTGGATGAGGTATATGCATAGAAGCCCTGCTGGCCGCAACCGAGTATGTCGAGGTTGATCATTGCATCTATCCTGTCTGCATTCTTGAATGACCTGTTCAGGAAATACCAGGAACCCACATACGACTCCTGGGAAGCTCCGAAGGCAACAAAAATCACCGAGCGCTTGAGCAGTACCGAATTGGTTTTCAGTTTCTTGGCGAGTTCGAGCAGCATTGCCAATCCCGAGGCATTGCCATTGGCACCGTAATAGATTCTCGTAACAGTCTGGCCATCGACATTGACCTTGCGCATCCCGATATTGTCCAATCTGGCTCCGACGACGATGTAGCGGTCCCTGAGGTTCCTGTCGTAGCCCTCAATCATTCCGATTACATTGCGGGATGTCAGGGTGTCACCGTTTTCCTGCTTGATGCCAAAGAGATCTCCTTCCTCACCAGTCAGCAGGTCAATACCGTAAGAATCAAGTATTTCGCGCACGTAATCCGCCGCTTCGCGTTCACCTTCCGAGCCTGCTGCACGGCCTTCGAGAGCCGCAGAAGCCAGAAAGGAGACGTGCCTCTTCAGAGCCGCCACTTCCTCGGAATCACCGAGATCGTGATAGCCCGGATTCTTGAACTGCGCCATCGCCATAAGCGGAAGTAGCAGCAAAGCCGTAATTGTTGCAAGCGTCTTCTTCATCATAGCCTATTCCTTTACCAGAATCCATACATCCTTGGGGCAGAAGGACTCAGTCTTGATTTTGTTGAAAGAAGCTAATATCTCGCGCACGTCGTCCGTCCCAGCGACCGCCACTGCCTTGAGGCCTCCTCTAAATGACAATAGTTCAGCGGAATATCCTGCTTCTTCGGCCCTGGAAGCCGATTTGGCAGCATTCGCCTCATCCTTGAATGCTCCGATGACTATTGCATAAGCATTCTTGAGTTCCTCAGGCTTGATCTTAAGGGAGCTTGCTGTACGCAGGATATTCTCAGGTAAGGCCATAAGTGAATCCAAAGCCGCCTTTTTCTCAGCTTCCACCCTTTGAAGCTCCTTGAGCGAATCTGCCTGGGCCTGGGCCTGCTTCTGTTCTTCAACCAGTTCAACACGCATCACTTCAATATCCCGGGAACTAGGACGTCCTGCCAATGAGCGAAGCATGTCGCAGCCTCCAAAAATGAAGGAAATCAGGACTAACGAACTGAAAACAAGATATTTGCTTTTCATAATAATATCAAACCTATAAGATGCAAATTTAACTATTATTACTTGGCCGACAAAAAAAATGTATATTTGCATTGTATGGACAGAAAAGGCAAAGGAAAAAGGTTCTGCATCACCCTGACAGTACTGCTGGCGACAGGGGCGCTATCCTTTGCCCAGTTCGAAAAGCCCATCCCCAAAGCAGTATCATTATTGCCCGTAAAAGACACAGTGACAGTCACTTTCCTTGGGGATATGATGATGCATTCGAAGCAATTGGAATACGATTGCAGCAGCTTCATCAAGGAATTGGGCTCCATCACTGCAGACGCTGACATCAGCATTGCTAATCTCGAATTCACGCTTGCGGGCGAGCCTTACAGCGGCTATCCCGCCTTCTCAGCTCCCGACAGCTATGCCGAAGACCTTGCCTCGAAGGGCGTGGACATCTTCCTGACCGCGAACAATCACATTCTGGACAAGGGCAGCAGAGGATTGAGACGCACCCTTTCCGTCTATGACAGGATGCGCGACAGCCTCGGGATACGCTACACCGGCAGCGCCGCTGACGAGGAGAGCTACAGGAACACGAACCCGCTGATGATAGTCTGCAAGGGGATGCGCTTTGCGCTGATAAACTTCACCTATGGAACGAATTCCCCTCGCGAGAGTTCATTTCTCCGCGTCAGCCGGATGGAGAAGGAGAATGTCGGGGCAATGGTCGAAAGTGCGAAGAACCGTGGCGCGGACTTCATCATTGCCCTGCCTCATTGGGGCAATGAATATCAGCTGAGGCACTCCAAGAGTCAGGAGGATTGGGCACAATGGCTTGTCTCACAAGGAGTTGACCTCATCGTTGGCACCCACCCCCACGTCGTACAGGACAGCACCCACATCGAAGGCGTGCCCGTTATCTATTCCCTTGGCAATGCGGTTTCGAATATGAGTGCCATCAATACGAGATTGGAGCTTGCGGTGAGAGCGAGCTTTGTACGCGACGATAGCGGGGCCCTTGAAATGCTGGAGCCCGAACTGGACTTCCTCTGGTGCACCCTGCCCGGGAGACTTACGGACAATTATTGCACTATAAGGGTGAAGGACTATGTGGGACGCCGCGACGAATGGATACAAAAAGACGATTATGACAATATGCTTTCCACCCTTGCGAGGGTCAAGGAAGCGACTGGCATAGGAAAACAGAAAGCCGCAGGCATTGAAAGAAAGGAAGAATAAATGAAGAAAAGCATCAAACTTGAAGCGATTGACCCCATCGAAATCTACGGGGCAGGAAACAGAATACTCGAAGAGTTCTGCAGCTATTATCCGAATCTGAAAGTGATAGCCAGAGGAGACGAAATCATACTTGACGGCAAGGAGACGCAGATCGAAGACTTCGAGATGAAGTTCAATGAACTGATACAGAGGCGCCACCAGAAAATGAGCCTCACAGTCTATGACGTAGAGAGCATCTTCGATGGAGAGAATTCGCCTGAAAAGTTCAAGCTCTGCGGAGATGCAGTGATAGTCCACAGCACAGACGGCAAGGCAATACGAGCGAGGAACAACACTCAGCAGGAGATGGTCAAAGCCTATTTTGACAATGATCTCATCTTCGCCCTCGGCCCGGCAGGAACAGGCAAGACCTACATAGCTATTGCATTGGCAGTCAGAGCATTGAAGAACAGGGAAATCAAACGTATCATACTCACACGACCAGCTGTAGAAGCAGGTGAAAGGCTGGGCTTCCTGCCGGGAGACTTGAAGGATAAGCTCGACCCTTATCTCCAACCTCTTTATGACGCCCTCGGGGATATGATTCCATCCCGGAAGCTTCAGGAGTTTATGAGTGACGGTACGATTCAGATAGCGCCACTCGCCTATATGAGGGGAAGGACACTCGACCGTGCGTGCGTGATTCTTGATGAGGCCCAGAACACCAATCTGGGGCAATTGAAGATGTTCCTGACGCGAATGGGATGCAATGCCAAGTTCATTGTGACAGGTGACGCAAGCCAGGTCGACCTTCCAAACAAGAGTGACAGCGGACTGCTCAAAGGTATTGAACTGGTAAAAGACATAAAGGGAATCAGTGTAATCCGCTTCGGCAATGACGATATCGTGCGCCATCCTCTCGTGAACAAAATTGTCAAGGCATTCGGCAAGTTTGACGGAGAGCAATAAAGCTGGACGTGGAGGCGGCCGCGCCTTCTTCGGTTTCAGTGCCTTCTTCGGCGGCCGCGCCGTGGGGGATAACTCATTATGTGTCAATAACTTACACATTTGTCTATAGGAAAAATTTCCCATAGACAATCTTTTAATTTACTGAGTGTCAGGCATTTATCCCCCACGAGAAGAAGCAGCTTTGGAAGCCAACACTGCATATCTGGAAGTATTAAGCTCACTACAACTTCCTCGGAGACTTCCTGGGACTCCACATCAATGGTGAGCCGCTTATTGCGAGCCTGTGGTGCCTGACCAACTAAGTTAGCCTTAGGGTTGATTGTCATTTCCTGTCTGCCCCGAAAAGTAACAAGCGAAAAAAGGCGACCGATAAAATTATCAGCCGCCTTCTCGATTTCCGGAGCAATAGCACTCCGTAAATAATCCGTCAATCAGGACTACTCACCTGCAACAATCTTTGAATACTTCTCGTAGCCTTCCATATACTTAGGATCCTCGTCACGGAAGCGATAGTAAGCGTTCTTGAGGAAATCTGCTACGCTGAGCTTGGTCTCATTGTCCTTGGTAATAGCATAAGCCTTCTCGAACTGAGGGATACTGTTCTTAAGAGCAGTCTCGAACTCTGCAACAAGAGCCATATACTTATTGTCATCGTACTCCTGAGATGCCTTCTCCTGGATCTCAACAGCCTGGTTGTAATAAAGAATACCAGCTCCGATGAAACCGAACTCATACTCAGGGTTGATCTCCGCGCACTTCTCGTATGCAGCTACAGCCTTCTCAACGTCGCCGAGCTCCTTGTAAACATTACCCTCAACATAGTAAAGAGAAGCATTGTTAGGCTCGTTCTTCTTTGCATTGTCGATGAGAGTGAAGAGACGGTCTGTGTCGCTGTTGGTTGAAACATAGTAGTTGATAAGGCCGATGAGGATGCCCTGGCTTGAAGGGTAAGCAGTGAAACCCTGCTCGAGGATGTTCTTTGCACCTTCCTTGTCACCGAGCTTGTCGTAAGCATCAGCAAGTTTTGCGTAAACGTCACCGTCCTCACCTGAGTAGTTCATAGCGATGCACTTCTCGTACATTGCCTTGGCTCTCTCATAGTTGCCTGCATTTGAAGCTGTAAAGCCTGCGTTGTAGATAGCCTCACCGTCCTCCTTGCTGAGAGGTGCGGTAGCGGCAGCCTTTGCACAAGCCTCGAACTTCTCGCTGGCCTTGGCCATATCACCGAGAGTGTAAGCATAGAAAGCCTCCTCGTTGTACTTGTCTGAAACGGTCTGGATGCCCTTGATGATATCTGCGGTCTTTGAACCCTTGGTATCAACCTCAGCAGCCTTTACATATGCAGCAAGGGCAAGCTCGAGAGCATTCTCGAAAATAGGCTTTGTAACGTCAATAACTGTAAGGCGTCCATCAGCGAAATAGTAGTCAGCGTTAGCGTAAGAGGTCTTGGTCATCTCCTTACCGTTGACAACAACAGTCTCCTCAGATACAGGTCTTGCGTTCTTCATAACGAGTGCAAGCTCCTGACTTGTAGCTCCTGCCCAGCCGCTTCCTGCAGGAGCAGCATAAGCATCCATGTACTTGCTGGCAAGGGTAAGCCAAGTAGCCACCTTGGTAGCCTTCTTAGCATTGTCAGCAGCAGCCTGAGCAGCCTCAACTGCAGCCTTTGCTGCTGCAATGTCCTTAGCCTGCTGAGCATTGGCAATAGTCATTGATGACACGAGGGCCATCACCAAAAGAATTCTTTTCATAGAGAGAATTGTTTATTAAATGTTAATGTTCATTCTTCCGAATCCGAAGCAGTCGTTTCCTCCACTTCAGCTTTTGCTACAACAGAGACAGCTGCGATAGAATCGTTTCCTCTGAGGTTAATGAGTTTCACACCCTGTGTGGCTCTTCCTGCCACCCTGATGTCACTTACCGCCATACGTATGGTCATACCCGAGCGGTTGATTATCATAAGGTCATTTTCTTCAGTTACGGCCTTCATCGCAACAAGTGGGCCTGTTTTTTCGGTGATGTCTATGGTACGCACACCCTTGGCGCCTCTGCTTGTCACTCTATAGTCTTCTACTACCGACCTCTTTCCATAACCATTTTCACTGACTACCAGTACATTAGGCTTCTCAGAATCAGGAATTGAAGGATCAACGGAAATCATTCCAACCACTTCGTCGTCCTCTTCAATATTTATGCCTTTCACTCCGGAAGCACCTCTGCCCTGATCCCTGACATCGTGTTCGTCGAAGCGGACGGCCCTGCCATTGCGTGCGGCAATCATAATTTCGTGGTTGCCATTGGTGAGTATTGCCTCGAGCAGTTCATCACCTTCGCGGACAGTTATGGCAATGATTCCCTTACCGCGGCTGCGCTTGTTCGAATAAGCCTCGAGTGTAGTTTTCTTGATTATTCCCCTCTTGGTTACGAGGGTCACGAAATTGTTCTGTACATACTCTGGGTCCTCGATGGACTTGGCAGCCACATAGGCCCTGATGCTGTCGTCTGAATCAATGGTAAGGAGATTCTGGATGGCGCGCCCCTTTGAATTTCGGGTTCCCTCCGGAAGCTCATAAACTTTGATACGGTAGCACAGACCCTTCTGGGTGAAGAGAAGCAGGGTGCTGTGCATATTTGTCACATATATGTGTTCAATAAAATCTTCGTCTCTGGTGGCGCTGGCCTTCATTCCCACGCCGCCCCTGTTCTGGGCGCGGAACTCAGAAAGGAGGGTGCGCTTGATATAGCCGCAGTGAGAGATGGTGATGACCACATCCTCATCGGCATAGAAATCTTCAGGATTGAATTCGTCAGCAGAGAGAGTAATCTCTGTACGGCGCTCATCGCCGAATTTCTGCTTGAGCTCCATCGACTCCTGCTTGACAATCTTGAGCTGTTCCTCATCGCTTGAAAGTATGGTCAGGCAACGCTCAATGAACGATTCGAGCTCATCATACTCTGCCTGAAGCTTCTCCTTCTCGAGTCCTGTGAGCTGCCTTACTCGCATCTCAAGTATAGCGGCAGCCTGAACGTCATCGAAGCCGAAGGCCTCCATCAAACGGGTCTTGGCCACCTCGGTATTGGCTGAGCTCTTGATTATTTCGATGATTTCGTCAATCAAATCGATGGCCTTGATGAGGGCCTCGAGTATATGGGCGCGCTTCTGGGCCTTGTCCAGTTCAAATTTGGTGCGGCGAACGACCACCTCATGCCTGAAGTCCACGAAGTACTTGATAATCTCCTTAAGGGAGAGGGTACGCGGACGACCATTGACAAGGGCGACATTGTTGATCGCGAAGCTTGACTGGAGCGGAGTGTACTTGAAGAGGGTGTTCAGCACGACATTGGCATTGGCATCCTTCTTGAGATCGAAGACTATCCTGATACCCTCGCGGTTGGTGAGTTCCTTGATATCCGCGATGCCATCTATCTTCTTGTCCTCCACCATCTCGCCGATTTTCTTGATCATCTCGCTCTTGTTGACCATATACGGCACTTCAGTTACGACAATGCAGTCGCGGCCCCTGTCGTTCTCCTCGATTTCGGTCTTTGCGCGGACTACGACCTTGCCGCGGCCGGTGGTGTATGCGTCAATGATGCCCTGACGGCCCTGGATGATACCTCCGGTCGGGAAATCAGGTCCCTTGATATACTCCATCAGGCCCTCAACGGTAATGTCAGGATTGTCAATGTAAGCGCAGATGGCGTCACAGCACTCGGAGAGGTTGTGAGGGGCCATATTGGTAGCCATTCCGACGGCAATGCCGGAAGAGCCGTTGAGCAGGAGAAGCGGCACCTTCGTAGGGAGCACGGTAGGCTCGGGAATGGTGTCATCGAAGTTCAACTGGAAATCAACGGTATCCTTGTCGAGGTCGCCAAGAACGTCCTCGGTGATTTTCTGAAGCTTGGCCTCTGTGTATCGCATAGCTGCCACAGGGTCGCCGTCCATCGAACCGAAGTTACCCTGGCCGAAAACGAGAGGATATCTCTGGTTCCAGTCCTGGGCAAGACGGGCGAGGGCATCATATACGCTGGAGTCGCCATGCGGGTGGAACTTACCCAATACGTCTCCCACAATTCTCGCAGATTTCTTGGTTTGTCCGGAGTAGCTCAGTCCGAGACCGTCCATTCCGAAGAGAACTCGTCTCTGAACGGGCTTGAGTCCGTCACGGACATCCGGAAGCGCACGGGATACGATGACCGACATCGAATAATCGATATATGCGGTCCTCATCTCGTGGTCGATTTCCACCGGTTCTATTATGCCAAGAAACTGTTCGTTATTATTATTCAATTCTTCTGCCATAAGTGTGTATCAGCTAACATTAGTTTCATTTTTGCAGATAGCTTACCTGCTGATTATCAAACGATTGCCTCATAGTCCAAGTATCAGGGTGCCATTTTTTCCTCATAACTGGCCACAATTCCGGGCCAAATAAACCAGAATCTATGATTTACGGCATCTTATAAACACGCAAATTTAACAAAATTCTTTGAAAATTCTTACTTTTGCAGGTACAAACTTCGAGCTTGCCATCATCTAAAAAAAAGCAGCTCCCATACTCTTCCATTATGAAAATGAGAATTTCCGAAGAACTCAACGATATAGTCAAATACGCCCGCGAAGAAGCGATGCGCACAGGAAGCTACGGCATAGGCGTAGACCACCTGATGCTCGGTTTGCTCAGACACGCCGAAAACAATGCCTGCAGGGCCCTCGCCGGCCTCGGAATAGAGCTAAGTGAGCTCAAAAGCTTTATTGACTCGCACGTTTTCCTTCAGGACAGCATCCCCTACTCCGACATTGAAAAAGTTGGTTTTTCACGCGGAGCCCAAAGCATATTGAATCTCTCGATACTCGAGGCTACAAGACTGAAAAACGAAGAAGCCGACAGCATACACCTCCTGCTTGCCATCAGCAGATCCAGCGAGAACTACAGCTCCGCCTTCCTCAGAGACAAGGGAGCCGGCTACACAGTTCTTCTCACCTTTGTGCAGGACACTGGACTGGCTCAGCCAAGCCTTCCGGATGCAGACCCTGAGGAGGAGGCAAAGCTTGAAGAGGCTGTCAATAACGCGGCCGAGCAAATCAGCGAGAGCAATGAAAACAGCGTCGAAGAATACGGCTACGACCTGACCAAGGCCGCAGCGGCAGGAATCCTTGACCCCGTTGTGGGAAGGGAGGAGGAAATCGCCCGCATAGTCGAAATCCTCGGTCGCAGAAGGAAGAACAACCCTATGCTCATCGGTGAGCCAGGAGTAGGCAAGTCGGCAATAGTTGAAGCCCTGGCAATCAAGATTGCCTCAGGTGACGTATCCCCGGTATTGAGTCGTAAGAGATTGATTTCCTTGGATATAGCCTCAGTCGTAGCCGGCACCAGATACCGCGGTGACTTCGAAAAGAGGCTCAAGGGCATAATAGCCGACCTGAAATCGAATCCCGACATCATACTCTTCATAGACGAATTTCACACCCTAGTCGGCGCCGGCGGAGCACAGGGAAGTCTGGATGCGGCCAATATGCTCAAACCGGCTCTGGCTCGTGGAGAAATCCAGTGCATAGGCGCCACAACTATGGACGAGTTCAGCAAGATAGTGGAGAAGGACGGTTCTCTGGACAGACGCTTCCAAAAAGTGGTCATCGAAGCTGCCGACGTCCAGGAATCCATAAGGATATTGGAAAAGCTCAAGAACAATTACGAGAGTTTCCACAACGTAAGTTACACAGACAAGGCCCTGGAGGCCTGCGTACGCCAATCAGACAGGTACATTGCCGATAAAACCCTTCCGGACAAGGCCATCGACGTGATGGATGAGGCCGGTTCCATGGTACGCCTCAGAGTGGCGGAGGACCATAGGAGCAGTAATGTAGTCGATGCCGACGATGTAGCCACAGTCGTATCAAGGATGACGGGTATTCCTGTCAGCAAAGTCGCTATGAGCGAAGGCCATAGGCTGATGGAGATGAGAGAGAAACTGAAAGAGAAGGTCATAGGACAGGACGAGGCTGTGGATACCGTTGTCCGTGCCATTCAAAGGAACAGGGCCGGTCTCAAGAATCCTGACAGACCCGTAGGCAGCTTTCTCTTCTTTGGCCCAACAGGCGTGGGCAAGACCAGGCTGGCCAAGTGTCTGGCAGAGTATCTCTTTGATTCAGAGGACAATATGATCAGAATAGATATGTCCGAATACTCAGAGAAATTCACTTCTTCAAGACTGGTGGGAGCGCCTCCGGGGTACGTCGGACACGAAGAAGGCGGCCAGCTCAGCGAAAAAGTAAGGAGAAAACCGTACTGTGTGGTTCTTCTCGACGAGATTGAAAAGGCTCATCCTGACACCTTCAATCTCCTGCTTCAGGTTCTCGACGACGGACGACTGACAGATAGCAACGGAAGAACGGTTAGTTTCAAGAACACCATAGTCATTATGACCTCCAATGTCGGCACCAGGGAGCTCGAGGAATACGGCAACGGAGTGGGCTTTGCGCGCCCGGGCAAGGACATAGTCCAGGAAAGGAAGAACGTAGTGGACAAAGCCATCAAAAAGCTTTTCCCTCCAGAATTCATAAACAGGGTGGATGAAAAGGTGAACTTCAATCCTCTGGGACGCGAAGAACTCCAAAAAATCGTGGAGATAGAGCTCAAGAGTCTTTGTGACAGGGTGGCAGATGCAGGTTACAGGCTGTCTATACCGCCTTCAGTAAAGGCTTTCATCGCTGAGAGCGGATATGATTCCGCTTATGGTGCGAGACCTCTAAACAGAGCCATCACCAAGTATATAGAGGATCCCGTATCAGAGTTCATCATCACTGACAGGATGCTGGGCAATAGCAGTGAGGGCAGAATACTCCCTGTATTGAAACTCTCCCTGACCAAGGACAAGAAGAACACCAGGGTGACTAAACAATCCTGACTTCGGTAATCTCGAGGTCCATATCCTCAATGAGGCCGAGAAGGTTGTCAAGCATATCCTCTGAAGAGCAGAGCGATTCGATAGCGTTGTAGCTGAATTCCGTGTTTTTCATAACATCATCATTTAACTGATGCAAAAATACAAGCAGCTTGTGCCACACTGAAGCACAAGCTGCAATTTTTATGAAAAACTTTTCTTTCAGGCCAAAAGCGCGATCAATCCTCGGTCAACTTCTGAAGCGACAATTCCACAAGTTTGCGCACATTGGGTTTATAATCTGTATCGGCATCCTTCAAATACCTGTTGGCAATGGCACAGCATACAGTACCGGCCTCGTGTCCGAGATGAGCAGCCAGACCTGCCAGAGCAGAGCCCTCCATCTCGAAATTGGTAATTCTATAGTCGCCATAACGGAAACTTTCGTAATCCTCAAGCATATCAGGCATAGCAAGTCCCAGTCTGACTACTCTTCCCTGAGGACCGTAGAAGCCTGGAGCCGAAATAGTTACGCCCTTTACTGTACAATCCTCGAACTTTTTGATAAGTTTATCGCTCGCCTTTACGAAATAAGGGTCAGGCAGATGCCTGTTCCATTTAACGTGCTTCTTGAAAGCATCTTCCATATCAAGCAGAGCTATTTCATCCCTGTTCTCGTACCAGTTCAGCAGGCCGTCAACTCCCACGGAGATATGAGAGAAAATAAAGGAACCGAGCGGTATGTCAGGATGTATGGCTCCTGTAGTACCAATACGCAAAACAGTGAGCGTCCTGTGTTCTGCCTTCACCTCCCTGGTTTCAAAATCGACATTGGCCAGAGCATCAAGTTCCGTCATAACGATATCGATATTGTCGGTTCCAATACCCGTCGAGAGCACAGTAACCCTCTTTCCATTGTACTTTCCTGTCACTGAAACGAATTCTCTGGACTGATGTCTGAATTCTATGTCGGAAAGATACTCCGCCACCATGTCCACACGGCCGGGATCGCCTACAAGTATCACATTGTCAGCGAGTTCCTCAGGCTTCAGGTGAATGTGGAATGCAGATCCGTCGCTATTGATTATAAGTTCTGACTCAGCAATTCTCATAATGTCTTAATTATTTGGTTGAATTTCAAAGATAGGATATTAATTCCGTTTTTCCTATTTTTGCAATTCGTTAAAATCCATTACACTATGTGGCAAAGAGTTCAAACCTTATATTCATTCATCGCTACGGCACTCACTGTATCGATGCTGTTCAGTCTCAAGGCCGTTGTACCTGACGGAAACGGCGGATTCGCTGAGACAATAAAGTACAGCGAGTACATCCCTTATCTTATCTTGCTCATAATCATTTCATTGCTCAATCTCCTCGCCCTGACGACCTTCAGGTTCAGAGTTTTCCAGATGAGGACAGCCGTCCTTTCCGCATTGGTTACCCTCTGCCTTCAGGTATGGATTGCAGTGGACTATTTCACCACCAGCGGCACCCTGGTATTCAGGTACACCGCAGTCTTCCCTCTCGTTGCATTAATATGCAACTTGTTGGCCGCCAGGGGAATTGCCTCGGATATTATGGTTGCTGAGAGCGTCAACCACCTGAGAAAGAGCAAGAAAAACAGAAAATAAGCGCAGAAGGAGAAATCCGGCTTATCTGCGAGAATCATTGAAACGTGCGAGGACCTGTTCCTCGTACGTTTTTGTTATTGGCAAGGCCGGAATCTGCTCATTGTCAAGTTCAAGTTCATAACTGTCCCTGACCTTCCTCAGAACCTTCACCCTGTCCATATTGACAATGTACTTGCGATGGCAGCGGACGAGACTGCTGTCGATAAAGCTCTCCTCGACCGTCTTGAGGCGGCAGCGCAGCATATATTGCTTCAGCAAACCCTTGCTGTCGGTGTACCATACCTTGATGTAATTGTCATCGGACTCGATGTAGTAGAGATTGGCCGGACTCAGGGAAAGCTTGAGGACTCCGTTATTGTCGAAAAGTGTGATTTTCTTCTCGTCCTTGGGGGCAATCACATCATCCGACACGACAGTGCTGTAGTTCATCACCCTGATTATCTTGTTCTTGTCATTGAGTGCGAAGTACATAGCACAGAAAAGATACGGAAATCCCATCTCGACCAGTGCAGCAACGAGCGAGCGGGAAAAGTCCATCCAGAAATTCGCTTCTATATCTATTATCCCCTGCCGCGAACCTATTGCCGTCAGAAGGGCGTAAAACAGTGAGATTGAGAGCATTTCCAAGAGCAGACAGGCAATATAGCCTATCATAGTCAGGCCTTTGGCGCGCCGGTTCAGAGCACTGATGAGGACCTTGCCGAGAATAATCAGGACAAGGGAAGATATGAAGAAGGACAAGGTCAATGCAGACAGCTTGTCCGCCCCGATTTCGAACCAGGAATTGTCATTGAAAGGGACGTGCAGGACCGTATATGCCAATGAAAACAGCGCCACAAAGGTCACTGTTCCCCATAGATGAGTCCTGCTCACCAGATATACCGGAACCCTCTCCCTCAAAGACATAACCCAGAAAACTATATGTCAAGCAGGATACAGCTACTATTCCGCATCTCCCGCCTCCTTGAGACGCTCCGCATTTTCAGCTACCTGAAGCTGGTCAATGCACTCCTGGATGTCTCCGTCCATAAAGACTGGCAGGTTGTACATACTCCAATTTATGCGATGGTCCGTTACACGGCCCTGAGGATAGTTGTAAGTGCGGATTTTTGCAGAGCGGTCACCGGTCGAAACCATAGTCTTTCTCTTGGCGGCAATACCGTCAAGATATTTCTGGTGCTCGAGATTGTAAAGACGGGTTCTGAGTTCCTCGAAAGCCCTTTCCTTGTTCTTCAACTGGGAACGTTCCTCCTGGCATTGCACAACAAGTCCCGAAGGGATATGGGTGAGACGCACAGCCGAATAGGTGGTATTGACACCCTGTCCTCCAGGCCCTGACGAGCAGAAGAGGTCAAGCCTGATATCATTCCAGTTCAAATCGACATCAAATTCTCCCGCCTCAGGGAAAACGGCTACAGAAGCGGCTGAAGTCTGGATTCGGCCCTGGGTCTCGGTCTGCGGCACACGTTGTACGCGATGAACTCCGGACTCGTATTTCATAGTTCCATATACGCCCTCAGAAGAAGAGAGCTTGAAGACTATCTGCTTGAAACCTCCGGAAGTTCCCGGAGTCTGGTCTGTTACCTCAACTCTCCAGCCCTTGCTTTCAGCGTATTTAGAATACATTCTGAAAAGGTCTCCAGCGAAAATCGCTGCCTCGTCACCGCCTGTACCGCCACGGATTTCGACTATCGCGTTCTTGGAATCGTCAGGGTCCGCCGGAATGAGAAGGAGTTTGATATTCTGCTCCATCTCAGGCAATTTCGGTTCGATTTCAGCAACTTCCTCCTTGGCCATCTCACGGAGATCCTCATCCTTTTCGTTCATAAGGATGTCCTTTGCAGATGCGAGTTCATCAAGCATCATCTTATACTCGAGACCGGCCTTGATTATTGGCTCGAGTTCCTTGTAATCCTTGTTCAGCTGTACGAACTTCTTCATATCTGACATCACGTCAGGACTTGACAGCTGATCCTGAAGAGACTGGTATTTATCCTGAAGAGACAGGACCTTTTCAAGCAATGTATTATCCGCCATTGTATTATATGGTTCTTTGTTAATTTATTTTCTTTATGTAGCAACGGCGCCTCATATAAGGCTCCGAATCGAAGCTGGTCCAGACATTGACCGCAGTATTGGTCTCTATCTGAGGATTGGTAATGCCGGTAATCATACCGATTCGGGCGGCTTTTTCCCAGATATCCTTCATATATACGGCACTCACTCCCTTGTTCTGCCACTGTGGCACCACACCGTTCAGCATAAGGTCGGTCACGCTGTAATCATTCATAGCCCTGAGCAGGTGATACCACCCGAAAGGGAAAAGCCTTCCTCCGGCTTTCTGGAGTGCCTTGGAGATGGATGGGAAATTGATAGCGAAACCGATGATTTCGCCATCCCTGTCCATCAGCACGGTACTGGACTTGCCCGAAATAAGAGGAATCACGCTTTTGGCTTCCTCGTCAATCTCTTCATCGGTAAACGGAATGAAGTTGTAAACCTGGGAAGAGAAGCTCTCATTGTACACCTTGAAGAACTTCCTGACCAATTCCTTGTCCTTCTTCAAAGTGTCGATATCGACAAAACGGAAGTCATATCTCTCACCTAGCAGCTTGGAAAGCCTGTCAACCTTGGGTGGCAGGGGTGCACCAGCCTTAACCTTGTACTGAAGCCAGTCACACTCCTTCACAAAACCAAGCCTTGAAACCAAATCATTATAATACGGGTAGTTGTAGATGCAATTGAAAGGAGGTACGTTCTCAAATCCTTCCACAAGCATCCCCTGTTTCCCTAGCGTATTGTAATATAGAGGTCCGTGTATTTCGTCCATTCCCTCTTCCCGGGCCCAAGCCTCCGCCGTAAGTATGAGGAGTTTCGCCACTTCCAGGTCATTGACAGTGTCAAACCAGCCGAAACGAGCCCTTCGGGTGCCGTATCTTTCATTGTACCTGGGATTTATCATAGCACAGATGCGTCCCACAACCTTCTTTCCGTCAAGTACCATCCACATTCTGCGCTTGCAATAGCTGAGGGTGGAGACTTTAGTCAAAGAATGGAACTGATCAGAATGCAGCGCCGGCACGTATTGGGGGCAATCCCTGTACAGCACATCAGGAAACTTGATAAACTGCATCAAGTCCCTTCTGGAAGCTACTTCTTTGATAATGTACTTTGACATCGGCCCAAGCTGAAACGCACAAATTTAGTAAAAACATCCGACACGAGCAATTATCACAGTCCATTGGCTTTCGCTTCATCCCAAATGGCATCCAATTCCGCAAGCGAAAGCTCGGAAAAGCTTACACCCTGCCTGATAGTCCTGTCTTCAATAAAGCCGAACCTGGCACGGAATTTTTCACAGGAACGGTTCAATGCGGCCTCAGGATCAACATCATACAGACGTGCGGCGTTGATGATGGAAAAGAGCAAATCGCCGAATTCCATCTCGAGGTGGGCTGCATCTCTGCCGGCTATGGCCTCGTCCACTTCGTCCATTTCCTCCCTGACCTTGTCCCAGACATCCTCGCGCTTTTCCCAGTCGAAACCGCAGCCTCTGGCCTTCTCCTGCATTGACAATGCCTTCAGAAGCGCCGGCATGGAATGAGGAATGCCCGACATCACCCTCTTATTGCCATCCTTTTCCTTGGCCTTGACCAGTTCCCAAGTGTCGGCAATCTCCTTGGCGGACGGGGCTTCGCCTTCAGGGACAAGGCTGCCGTCGGGACGGAACACGTGCGGATGACGGAATATCATCTTGTCGCAGATTTTCCGTATCGAATCGGCAATGTCGAATTCGCCCTTTTCCTGGGCAATACGGGCATAAAAGACCATATGGTAGAGCAGGTCACCTATTTCCTTGCAGGTTTCATTACTGTCGTGCTTGAGTATGGCGTCGCTGAGTTCATACACTTCCTCCTCGGTCATAGGACGTATCGATTCCATAGTCTGTTCAGCATTCCAGGGACATCTTTCGCGGAGACTGTCCATTACATCCAGCAGTCTTCCGAACTGTTCGAGCTTTTCTTTTCTTGTATTCATCAGTATGAATTCTTTATTCAGCAAAATTAACAAAAATTACTATCTTTGCGTGGCTTTGGGAAGCCAAGCGCTTCACATAGTGCACTAACAGAATCAATAACACTAAGATAAATGACAGACATCCGATTCGTGACAGCAGACGAAGCTGTCAGCCACATCAGATCGCACAGCCATATCCACTTGAGCAGTGTCGCTAGCGTGCCTCACATTCTCATACAAGCGCTTTGCCGCAGAGCCGACGCAGGCGATATAAAGGACCTGCACTTCCATCATTTCCACACTGAAGGACCCGCACCATATAGCGAAGAGAGGTATGAGGGCATCTTCTTCGACCAGGGTTTCTTTATCGGCCCGAATGTAAGGAAGAATGTCAATGCAGGCTATGCGGATTACCTTCCGGTGCATCTCGGAGAGACTCCAAGACTCTACAGGGAGGGCCATATAAAGCTCGCTGCGGCACTCGTGAACGTATCCCGCCCTGACGGCAACGGAATGGTCAGCCTCGGCACCTCCGTTGACTGCTCCGTCGCCGCCATTGACACTGCCGAACTCGTGATAGGAGTCGTCAATCCCAACGTTCCCTTCGCTTATGGCAATCTCATTCCTCTCGACAAATTCGACTACCTCGTGGAAGATGATGCACCTCTCGTGACCGCCGGTTTCGTGGAGCCTACCGATATCGAGAAACTCATTGGCAAGAATTGCGCGAGCCTCGTCGAGGACGGAGACTGCCTGCAGATGGGCATAGGCGCATTGCCAAACGCCCTCACCGGAGAGTTGGCGCACCATAAGAATCTTGGCCTGCATACGGAGATGTTCGCAGACGGATTGCTCCAGCTCATCAAGAAAGGGGTCATCAATGGCGCGAACAAGAAGATTGATACGGGAAAGGTGGTTTCCTCCTTCCTGCTGGGCAGTCAGGAGGTCTATTCCTTCATTGACCATAATCCGGATGTCCTGATGAAGGACATTGCATACACGAACAATCCATTCATCATTGCGCAGAACCCCCATATGAAGGCCATCAATTCCGCTGTCGAAGTGGACCTCACCGGACAGATCTGCGCCGACTCGATTGGCACGAGGCTTTTCTCGGGCACCGGAGGGCAGGTGGAATTCGTCAGGGGCGCGACTATGAGCGAGGGCGGCAAGAGCATTACCGCATTCGCTTCGAGGACACTCAAGGGACAGAGCAAGATTACCGCCACACTCCATCCGGGGGCTGGTGTCGTGACTCCCCGCTCCGATGCCCATTGGATTGTGACCGAATACGGTGCAGTCGATCTATATGGCAGGAGCTGTCAGGAAAGAGCGAAACTGCTCATCAGCATTGCCCATCCTGAAGACCGCGAGGCCCTCGACAGGGCTGCTTTCGAGCGTTTCGGCCCTCACTACCACAATTTCAGCATCTAAGCTTCGCGCTTCCTGAGTACCCTAATATAGAATATAGTCGAGAGGAGCAATGCTGCCAGCACGCCAATGGTGACGCTGAGTCCTACAGAAAGGCCAAAACCTATGTGGGCATTGCAGATATATGACACGCAGACTACAGTCATAAAGATGCCTGGGAGCATCGAGATGAGGTAGCTGCAGCCCTTTCTATGCCTTGCAAGGAAGGTGGCCAGAGCCCAGAAAGTAAAGATGGACAGCGACTGGTTCGCCCAAGCGAAATATCTCCAGATGGTGTTGAATCCGTCTTCGTCAGCTATATTGAACCAAAGGACAAAAGCGACAATCACAAAGAGAGGTATACAGATGAGCAGGCGGTTTCTCCTCTTGGTCTGGTCCAGATGGAGGAAGTCTGCGACTATCATTCTGGCGCTGCGGAGGGCAGTATCACCACTGGTAATAGGAGCGGCTACGACTCCAAGCAGGGCGAGAACGCTGCCGAGTACTCCCAACCAGGCCTTTGAAACATCGGATACTACTTGAGGGGCAGCTGCGCCTATGCTTGAGCCTACAGCCTCAGCACCTCCGTCAAAGAAGAAAAAGGAAGCCACAGCAGCCCAGATGAGGGCCACAATACCTTCGGTAATCATTGCACCGTAGAAAACAGGACGGCCGAGCTTCTCGTTTTTCATACATCTCGCCATCATTGGGCTCTGGGTCGCGTGGAAACCGCTGACCGCGCCGCAGGCTATGGTAATGAACAGGCAAGGGAATATGGACTGCCCCTTGACTCCAAGCTCCGGTCCCCTGTTGCCAAGTCCCTGCCAGAGTTCAGGTATGCAAGGCCACTTGATTATGAGGGATATCATCATTGCCACGGCCATAAAGATAAGGGCAAAGGCGAAGATTGGATATATCTTTCCTATGATTTTGTCCACAGGGAGGAGAGTAGCTATGATGTAATAAACAAAAATCACTGCACAGCAAGACATTACGCTTGCTGTACTGCCTCCGTCTATCATATCGCCGAGTATGATGGCCGGGCTGTAGACAAAGACTCCTCCGACAAGAATCAGCAGGAAGACTGTGAATACAAGCATCACGTTCTTGACGGCTTTGCCGCTGTACTTTCCGATGATTTCAGGAAGACCTGCTCCACCCTGCCTTATGGATACCATACCTGAAAGGTAATCGTGAACGGCTCCTCCGAAGATGCAGCCGAAGACTATCCACAGATATGCAGAAGGGCCGAATTTGGCTCCCATTATGGCGCCGAAAATAGGTCCCGTTCCGGCAATATTGAGGAACTGGATCATAAAGATTTTCCAGGTTGGCATAGGGACATAGTCCAAGCCGTCAGTTTTGGTATATGCAGGGGTGATGCGATTTGAATCAGGCCCGAATATACCGTCAACGAGTTTTCCATAGAAAAAGTAGCCCAAAATGAGGGCTGCCACACATAAAAGGAATGAAAGCATAGGTAAGACTCTAATTACGAGGCAAATGTATAAAAAAAGGAGTCCAAACAAAGTTTGAACCCTTATTTTTTCGTAAAGAAAGAAAAGTGGACCCTGCCGTATGCACGTTCCTTGACAAAAGCGGGATGCTCCCTGAAAGAATATTCATCCCCGTGCTCCAATATGAAGTAACAGTCGGGATGGAGTATATCCAGCTGCAAGACCTTGTCCGGAAGACTGTCCAAACCCTCCAGTGCATAAGGAGGATCAGCGAATATTATATCAAACTTCTCACGGCAGATTGGGAGGAAATCAAAGACATTGTCCCGCACCATAGTCACATTGTTCAGGCCCAATCTGGCGGCTTCGGTCTTTATAAAGCTCGCATTTTCACGGACCATTTCGACGCAATACACCCTGGAGGCTCCCCTGGAAGCGAATTCAAAGGCGATGGCCCCGGTGCCCCCGAAGAGGTCGAGTACCTTCAAATCCTCAAACTCATACTCGTTGTTGAGTATATTGAATAGCCCCTCCTTGGCAAAATCAGTAGTAGGACGGGCTTTGTACCCCATAGGTGGGGTTATGGTCTTGCCCTTAAGTTTTCCGCCTATGATTCTCATATCCGTTCAACAGCCTTGAAATATCTGTACAGGGACATTTCCTCCTCTGGAGCCAGAGGCATACGCCAACTGATGGTACTCACCTCAGGATTCAGTTGAAGAGTTTTCATCGCCAGGAAGAGGAAATACTCTGCAGTGGTGAAATCCACCGCTTTATAAACATTGCACAACTGGAGACTTTTGCCCTGGGCAATGGCCAGATGAAGATAACCGTCCCTCCAGGTAGCCACTATCTTGTTATATTCAGGACAAGTTTCGAGAGCCTTCAATATGTAATACATCTCAGGAAGTACCTGCGCAGCTTCGCCCGAAGCGGTAAATACAGTCTGAGCAAGCACACGCGACAATGACTCTCCTATGGAGTTGGAGAAAAGCAGCCAAGCGCCGAACTGAGGCACGTGAACACTGGATACAGAATCCCCTTCAGTGAGCTCCACAACTTCAGAAAGCATCTGTCTGGCCCTCTCCGGACTGTAGAACTGCTCCGGGACCAGGGTAAATTTTGGAGTCAGCAGGGCAATGTCCACTTCGTCATACCTGCGTTGGAACTCAGGCGTGGTGAAGATACGGTCTGCGCCCATCCATCCAGATGAACGCGTCCCGTCACGGTCCGTCAACTTAAAAGAATATCCACTCAAGGAAACTTGAATGGATATTCTGCTTTTCTGTATTTGATCCATTTGGACTACTCCCAGTTACCTGCGTTGTTGTTAGGTGCTGAGATGCTGCCGACCTGGAGACCCTCATACTTGTTCTGGTTCCTTCTTTCAGCATCGAGGTTGATTCTGAGCTGGTTGTCAAGACCCTTGAGGAGCATTCTATAAGGCATCTTAGCCTCGAAGAGAGGTACAGGCACACCTGAAACCTGCTTTACGATAGCCTCCATCTCAACCGGCTGTTTGCCTGAGAATGGAATGTACTTGAGAGAATCGATGCAGAAATCCTCGCGACTGTTGAAGAGAGTGTCCCTTACAGGAATCTTGGTCTCAACTGAGAATACGAGATTCTTGTCACCTGCCTCATAAAGCTTGAGAAGCTCTGCTGGGGTAATCTTCCTGTTGGCCTTCTTAATGGCCTCGGTATGTGCAACAGCTACTGAGTCATCGTTTGAGCCGACCTGCATGATGATCGACATTTCACCATTGTTGTAGAAATCCTTGAGAGAGTCAACAGTAGAGACGAACTTGTTATGAACGCCCTTGTATGCGACCTGAAGTGTACGGATGTCCTTGAGACGCTGAACTGCAATCGCCTCACGATAGTCTTTCTCCTTGTTGAAGTTCACCGGCTGCATGATGCTGGAATAGATAGCATACACGAGACCGCAGCATACGAAGAAGAGAAGAACACAAACGATGTTTCTGATAATCTTGTTCATTATTTTTGGTTTTTATATTATTATCCAATGGTGCACGATACGAGGGACAAAGTTATAAAATCAATTTATGAATTGCAATTATTCTTTGTAAATTTGCACTCGAAAATGGAAGTGTTATGAGCTTGGCTATCTCTACCGAGAAAATATTGGTCCTCGAGGGAATGATAAGGACTGCCACCCGCATCGCGGTGGTCACTCACGTCCATCCTGACGGCGACGCTATGGGAAGCACCATTGCCCTGAGAAGCTATCTTCAAACAAGATGGAACAAGGAATGCTGCATATTGATTCCCGACGCTTACTCGGAGACTCTGGACTTCCTTCCTGATGCTGATGACAGAGGGCATATCATCTGCCGTACAGAAGAGCCTGATGCAGCCGATGAATGGATTGCGGGCAGCGATTTGGTGTTCTGCCTGGATTGCAACGGCTTCGAAAGGACAGACAGTCTCGCAGCAGCATTGCTCTCCTCCAATGCAGAGAAAGTGCTGATTGACCATCACCTCCATCCTCAGGAGGAACAGTTCGCGCTGTGCTTCTCTGAGTGCGCCATATCATCAGCGTCAGAGCTTATGTATCAAATACTTATGGCAATGCCTGACGTTCACGGCGACTGCTCCGTCCTGTCTATGCACGCCCTCGAAGCCCTGATGACGGGTATGACCACTGACACCAACAATTTCGCCAATTCAGTCTATCCGGGCACCTTGGAGATGGCTTCCCGTCTGCTGGCCGCCGGAGTCGACAGGAACGCGATAATAGAGCGGATTTACAACTGCTACCGTGAGAACAGGCTGAGGCTGATAGGATATCTGCTCGGGAAAATGAAAATATTGCCCCAGGGAGTGGCTTACACCGTGCTGACAGCAGAAGAACAGAGGCTCTACGATATGCACGACGGCGACCTGGAAGGCTATGTCAATATGCCTCTTGCCATCGGGAAGGTAAAGATGAGCATCTTCCTCAAAGAGGACGGCAGCCGTTTCAGGGTTTCGATCAGGTCGAAAAAAGGAACTTCGGCCAATGCTTGCGCCACCCGCTATTTCAATGGAGGCGGGCACGAGCAGGCATCGGGCGGAAGGCTCTATATCCCGGGGGACATTGCGGAAGCATCGATGGCTCCGGAATACATTGAAAAGGCGATTGAGGATTTCTACAAGAACAGTTGAGACAGATATGAAAAAGCTCAAAAACATATACAAAGTATTGATGACGGGGCTGCTTCTGGTCATCTTGGGTAGCTCCTGCACCAAGGAACTGCGCGAGCAGGAATATGGAAAGCAGGAAAAACTCATCGAAAGCTTTGTTCAGTCACTTCAGAGCCGGAACCCCGACTGCAGGGTTTTCCATCAGGGAGGCTCCACCAGGATCACCCTCGCAGAGGGAGAAGGTGTGGAAGTGACAGCCAGGGGCAAGGCAGTCATAAGCTATGCCCTGTATGACTTCAGTTCCGGTTCCGCATCCACAAACACACTGGTGGCGACGAACTCCAGCGATATAGCCACAACGGCCGGATGGAAACTCACTGACAAGGAATACAGCGCCCTGGAGATCCAGCTTTCCGACAAGGACATCCTGACCGGTCTGAGAAACGGTTTGGAAGGAGTCCGGCAGGGTGAAGAATGCTGGATTCTATTTTCCGGGAAATACGCCTTCGGAAAAAGCAAGGTCGGCACGATTCCTGCAAATGCACCCCTGGCTTACCACGTTTGGGTAGAAACGATAGAAAACTGATAGAATAGAAAACATACAATTATATGAAAAGCACCAGAATCATCCTTGCCGGACTTGCGGCAGCACTGCTCTGCGGCAGCTGTGCCAAGTCTACGCCCAGTGGATTGAACGACTCAGCCAAGAGATATTTCGATGCCTGGATATCCGTACATTATCCAAATGTAGAGAAGACCTTCCCTGGTATCTACATCATTCAGGACACGCCGGGCAATATGGGTTACCTCCCGGGAGTGGAGGATTGCCCTTATATATATCTCGATTACGAAATCAAGGACCTCAACGGAAATATCACAGCCACAACAAATCCTGAGACTGCAAAACAGCTGGGCAGTTACAGCGATTTCTATTACTATGGTCCGGAAGTCATAAGCAGAAGTTACTACGCCGTGAACGCAGGACTCGAAGCTATGCTCAGCACTATGAAGGTAGGAGGAGAGAGGACTGCGGTCATTCCGGGATGGCTTACCTGCAGTAGCCGCTACGAGAAGGAGGAAGACTACCTCAAGAAAGAAAGCGGTGACAATGTTATTTACAACGTAAAGCTCAGGAACGGCATTACAGATATAGCCAAGTGGCAGATTGATTCCATCGAGCGCTATATGACCCGCCTCCATATGCCGGCTGATTCCCTCGTTTACGGATTTTACTATATCCAGACACAGGCTCCGGAAGACACAACCACGCTCGGCACCGGAGTTGAGCTCAACATCAACTACACCGGCAGCCTCCTCAACGGAAAAGTCTTCGACACCACCGATGAGAGAATTGCCAAGGATAATGGCATTTACAGCGCATCCAAGAGTTACGGACCTATGGTCATCAATATCTCTGAGAACCAAGACAACGGCTACAACGATGTCTCAATGACCTCAGGTTCATCAAGTTCCGATGTGATAGAGGGCTTCGCCAGGGCCTTGGGCAAGATGAAGAAGGGTGAAAAGGGCATAGCCATCTTCTATTCCAATATGGGATACAAGGACGAGACCTCTTCCAGCATTCCGGCCTTCTCCCCTCTCCGCTTCGACCTCGAAATGATAGGCCTCAAATAGAGGCAGAATTTATAAGTTAGTTAGTAGTACATAGCAAAAATCGAACAAATGGCAGTAACAGGAACAGCTCCGACCGAGCTGGGAAATGAAAAAATAGGCAAGCTTCTGAAGATGTACGCAGTTCCGGGCATAATAGCCCAGACTGCGTCATCTTTGTATAATATGATTGACAGCATCTATATCGGACACCTCAAGGACGTGGGCTCATACGCCATCTCCGGACTCGCTGTCACCTTCCCCTTGATGAACCTTTCCACCGCATTGGGCACTCTGGTAGGAGTTGGAGCGATGACAATGATGTCAGTCCTTCTCGGCCAGAAGAACTATAAGCAGGCCAACAAGGTTCTATCCAACATCCTCACTCTAAACACGCTCATAGGAATCATTTTCACTATAGTGACCCTGTGCTTCCTCGAGCCTATACTCTACTTCTTCGGCGCCAGCGAGAACACGATGCCATTCGCCAAGTCGTATATGACCATCATTCTTGCCGGCAATGTAATAACGCATCTGTATTTCGGATTCAACGGCATCATACGAGCGACCGGCAGCCCGAGAGTCGCAATGGAACTGACCCTCTTCACAGTGACGACAAATGCCATCCTCGACCCTATATTCATCTTCGGCTTCGGCCTCGGAATCAGGGGTGCAGCGCTCGCGACCGTCCTTTGCCAGTTTATGGCTCTCTGCTACTCGTTCAAGTTCTTCCTTGACAAAAAGCGCTTCGTCCATTTCGACAAGCCTCTGTTCCAGCTCGACTGGAGAGTGGCCAAGCAGTCTATGGCAATAGGCTTGGGCCCTTTCCTTATGAACAGCGCTGCCTGCATAGTATCCCTCTTCATCAACCAGCAGTTGCGCAAGTACGGAGGCGACCTCGCAATAGGTGCCTACGGCATTGACAACAGACTCACCTTCATCTTCCTGATGATAGTGATGGGCCTGACTCAGGGTCTGCAGCCTATCGCCGGCTACAATTATGGTGCGAGGCAATATTCCCGCGTCCGCGAGGTATATTGGCTGTCAGTGAAATGGGCGAGCCTCATCACCCTGATATGCTGGGGCGTCTCAGTATTCCTATCCGGACCTGCCGTAGGAATCTTCACCTCCGACCCGGAGCTTAAGGCTATGTCCATGAAAGGTTTGAGGATAATGAACTTTGTCGTGCTGATAGTGGGTTTCAATATGGTTTCGGGCAATTTCTTCCAGTGCCTGGGTATGGTAAGGACATCCATTTTCCTGTCCCTCAGCCGACAATTGCTCTTCCTCGTCCCTCTCATTTACCTGCTGCCTCTCGTTTTGGGGCAGAACGGAGTATGGTTGAGCTTCCCTATTGCGGACACCATCTCCACCCTTCTTTGTGCATTCTTCGTAATCAGGCTGTTCAAAAAATTCGACAGACTGAAGGACGGAGACGACCCGTCAATACTCGGAAGTACCATTAAATCCTAATCTGAAATGAAAAAGATCATAATAAATATCGGCCGCCAGTTCGGAAGCGGCGGAAAGAACACTGCCGAAATACTCGGACAAAAGCTCGGTGTTACTGTCTATGATACCGAACTCATTACAGAGGCCGCAAGAAAAAGCGGCTTCAGCAAGGATTTTCTCACCACCAGTGACGAAGATACCAATTTCTTCAAGCTTGGCTTCAACAACAGCTTCATAAGCAACAACAGCCTCTTCCAGATTCAGAGCGATGCAATTCGCAATATAGCCGAGCAGGGCTCAGCCGTTTTTGTCGGAAGGGCTTCAGACTACATCCTGAGGGATATGGACTGTCTCGACGTCTTCATCACCTCGCCTCTTGAAGTGAGGGCAAAACGCATTTCGGAACGCAGGGGCATCAGCATAGAAGAAGCGGAAGCTCTCATTGCCAAAAAGGACAGGAGGCGTGAGGCTTTCTATAACTACGTTACCTTCGGCAATTGGGGTATGGCTTCGAACTATGACCTATGCATCGACTCATCCATACTGGGAATTGAGGGCACAGCCGATTTCATTATTGACTTCGCGAAGAAAAGGGGGATGATTTAGCCTATGAAGTTCTCCACAGCCTCCCTAAGCGCAGTACTCACCCTGGGACTAATACTCATATTATCCGTTTCCTGCCATCAATCCGAAAAAGAAGCGGAGAGGATACCCCGTGACTTGAACAAGACCCTTACCAACGAGATGTCGGACAGCTCGGATCTGGCCGGGATGGACAAGAGCATCAGGCTCTTTATGCAGCAATGGAACCTTCAGGGTCTATCACTTTCGATTATGAGAAACGACTCCCTGGTGTATGCCAAAGGTTATGGCTGGGCAGATGAGGCGAAAAAAAGAGAAATGACTCCCGGAACCATATTGAGAATGGCCTCGGTTTCCAAGCTTATCACCGCCACTGGAATAATGGTTCTCCAGGAACAGGGCAGGCTTTCCCTCTCAGACAAGGTTTTCGGCCCCGAAGGCATATTGAATGACAGTACCTACACTGAGATCATCAAAGATAAGAATTATTTCAAAATCACCGTAGAGGACCTTCTGAGACACAAGGGAGGTTTCACCACCAGAGCCGGGGATCCTATGTTCTCGACCAGAACCATAATGCTCCAGAACCGTCTCGACACCCCTCCGGACAATGAGACCCTCGTAAAGATTCAGCTAAAGAGAAGGCTGCAGTTCGAGCCTGGCACATCCCAGTACTATTCGAACTTCGGCTATCTGCTTCTGTCAATGGTAATAGAAAAGCTGACCGGGGAAACCTACGAGGACTGGATGCAGGAAAATGTCCTCAAGCCTGCAGGCTGCACTGATTTCAGGATTGCCAACAATTATTACTCCCAGCGCTATGACAATGAGACCCGTTACTATGTCCAGGACAATGACGAGCCGGTGCAGGAATACAACAACAGCGGCAAGATGGTGGTCCGCTGCTATGGTGGAAATGACATCAGGGCACTCTCCGGAGCCGGCGCCTGGGTGGCATCAACCCCTGAACTCGCGAGATTCGTCGCCTCGATAGACGGACGCAACGAAGTACCCGACATCATCAGTGCTGAAAGCGTGAGACAGATGACGGAATACTTCGATGAAAATACCTATTCCCTTGGCTGGAACGATACTAAGCCTGACGGAGAATGGACACGTACAGGCACATTTTCAGGAACCAGTGCCCTGGTGAAGCAGTTCCCTGACGGGGAGTGCTGGATACTGATTACCAATACCAGCACTTGGAAGGGTCCGCAATTCTCGCGCTACACTACCGATCTTATGAAGAAGTGCAGGGCAAAGTACTCGACCGTGCTGCCACACAGGGATTTCTTCTACGAGAGCAAATAACTTACTCTCCTAGAACGAGATGCATAGTGTCGCGGGCGATAAGCAGCTCCTCGTCGGTGGTAATCAGGGCCACCTTCACCTTTGAGTCAGGACAAGAAAGCAGGGTGTCAACTCCCTGGGCCACATTTGCCTCATAATCGAACTTGAGTCCCATATATGAGAAGTTCTCACAGACGCGACGGCGGAGGCGTACATTGTTCTCACCTATACCGGCTGTGAAGAAGATGGCATCGACACCATCCATAACGGCTATGTATGAGCCAATAATCTTGATGATGTCGTATGAAAGCTTCTTGAAGACGAGCTTGGCCCTGTAATTGCCCTCGTTGGCTGCCTTATCGATGTCACGGGCATCTGATGAAACGCCTGAGACTCCGAGGAAACCGCTCTTCTTGTTCATAATGGTGATCATCTCGTCAGGAGTGAGATTCTCCTTCTTCATAATATAGGTAACGACGTTAGGATCGACATTGCCGCAACGCGTACCCATAATCATTCCCTCGAGCGGGGTGAAGCCCATTGATGTATCGACAACCTTTCCGTTTACAATGGCTGAGATGGAACTGCCGTTTCCGATATGGCAGGTGATAATCTTCGAGTTGTTCAGGTCGAGTCCAACGAACTTTGCTCCCTTGTCTGCAACAAACTGGTGTGAGGTGCCGTGAGCTCCGTATCTGCGCACGCGGTACTTCTCGTAATACTCGTAAGGGAGAGCATACATATAGGCATAGTCAGGCATAGTCTGATGATAAGCCGTATCGAAGGTAACTACCTGAGGCACAGACGGAAGAACGTGCTGACAAGCCGTGATTCCAAGGAGATGCGCAGGATTGTGGAGAGGTGCGTAGTCACAGCAGATTTCAATCTTGGAAATAACATCCTCATTGACAATGGCGCTGCCTGAGAAGAAGTCTGCACCCTGGACTACTCTATGGCCTATAGCCTCGATATCATCGAAAGACTTGAGCACACCATGCTCCGGATCCACAAGAGCATCGAGTACAATCTGCATTCCGACTTTGTGGTCAGGAATATAGAGTTCCTTGTACATCTTGTCCTTGCCCGTAGGCTTATGGGTTATGCATCCCATAGGAAGTCCCACCTTTTCAACGAGACCCTTGGCCAGAAGATCGTATACATCGTCACTCTTCATATCAAGAAGCTGATACTTGATGGAAGAGCTACCGCAATTGATTACAAGAATGATCATTTTATGAATATTTGGTTATTTTCGGATTATCCGCGCAAAATTAAATAATTATAAGTACTTTTACAAAAATACGGTGTGAAATGGTTGTGGCGGGAGATATCGAGGCGGTTTCTATACCCTTTGCTGCGGGCACTGTCCTGGCGGCTTTTCTATCAAGCATCCCCTTTTTTGGGGATACTCATATTATTGTATCAGCTATATCATTGTGCCTGAGCGCATTGAGCCTGCTGCTCATATGCCGCTCCGGTGGAGGAAGGGGAAGCATTATCCCGACTTTCGTATTGCTTGGCTTCTTCTGTTTCCTCTCGTATTCCAGCATTCCCCTTCATTCAGGGCCGCATCCTTTCTTCGGGCGCTGCGCCTCCGCGCTTCAAGCGACCATTGACGGTATTCCCTTCAGCGACAGGGTCTGCAATGCATTGCTAAAGGCCCTTCTGAGCGGAGACCGGAGCGGGCTGGACAGAAAAGTCAGCGAACTGTTCAGAGCGAGCGGGGCCTCACACATCTTGGCCTTAAGCGGTCTGCATCTCGGGATTATTTATACGGTAATCAGTAAAATATTATCGTTATTCGGAAATTCACCCCTTGCGCGTAAGCTCCGGAGCCTGACCATCATAGGCTCTTCTGGCTTCTTCACACTGATGAGCGGTGGAAATTCTTCGACAGTCCGAGCCTGGCTCTTCATCAGCCTGGGCGAAATCGCAGCCTATGATCCGGAAAGGGAGAAGAACCCGCTCCGGGTGCTGCTGACGGCATTGACGATACAATTGCTCTTCAAACCGACGGTGGTCACAGAACTGGGTTTCCAGCTTTCCTATCTGGCGATGTGCGGTATCTTCCTCGTTCATCCCCTGCTCGAGAGTTTCTATCCCGATGACGGGACGGCCTTCAATCCCCTGCGCCGAATCTGGACAGGGGCATCATTGAGCATCTCCTGCCAGCTCTTCACTGCTCCGCTGGTGTGGATGCGTTTCAGGACCTTTCCACGCTTCTTTCTCATCTGCAATCTTCTGGCAATGCCGCTGACAACCGCAATTATGGTTTCGGCTCTGGCTACAAGCGCGTTGAGCGGCCTGGGCATCTGCCCGGAAGCGCTCGTCAATTGCACCGGATTCCTCGTGAAGAGTCTTTTGAAGGTATTGGAGATTATCTGTTCAATGTAATGCTGAAGCCCTCTGAAGCCCACTCGCTCATAGACTCATTGCTCCCCGAAATCAAATAGCCCTCAATGTCGGGGCGGGAAAGGATGAACTCCTTTGCAGCCTCGGGGCCGAGCACCATACAATAGGTGGCATAGGCATCGGAAGCTGCTGCGGTGGAAGCTGAGATGGAAGCGCTCAAGAGCTGATGCTCAACGGGATAGCCATTGCGCGGGTCAATGGTATGAGCGTATTTTTTACCGTCCCTGATGTAGAATTTGCGGTAATTGCCGGAGGTCACGATTCCGCAGCTGCGTCCTTCGGAGTTCCAAATTCCGTCCAGCATTGCACCGGGGCTGTCATTGCCGTCAACGGGACGGTCAACGCCTATGCTCCAACCTTCGCCGCGAGGATTTTTTCCTGCGCAATAAATCTCGCCTATATCGACTAGCATATCCTTTACTCCAACTGAGCTGAGATATTGCGCCACCAAATCGCAGGTGTATCCCTGCGCGACCGCATTGAAATTCAGCTTGGGAAGAGTCGCATCCCCGGAAGGGTCGAGGAGAAGATCCCGGGGATCGAGGAGGCCGCTATCATCAAGGGCAAGGTCGATGCCGGCCTTCAGCCTGGCCATTCCGCAGGAAGCCATTGCCGCCTTTACCGCTGCCTCATCGGGTAGGGAGTCATTGGAAAAACCGAAGCCCCAAAGGTCGAAAAGCGGCCCCGAAGCCACATCCACGCAGCCCTCCGTCTCTGCATAAAGCTCGTGGCAATATGCATAAATATCCTTGAAAAGAGCATTGGGGACTATGCTTTCACCCTCATTGAAACGGGAAAGGAGAGAGGCTTTGTTATAGCCGGAGAGCGTGGTATCAACCAATGTGAGTATGGAGTCTATCCGCACTGCTATTTCGTTCTTCGACACAGAAGCGTCCCTGATATTGAAACGGACATTGTAAACGCCTCCCTGGGCGTATCCACCTATATCAACGTATTTTGGTCTCGAAGAGCAGGATACCGCAGATGCGAGTACCAGAAGCAATGCAAGTTTGAAAATATAATTCGCTTTCATACCACTTAGGCAAAGTATTTGTACAAAGGTAATGGATTTTAAGTCAAAAATACGCATATTTGCAGTTCAATAATCCAAAGAGAAATAATGAAGAAATCCAGACTCCTTCTTTTCAGCATATTGACTGTTTCAGCTTTAGTGTCGGTATCCTGCGGAGATGACGACAAAACTGAGACACTGCCTTATCTCACCGGCTCCCCCAAATTCGAGTTTCCTTCATTCAGCACCCCCAACACCGTGCTGGAAATTACTGCTTCGGGAGTGACTGACGATGACGGAAACGAAGCCGAATATTTCTGGTATCCTTCATACGCCACCAGCGAGAAGGACACGACCAAGACATATACTCTCAGGATGCCGAATGACTTCACGACCATCAGCATCACCTGCACCGCTTTCAAGGAGGGATATTACTCCACCAGCACCACCAAGGCCGTCACCATAGTCAGCGAGGACCGAGAGAACGGAAGCCTCACCGGACGCGATTTCGATTTTGAGAAAGACTTTGTCTTTACCGATCCGAGAGACGGACGCGAGTACTGGTGCACCAGGGTTGGAGATACTGAATGGTTCAGGGACAATCTCGCCTACGCCGGAAGCGGAATCTCCATTTATGACGACTGCAGTGACCTTGCAGGCATCTTCGGAATCTATTACAATTGGAACGAGGCTATGGAGGCCTGCCCTGAAGGATGGAGACTGGCTTCTCTCGATGATTGGGCCAAGGCAGCCAAAGTGGCAGGAGCCGAAGACGCAGACAGTTTCGCATCCCTCGCTTCAGTGGCAGGAGCTTTTATGGGAGACATTAAATTCAACCAGGAAGCGATGTGGGAGTATTGGCCTAATGTAAAGATTACCAATAAATTAAGACTCGATATCACACCTTGCGGATATGTGCTTCTCGACACTGAGGGCGACAAGAACAAGTTCCAGGGTATGCTGGAATATGCAAGTTTCTGGACCAGTGACTCCGAGGATGATGATTTGGCCTACTACAGATATTTCTACGAAGACAAGGCCGATATCATGCTGGGCAGCGGTTCCAAGGAAAGCTTCGGAGCGTCAGTCAGATGTGTAAGAGACGTCAAGTAATTGTCTTTCAATCTATTCTCAACACATTGTCAGCGATGCCCGCAATGGCTTCGCGATGAGTGATCCAGATGACCGTCTTGGTCCCTCCCAGGGCTGAAGAAATCCTGTCGAGAAGAATCTTCTCAGTCTGCACATCCAGTGCTGAAGTAGCTTCATCAAGTATCAAAATACCGCCCGTGTGCAACAGCGCACGGGCTATTGCTATTCTCTGGGCCTGCCCCTCGCTCAAACCGCTGCCCTTTTCGGAGCAAACGGTATCAAGACCCTGAGGAAGCTCGAAAACAAAGTCCGCGACAGCCGTATGCAAGGCTGCTTTCATCTGCTGCTCAGTCGCGGAAGGATTTGCGAAGAGGAGATTCTCGCGTATCGTGCCGCTCATAAGACTATTGCCCTGAGGCACATAGAGAAAATTGCAACGGGCTGAGGCTCCGGCAGGCAGACTTCGACCATCTTCGGTGTAGATGCTTACACTGCCCTCAGAAGGCTTGAGCAGGCCGAGTATGATACGGGACAATGAACTCTTGCCGGCACCGGTTTCCCCCACTACCGAGGTGACGCTTCCCGGGCGGAAATCATAGCTGAAACCCTTGAAAACAGCATCACGGCCGCTGTCAGCTGCATCCTCATAGCTGAAGCTTATATTGTCAACCCTTATACCCGGAGCGCCTTCGAGCAATACTTCCGACGCAGCGTCCTCCAAAGGGAGTTCTTCAAGTTCCATAATTCTCTCGACCGAGGTAAGACCGTGAATGAAGGCGGGGATATGATGACTGAGATTGACCATAGGATTCTGTATCTGACCGACCAACTGGAGGAAAGCCGTCATCATTCCATAGGTGACACTGCCGTCCTTAATTCCGAATACTCCCCAGAGGAAGGCTGCAGCATAGCCGGCCATAAAGCCCAAGCGCATGAACCCCCGGGCTATAGCATTGTAATTCAGACGTTTGATGGTACTATCCATCACATCCTTCTGAAGCCAGTTCATCTTCTCCATCACCTTCTCGGCACTGCCTAGAGTCTTGACCAGGATGCGGTACTGCAGATTCTCCTGCATATAGCCCTGAACTTCACTGTCCCGCGCCCTTATGTGTGCAGTCAGAGCGCGTATGGACTTGAAGAACATACGGCTTCCGATTATTGCCACGGGCATAAGGATAAGAAGCACCCACATAAGGGATGGTGAGAGGGCGAAAAGAAAGATGCAGGCAGCCGTGAGCTGGGCGAGGGTGATAATGACATTGGGTACCCTAGTGCAGACCAGGTCGGTCACGACGCGTATATCCTCTTCAAGGCGGTTGACCATATCCCCGCTATGGAAGCTTTCCCTGCCGTTCCATTCGCTGCGCAGAACGTGAGAGAAGACCTTCGCCCTTGTTTCATTCTGATTCCGAGTGACAATTATGCCCTCCCACCACTGGGAAGCCGTGCCCAGCAGCAGTTGGATGAGCATCACCGTAAACATCAGAGCCACATATAGGAGCAATTCCCCGTCCACATTGCCAGTCGCCACGTCGATAAGCCTTTTGCATATCCACACGTAAAACAGCGAAGCAGCAATTCTGGCTGCACCAAGCACAACGCTCAGGAAGATGGGGCCCTTCATCGGAGCCGACATCCTGATCATTCCTTTCAAACAAGTCTTGAAATCCTTCATTTTCCTATAGGCTTTCGAGTTATCTCAATTCAATTCTCCATTTCCGACTGCCAGCAGCGTCCTCCTGTAAACAGCGAGGATCAAGCGTCTGAAAGGCTTCAGAAGGCGCCACAGACGCGCTTTTCGCAATTGTCCCGGCGAGCGCGGATCCACGAAGATGCGGGGATGAGCCCTTCTGAACACTTCCTGCTCCTCGGGATTCTCTGGCAATTTCAATCCTCCCCCGCAGTCCTTCTCTATCCAGACGACGCTTCCAAGAACATCGCAGAGACTGCACTCTTCGCCGTAGCGGAGATTGCCGTCGCCCATCAGGAAAAGCCTCTCCCCCTCAATCCTCATCACCCGGTGAAGGACATAGCCGCGCCCGGGCACTTTTGCCAGCACGATGTCTCCGGCCAGTATTTCGGGCAATGCCTCCAGCACGACAGAGTCGCGCTCCCCGCGTATGAAGGGAAGCATACTCGAGCCCTTGGTCCTCAGGCTGCAGCGCTTGCCTTGCGCAAGCAGTCTTCCAATCTCGGACAGGAGCAGTTCATTTGGTACCCTTATGCTGTTTTCACTCATTGCCGCTACCTTCTCCATTATCCCTTACTGCCGCTGCGCAAACTCTGGCAGCATCATCATCAGGGAGGCATTCCATATTATAACAAGGCACTGCAAGCACGGCCTTCTCCAGGCTCCGATGCAAGTGGGAAGCCATGGTCCTGTCATTCTTAAGCCCTGATACTGAAGAATATAAGGTCGCATATGACTCCAGAATTCCCAGACGTACAGCCCTGTTTGCAGGGGCTTGCTTTATTCGCACAAAGGCTGCTGCCGGAAAAGAGAGATTCCGGTAACAAGGAAGCTTGCCACTCCAAGGCGAACCATAGATGCGAACACTTCCATCATCCATAATACGGAGCAATGGATTATCGTCATTGAGAAGCTCACTTCCCTCTACATTCTTGATCCATAGACGGCTGTGTGTGCTCTTGCCGCTGCCGCTCGGGCCGAGGAAGAGATAGGCTCTGCCACCATTGACAATGACGGATGCGTGCAATTCCAGCGTCTTCAGAGGAGCGGTGGCAAATGCGAACTGCAGCATAAGCGCATTGTTCAGTGCGAAGAGAAAATCCTCATCCGAACAGCAGAAGTGGGCGGAGCGGTAATCCGGGCTGAAAAGGACCCTGGCCTTCGGAGCCTCTCCGCGAGCCGGAGCAATGCAGGCAAGGACAGAGCCATCCGTTGTTCTGTAAAGCTCAATGCCTGTCTGCCCCTCATCGGGAGCCTCGTCACGATACAGCATTTTCGCAGCCTCAGCATCAAAAGAGCCCACCTTTTCAAGAATAAAGAGCGGTGGGGTGACAGTGTCAGCCTCAAATGGCTCATATTGAGCCAAAAGGGGCCTGAAATCCCTGTCGTCGGGCAAAATGATGCGGAAAACGTGCTCCGCCACTCGATAATCCTTGAACATAAGCGAAGATTAGAATAAGAAGTTCTAAGGTACTAAGAAATACAAACTTGAACAAAACATTTTTAGTATATTTGTAACTTGAACAAAAAGACTGACAATGGAAGCCAACAACGACACAATAAAACTGTATTACAATACCGAGCGTGAAAAACTTCAAATGCCTGAATACGGCAGGAACATTCTCAGTATGGTGGAAATCCTGAAGGGTATCGAGGACAAGGAAAAGAGAAGCCTCCAGGCACGCGCCGTGGTCAAGGCTATGGAAGTACTTAATCCTCAGGTACATAGCCAGGAGAACTACGAGCAGAAGCTCTGGGATCACCTCTATCTTATAGCCGGACTTGACCTGGATATAGATGCACCTTATCCGGCTCCATCATTGGAAGAAATACAGTCCAAACCTCAAATTATTCCCCTGAAGAACAAACCTGTCAAAGCCAGCCATTACGGAAGGAATATCGAGAGTATCATTGACCTGATCGCAGCTGAGCCTGACGGTGAAATCAAGACCGCTATGATCAAGTCCCTGGCCGTCTATATGAGACAGCAGTACCTGATTTGGAACAAGGACAGTGTGGCGGACGAAACCATTTTCAAGGATATCGAGAAGCTTTCCGACTACCGCATCCGCGTTCCGGAAGGTATAAGCCTCACAAAAATCAATGACTCGGCTACCTTTGCGAGGCCGGGTATGAGCATTAATGTGGGAGGAACGCAGCAGAACGCCCAGAACAGGAACAGAAACTGGATCAACAAGAAGAACCGCAGGCCAAACAATAGGAAGAAATAAGTATGAAGTTGAAATTCTGGAGAACCTGGGATGACCACCAGAAAGCATCTGCCATTAAGGCTGTCGGAGTGGCTACGGGACTGTTTGCCCTGTTTTCACTGGTAGCTTCACTGTCCTATATCTTCACATGGAAGCAGGATCAAAGCCTGCTTACAGACCCAGATATGCTGGACAAGGCTGTGGATGTGGCCAATCTCGGAGGCAAGCTGGGCTTGAAGTGGGCCGATACCCTCGTAGGGGACTGGTTCGGCTGGGGCAGTTTTGCGCTCATACTCCTGCTCTTTGCAGTTTCGGCCAGACTGATAGCCGGAAAATGGAAGCACTCTCTCCTGAAGACAGCATTGATTACCGTTTCCGGGGCCTTCATTGCCTCATTGGTCTTCTCCTTCCTGGGCGATCTGGTCGGTCTGGGCTGCCTTTACGGCTCCGGTATCGGAGGCAGCTGCGGCGCTTTCATTGCCGGAGGCCTGAACAATCTCTTCGGCCCTATATTGACGGCTGCATTCCTTGCGGCTATTGTCTGTGCCTGGATTTTCCTCTGCAGCGACAGGTTCGCCCATTGGTTCAGTTCCCTTGGCAAGGCTGAAAATGCCGGAGCGAAAGCCCCGAAGCCTGAAGAAAAGACGGTGGTGGAAACTGAGCAGACTGAGCCAGCAAAGGCTCCGGCTATAGAGCTTGAGAATTTACCTGTTGAAAGGGAGACTGAGGCTCAGACTGTCAACATTGCCCAGAATGAAACAGCGGCTTTGGATGAGAATCCTGTTCCGGACGAAGTCGTGGCGAAGGGCGATAATGACTGGAAGCCATTGGAGAGCGAGGGCAATTTCGAGATTGACAGAGGTGAGGAAATCGCTACCGAGGTCAAGAAGGACCTTCCTAAAATCGATGTTCGCCTGGACCCTCCCGAGGGGCTTCCAAGTTATAATATGCTAGAGCTTGAACTGCTCAAGGACCACGCGGAGAACAACCACATAGTATCCGACGAGGAGCTCAACCGAAACAACAACAAGATACGTTCTACCCTTAAGAACTACAAGATAGACATCATCGATGTCAAGGCTGTAGTCGGACCTACAGTGACCCTGTACAAGGTATATCCTGCTCCGGGCGTAAAGATTGCGAGCATCAAGAAACTTAATGATGACATAGCTATGTCACTGAATGCCAGAGGAGTACGTATCACCACCCTTCCAGATTCAGTGGGCATAGAGGTGGCGAACGATACACCTTCCATCGTGCCGGTAAAGGGCTTGCTGAACGACGAGGCTTTCAGGAACAGCAAGGCCGAACTGCCTGTGGCCATAGGATGTAACATCCAGAAAAAGGTGAAGGTCTTCGATCTCGCGGATGCTCCCCACCTGCTGGTTGCCGGAGCTACGAAACAGGGAAAGTCTGTGGGATTGAACGTACTCGTATCGTCATTGCTCTTCTCGAAACATCCTGCCGAGCTCAAGCTCGTTTTCATTGACCCGAAGATGGTGGAGTTCACCCCATATGGAAGGCTTCTGAAGCATTATCTCGCCGTATTGCCGACGGCTGCAGACGAAGAGGAGGAAAAGAGCCAGTCCATCGTCAAGGACCCGAAGAACGCGGAAAGGATACTGCGCTCACTCTGCATAGAGATGGACGAAAGATACCAGCTGCTCAGCAAGGCCTATGTTAACAATATCAAACTCTACAACGAGAGATATAAGAATCATAAACTGAATCCTCAGAACGGACACAAGTATATGCCTTATCTGGTAGTCATCATAGACGAGTACGCCGATCTGGCAATGTCAGGAGGAAACGGTTCCGAGGGCAAGAATATGCAGAGGAGCATTATGTCTTCAATCGTGCGCCTCGCCCAGAAGGGACGAGCAGCGGGCATACACGTGGTCATTGCGACCCAGAGGCCTTCGGTCGATGTCATTACGGGACTCATTAAGGCCAATTTCCCTTCACGTATTGCCTTTCGCGTTTCTACAAAAACCGACTCCGGCACCATACTCGACACCTCGGGTGCAGAGAAACTGATAGGACGCGGAGATATGCTCTATTATGCGGGAGTGGATACCGAGAGAATACAGTGCGGATATATTGACAGTGATGAAATCAATGCCATCACGAATTATATCGAGAAGCAGACCGGTTACGGAAAGTGCTATAACACACCATTTTACCTCCCTGACCCTGACCCTGCTGACGGAGAAGGCGGAGGCGGTATGATAGATATGAAGGATCTCGATGAGCGCTTCGAAGAGGCTGCCAGAATGGTAGTTATGACACAAAAAGGCTCAACTTCCGATATTCAGAGACGTCTTGGTATGGGATATGCAAAGGCAGGTCGTGTAATGGATCAGTTGGAGGCGGCAGGCATCGTGGGTCCTCAGGAGGGTTCGAAGCCGCGCCAAGTGCTCATTTCAAATATGGATGACCTCGAGCTGATTCTCAAAGCATATCAGAAGTAATGAGAATATTGACAAAAGCCCTTGTTTGCATGGCGCTGCTGTTTGCCGGCGCCTCACCCTTCACAGCCTTGGCTCAAACGGTCTCGGCTGCTTCAACCCCTGCTGCCGCATTCGCGAAAAGCCTCCAAGGCAGGCTCGCTTCTTTCGACTACAGTTACTCGATGAGCGGTTCCCTTCCGATGAACGGCTCCGGTTCAGTCAGGCTCCAGGGCGATGCCTTCACTATGGAGGGCAATGGCCTGGACATACGCTGCGACGGCAAGACGCGTTGGACCGTGGATGTAGTAGCGGAGGAGTGCTATATCGAAAACATTGAAGCTCAGGAACTTGACTACGAGGCAAATCCCGCGCTACTGGTCGGTGCACTGGACAGCGCCTTCAACTACAAGGACAGCGGCACTGCCAGCTTCAATGGGAAGAGCGTAAGCGAAATCAGACTGGTGCCAAAGAAGAAGGGCAGCAGCATAAAGGAAGTGTCGCTCTTTCTGACTCAGGGCAATCAGCCCGCAGGAGTCAATATCAGTACCTCCGACGGAAACCTCATCGCCATCACCATCAGGAACTACAAACTGGACAACTCCTTGGATCTCAGCTCTTTCAGACTGAATACCAAGGAGTTGGGCAAGGATTATATCATCACCGACCTGAGATAGCCGGAATGCCTATTCAGGAAGAGTGTCAAGCATAACCGAATGGCGGACAGCCACTACAGTTTCAGCGTCCTTGACAATATCAAGTATATGCAGGCCAAAGGCAATGGCGTGTCCTGCGCTTCTTCCGCTGACTACCCGTCCATCTGTCACTGCAGGCCTTGGCGAGAATCTGGCTCCCTTTTCCTCAAGATAGCCTTCGAAGCTGTCAAAGCAGGTGAAGTTCTTCCCCTCAATACCTTTCAACTGGCTGAGTACCAGTCCTGGAGCAGCGCAGATAGCCGCTACCGAGCCACCGGCCCCATAGTGCTCGTTCATCATTGACATAAGTTCCTGACAGGCTGCAAGATTCTTGGTTCCCGGCATTCCTCCCGGGAAAACCATAAAGTCTTTTTCACAGCAGTCTCCTGCTGAACAGGCCTGACGGTATTCAGAGAATGTGAGATCTGCCTTTACGCTCACTCCGTGAGATGACTTAACGATGCTGTCTTCAGTAATAGAAACAAGCTTTACATCCACTCCACCCCTGCGGAGGATGTCAGCAGTAGCGAGAGCCTCAACTTCCTCGAAGCCTTCGGCAAGAAAAATGCTAACGCCTTTCATATCCAGTCTTTCCTTTTTATCGTAATGATTCTTTGCTTTGCGAAGTTACGTTTTTTTCGTTTACTTTGTGCGATATAATTATGGAAGAGATTAAGAAACTATACCCCCTCAGCTTCCTCCCCATCGCTGAAACCTACGATTGGGGCGGCGACAGGCTGCACAGACTTTATGAGAAACAGTTTATCGAGACCGATGACCAAGGCAGTGAAAAGCTTCTTCCCAAGGATGCCGGAGTAGCTGAAAGCCACGAACTTGCAGACCTTGGTTACAGGGATTCACAGGTTCGGGAAGGATGGCTCGCCGGAAATACCATAGGAGAACTTATGGATATGTACCTGGACCGCATAGTAGGAGAAAGCGCTTTCAAGAGTTTCGGCCGCCAGTTCCCGGTAGGAGTGAAGTTCATCAGCGCAGAGGAGAGAATACCCCTGCAAGTGCATCCCAACGACGAAATTGCCGCAGAAAGATATGATTTCCTGGGCAAAGCGAAGCTATGGTACGTGGTGGACGCTGACGAGAACTCGAAAATCTATATGGGCTTCAAGGAGGATGCTGACGTCAGCGATTTCTACCAAAGAAGCCTGAGCGGAGATATGGAGTCCCTGCTGAATGTCATCAGGCCGAAGAAGGGAGATTGGTTTATGATTGAACCGGGAACGGTTCATTCGGCAGCGGCTGTCACATTGCTCGAAATCAGCGAAGCCTCCCCTCTCGATTTCTGCATCACAGGATGGGGTAAGACCGTTTCGGAAGTCGAGTTCGATAGTGCTCTCAGCGTGGTCGAAGCTTTGGATTTCATTGATTACAAGGCATATAAGCCTCAGCCTAAGAAACTTAACGGAGAAGGCGGGAGTCCTACAGAGCAGCTGGTTAAAAGGCCTGAGTTCTCCATCAGCAAGATTGCGCTCAAGGATCCGCTTCACGTATTCGCAGCCAAGGCAGACAGTTTCTCAATATACACCTGTCTGGAAGGAGAGGCTTCGATTCAAGTTCCTGACGAGCAGAACAGGATGGAGAACTATATCCTGAGTGCTGGTTCGACTATGCTCGTCCCGGCAGAGATTGAGGATTTCTATCTGGTTCCGCGCCAGAGCGGAACAGTGCTGATCGAGACCTTCCTAGAGGACATTGAGACTCCGGACCCTTACATTGACCCGAACGCTGAAGAGAGACTTCCGGAAGACGAGGAGGATTAATTATGGCAGACAGCACGAGAATCGACAAATATATTTGGGCAATCAGGCTTTTCAAAACCAGAAGCGAAGCTACCGAGGCCTGCAATGGCAATAAGGTGCAGCTGAACGGAGTAGCGGCCAAGCCCTCCAAGACAGTCAAGGCTGGAGATTCCATCTCCGTCAGGAAGGGTGCGGTCCAATACAGCTACAAGGTATTGAGAATCGCGGAAAACAGGATGGGAGCACAGCTCGTTCCCGAGTTTGCCGAGAACCTGACACCCCAGTCCGAACTGGACAAGCTTCACGCCCCTCGCGAGACTTTCTTTGTCAAAAGGGACAGGGGCAGCGGACGCCCAACAAAGAAGGACAGGCGCGAAATGGATGCGCTTTGGGATGGCATAGATTTCTCGTCAGGCTACTCCGACGAGGATTGAGCCTCTGCCTTGCCCGGACTTAGCGTTTGATGACCCTTTCCACTCTTTGAGGCACGGAAGTCATTATCTCATAAGGAATTGTATCCAGGATAGCGGCTAGTTCAGAGGCCGTAGGATCGCTGCCGAAAATGGTCACCGTATCTCCTGGTTCGACGTCCAGACCCGTCACGTCAATCATACACATATCCATACAGATATTGCCTATGGTAGGCGCTCTGTGGCCATTGACCGAAAAGGAAGCGCGGCCGCAGCCGAGATGTCTGTCAATTCCGTCAGCATACCCCACTGGTATGGTGGCAATGACTGTTCCCTCAGGAGCGATTCTGCCGTGTCTGCCATAGCCTATGGTTCCATCCCCGGGAGACAGGGTCTTGACCTGAAGGACCTTGACTTTCAGGGAAGCGACGGGTTTAAGCTTTACTCCCGGCAGTGCACTGATGCCGTAGATGCCTATACCCAATCTTACCATATCGAACTGGAACTGCGGAAAGCGCTGGATACCGGCAGAATTAAGTATATGATACATAGGCTTATAGCCAAGTCCAGAGCTTATGGAGTCGGCATTGGCCTTGAACATCGAAATCTGCCCAAGGGTGAAAGCATCCTCCTGCGGGTCTTCCGAAGCAGCGAGGTGGGAGTAGCAGGATTTGACCCTCACCCTTGAATCGGCTCCATTAAGCAGAAAACTCTTGAGTTCTTCTATTTCGCTGCCCATAAAGCCCAGCCTGTGCATACCTGTATCCAGCTTTATGTGTATGGGATAATCCTTAATATTGCGTCCTGCAAGATAAGAACAGAACGCCTTCAAAGTATATAGATTCGGTATTCCTGGCTCAAGCCTGTTGTCCACTATCTCCTGGAAGAAATCAATTCCGGCAGTGAGCACCAGAATTGGAAGACTAATTCCCGCACGCCTTAATTCCATACCCTCAACAGGAAGGGCTACTGCCAGGTAATCGGCACCGCAATCCTGCATCATATGGGCGAATTCCGCAGAACCGTGGCCATAGGCATTGGCCTTAACAAGCACAAGAAGCCTGGTCGAAGGCTCGAGCAAGGACCTGAAATAGCGGTAATTGTCCCTGCAAGCGCCGAGATTTAGCTCAAGTCTGGAAAAATCTGTATCTTTATGCTGCATATACGGTCGCGTTAAACGGGCACAAAATTACTAAAAAAAAGCGTTTCTTGCGACAAAATGTCATACAAGCACACAGGCTTGGTTTTTGATACCCTTATACCGGCAATATTGCCATAAAACCTGACAATTGAAGAAAAAAAATGAACATTTGGCTGATAATGATTCTCGTGATGGTAGCCAGCTACATCATCCAGGCTATACTTCAGAGCAAATTCCAGAAGTACTCGAAGATTCCGAACGACAGAATGCTCACAGGAGCGGAAATCGCCAGAAAGATGCTCGAAGACAATGGAATCTATAATGTAAATGTAACCTGCGTTCCCGGGCAATTGACAGACCACTTCAATCCCGAGACTATGACGGTGAACCTCAGCGAAAGCGTCTATAGCCAGAGGAGCATCGCAGCTGCGGCCGTTGCAGCACACGAATGCGGCCATGCAGTGCAGCACGCCCAGGGCTATGCCCCATTGAGACTCCGCACCGCCCTCGTACCCGTGGTCAATTTCGCCAGCAATGTTGTGCAATGGGTGCTGCTCGCAGGTGTGCTCCTGATCAATATCACACCTTCGCTGCTATGGTTGGGAATCGCCCTCTTCGCAATGAGTACACTTTTCAGCATCGTCACACTGCCTGTAGAGATTAATGCCAGCCAGAGGGCCGTCAGCTGGCTCAAGCGCAGCAATATCGCTTCAGCTGAAACTGCCCCTTGGGCAATCGATGCGCTGAAGTGGGCTGCTTATACTTATGTGATAGCCGTAATAGGCTCCCTCGCCACCCTGCTCTACTACGTGTCAATGGCCAGGAGCAGAGACTAGAACAGCGTAGGATGCTTCTCGTCCAGTCCGGAGAGTATTCTCTCCATTATGGCCTGACGATACAGTGAGGACCTCGCGGAAATCTTGAACTGGCGGCAATATTCCTTTACCGCTGCCAGCTCATAGTCATTCAAATAGATTACCTGCCTGTGGGTACGGCGGAGAGATTCTCTCTGCCTGTCCAGAAAATCAGGGGATACGGCCGGAAGCTTTTTTCCGGTCTTTTTCTTAGCTGCCATAATCAGGTGGTTTTCACAAAGATATACAATGGAAGGAATTATTTCAAGGACTTGAGTATCCTCGACAATTGATCGGTGCAGGAAGTTCCTCTTTCGTGGCAATCAACTCCCGCGAGCAGCTCGGCTATGCTCGAAGCATCCTTGCCCTCGACCAGACGGCCTATGGCCTGAAGATTTCCGTGACAGCCTCTCTGGTAACGGAGCTTGTGCAGGCTTCCGTCAGGATGAAGTTCGAACTCAATGAGGGATGAACAGACAAGACCGCTGGGCATAGCAGCCACATATCTGATACCGTCCACGGTCTGATCCCGGAGAATCTTGAAATCATTTCCTATTCCATTCATTGGCGTAATGCTTTGGTTTTTACAAAAATAGCAAATCCGAAATGATTATTTTGCCTTTGAGGTGAATAAAACTAAAAAAAGCTCATCATCAGATGAGCTTTTCTCCTTTATCATTCGAAAATTCATATTGCAGAACTGCAAAGTCATTGTTTTCCGTGACTTTAACCTTGCATTTGTACTTTCTCCTCCACTTGGACAGGAATGAACTCAATCCGCGCGAAAGATAAGCTCCCAAAATTGGGCTCACAGTCAAATTGACCATCTTCAAGCCTTTATCTGTAACCAGTTCGGACAAATCCCTCTCCACCTGCTCGTCGATTACTGCACTGGAATGGATTTTCCCGGTGCCGTGGCACACTGGGCAGACTTCGGATGTGTCAATCTGGGTAGCCGGACGTATCCTCTGTCTGGTAATCTGCATCAGACCGAACTTGGTGAGAGGCAGCACATTGTGCTTGGCTCTATCCTTGTCCATAAGCTCCTGCATATATTTGAAGAGGTTGTTCCTGTGCTCTCCCGACGCCATGTCGATGAAGTCCACAATGACTATTCCTCCCATATCACGCAGGCGCAGCTGACGCGCAATCTCTTCCGCAGCAATACGGTTCACCTCATAGGTGTTTTCTTCCTGGTCGGTAGTCTTGGCACGTATTCCGCTATTCACGTCTATCACGTTCAAGGCTTCCGTTGTTTCGATGACAAGGTAGGTTCCCTGCTTCATCGGCACCACCTTTCCGAACGAGCCCTTGATCTGTCTGTTGACCTCAAAATGATCAAAAATCGGCTCCTTGCCCTGGTATAACTTCACTATCTTCTCCTGCTCAGGAGAAATCAGCGAGATATACTTCCTAGTCTCCTCGAAAACCTTCTCATCGTTGACATAAACATTTGTAAATGAGTCATTCAGAAGGTCCCTGAGTATGGTGGTGGTTTTGCTGTACTCTGAAAAGAGCAGTCCAATACCCTTGTTTTTGGCGAGACGCTGCCACGAACCCTCCCACTTTTCAATAAGGGAACGGAGTTCGGCCACAAGTATGGCAGCGGTCTTGCCCTCTGCCGCAGTGCGTATGATCGCTCCGTAATTCTTAGGGAGTATGCTCCTGACCAGGGTCTCGAGCCTCTTCTTTTCTTCCTTGGAAGAGATTTTCTGGGATACGCTCACCTTCTCTGCGAAGGGAAGCAGTACAATATTACGTCCTGCCAATGAAATTTCCGCGGTCAGCCGGGAACCCTTGGTGGAAATCGGCTCCTTTACTATCTGCGAGATGACCATCTGACCGACCTTCAGCACATCCTCTATGTGACCCTCCTTGGCAAGTATGGGTCCCAGAGTGATGTTGGAGAAGAGTCCCTTCAGGTCCGCATTGGGATTCGAGTTCTTTACAAACTGGTCAAAAGCTGTAAAGTACAATCCCAGGTCGAGATAGTGGATGAACGCTTCCTTGCTGTCTCCTATATCGATGAATGCGGCATTGAGCGCCGGCATTATCTTCTTGACACGTCCGAGGAAGACGTCTCCCACCGAGAAGGTATGTCCCTGACTGGATTCCTTACTGTACTCAATAAGCCTATGGTTTTCCATCAAGGCAATATTGACTTCAGCCGAGCCTACATCGACCACGAGGTCTTTTTCATTTTTCTCGTTTTCCATCAGGAAATTTGATTTTAAAGAACGAATGTTGGTAAACTAAAAGGGGCTGACCCGTCCGGCCAGACCCTTTTCTTTTAGCAGAATGCTAAAATGGCAGACCAAGAAGCGTATTACTTCTTCTTGTGTCTATTCTTGCGCAAACGCTTTTTACGCTTGTGCGTAGCCATCTTATGCCTCTTGTGCTTCTTTCCGTTTGGCATAATTCTAAAATATTAAAAATTAATTCTCCTTGACTGATGCAACAAATACCTTTGCAGGCTTGAATGCCGGGATATCGTGTGCAGGAATAGTCATAGTGGTCTTCTGGGTGATATTCCTGGCGGCCTTCTCAGCCCTGTGCTTGATAATGAAGCTGCCGAATCCGCGAAGATAAACAGGGTTGCCCTTTGCAAGAGAGTCCTTGATGCACTCCATGAATGACTCGATGACCTTCTGGATCTCGGTCTTATCCATACCTGTCTGCTTTGCAACTTCGTTTACGATTTCTGCTTTAGTCATAACGTTTATCTGATTTTGATTTTCAAATTATATTCGAAATGGACTGCAAAATTAGACTTATTTTTTTAATAATCAAAATCATATCGAAAAAATCGCAAGCCGCTTTTTTCACACCTTATAAAGAAAATGGTGACAGTTTAGTCAATGGCACAGAGATTGACTATATTTACAGCCGCGGAATCAGCATCGCGTCTGCTGACAAATTGGCAGACAGAGCGTGCCGTCCCGAAACTTGACAACACCGACTATAGAAATATGATGGACAACAAAACAAATACAGCCTTTTTCATCCCCGGAGGAGCGGAAGTGAACATCATTCCCGTAATGCAGGGCGATGGCACATTGAAATTCAACGAAGCGGAGCTCCCGGACACTCTGCCCATCCTGACACTCAGGAATGCGGTAATCTTCCCGGGGACCGTCTATCCTGTCACCATTGGTCGTGAGAAATCCATACGCATAATCAAGGATGCCGAGAAGGACAATCTCTTCATCGGTGCAGTTCCACAGATGGATGTAAACGTGGAAGACCCCCAGCTACAGGACCTCAGCCAATACGGCACACTCGTCAGGATAATCCGCACGCTCGAGATGCCTGACGGCACCATCACTGCCATACTCCAGGGCTTCAAGCGCCTCTCCGTTGACGGAATAGTCTGCTATGACCCTTATATCAAGGCCAGAGTACACTATCTTGACGACCTTATGGTCAACGAGAAGGCTCCTGACAACAGGATGATTATGGAATCCCTCAAGGAGAAGGCCACAACCATACTCAAGTCCACCCCTTTCGGTTCGAAGGAGACCATATCCGCACTCAAGGGCATCGATGATTTCCAGTTCCTCGTGAACTTCATTGCCACATCCATAGAGGTGGACAATTTCACTGACAAGGTCGATCTCCTTCAATACGACGATATGCGTGTCCGTGCGATGAAGCTCCTCACCGTTCTCGACATTCAGGTCCAGTTCCTCAAGATAAAGCAGGAAATCAATCAGAAGGTCAAGGGTGAAATCGACCAGCAGCAGCGTGAGTACTTCCTCAACAACCAGCTCAGAACCATTCAGGAGGAGCTCGGAATGGATGAAAGCGGCGACTTCGACAAACTTCGCCAGAAGGCGGACACCAAGAAGTGGTCGAAGGAGGTCCGCGAAATCTTCGACAAGGAGTTGATGAAGCTCGAAAGGTACAATCCGAGCTCACCGGACTACAGCATACAATACAATTACCTTCAGTTTATGGTCGACCTGCCTTGGGGAGTGAATTCCAAGGACAATCTCGACCTGAAACACGCCCAGAAGGTACTCGACGAGGACCACTACGGTCTCGACAATGTCAAGGAAAGAATAATCGAGTATCTCGCGGTACTGAAGCTGAAGGGCAATATGAAATCTCCTATACTCTGCCTTTACGGCCCTCCGGGAGTCGGAAAGACCAGTCTCGGCAAGTCCATTGCCAAGGCTCTCGGAAGAAAGTACGTGCGCATAGCCCTGGGAGGTATGCACGATGAGGCCGAGATCAGAGGTCACAGGAAGACCTACATAGGCGCGCTTCCAGGACGTATCCTTAACGGCATCAACCGCGCCGGCACATCCAACCCAGTAATAGTGCTCGACGAGATCGACAAACTCTCCAGCGACTTCAAGGGAGACCCTTCGTCAGCCCTGCTAGAAGTGCTTGACCCTGAGCAGAATTCGACCTTCCACGACAATTATCTGGACGTGGACTTCGATCTCTCCAACGTTCTCTTCATCACCACTGCCAATACAACCTCGACCATACAGTCAGCCCTGCTCGACCGTATGGAGCTGATCAACGTCAGCGGCTATCTTGCCGAGGAAAAGGCTGAAATAGCGAAGCGCTACCTCCTGCCGAAGCAGCTCGAGGAGCACGGAATCGGCAAAAAGGAGCTCCGCATCGACAAGAGTGCCATTGCCCAGATTGTTGACAATTATACGAGAGAGTCGGGCGTGCGAGGTCTTGAGAAGCAGATTGCCAAAATCGCCCGCGTCACCGCCAAGAAGATTGCCCTCGGAGAGGATTATCCGAGCGTCATCAAGACTCAGCACCTGAAGGAGTACCTCGGTCTGCCGACCAATTTCCACGATGTGCAGAAGGGCAATGAAGCTCCGGGAGTGGTTACCGGTCTTGCCTGGACTGCTATGGGAGGAGAGATACTCTTCGTGGAAAGCCAGGTCAGCAGCGGCAAGGGCGCATTGACAATGACGGGCAATCTCGGCGATGTGATGAAGGAGTCTGCGACCATTGCCTACCAGTACATCAAGGCGCATCCGGAGCTGGCGAAGATGAGTCCTGAAGAATTCGGGGGCAAGGACTTGCACGTGCACGTGCCTGAAGGAGCCGTTCCGAAGGACGGTCCGTCTGCCGGCATCACTATGGTCAGCTCGATGGTATCAGCCCTCAGGGGCGAGAAGATCAAGTCCGGAATTGCGATGACAGGCGAAATGACACTGCGCGGACGCGTGCTTCCTGTAGGTGGAATAAAGGAGAAGATACTCGCTGCCAAACGTGCCGGAATCAGCACGATAGTCATATGCGAGGAGAACAGGAAAGACATTGAGGACATCAAGGAGATTTATGTCAAAGGTCTTGAGTTCATATATGTCAACAGCATTTCTGACGTCATTGACAATATCTTCTGATGGACGTAAAGATAGAACAGAGTTGGAAGCAAGCCCTGCAAAGAGAGTTCGATGAACCCTACTTTGCGGAGCTTGTCCGTTTTTTGCACGGCGAGAAAGCTGCCGGTAAGATAATTTATCCTCCGGGAAGTATGATTTTCAAGGCCTTCGACTTGACCCCTCTGGACCAAGTGAAGGTCGTAATCCTCGGTCAGGACCCTTATCACGGAGCCGGGCAGGCTATGGGTCTGTCATTCTCCGTTCCCGACGGCATACCTGCCCCGCCTTCACTCAAGAACATCTTCAAGGAAATAGAGTCCGAGCTCGGCATCAGGATGAGCGGCAGGCCTAATCTGGAGAGCTGGGCGAAGCAGGGAGTGCTGCTCCTCAACTCCGTCCTCACCGTTGAGGCCTCAAAACCCACCTCTCACGGCAATATAGGCTGGCAGAGATTCACCGATGCCGTAATCCGCTGTATCAGTGACAATTGCGAAGGCATAATCTTCCTCCTTTGGGGCAATTACGCCAAATCCAAACGCGAGCTCATCGACAGTTCGCGCCATTATATACTGGAGGCCGCCCACCCTTCTCCACTTGCGAGAGGAGCATTTTTCGGCTGCGGCCATTTCTCTAAAACCAACAGAATACTCAGCCGGGAAGGAAAGACTCCCATCAATTGGCAGATATGAAAAAGACTGCATTATTCCCCGGATCCTTCGATCCATTCACAGCAGGACACCTGAACATCCTGAAAAGAGCATTGACAATGTTCGACGAAGTGGTAATCGCCGTCGGCATCAACCAGGACAAGCGCGGCTTCTTCAATATGGACGAGAGGATGGACATAATCGCCCAGGCCACCAAGGGAATTGAGGGCATACGCATCATCAAGTACAACAATCTCACCATCGACACCTGCCACGAATTCGGCATACACCATATAGTGAGGGGCGTACGCAATATGCTTGATTTCGAGAATGAAAGGGCAATAGCCGATGCGAACAGAAGGCTGGCGCCCGATGTTGAAACTATAATCATCCCAACCGCACAGGAATTCGCGCACATTTCATCTTCAGCGGTACGCGACCTGCTGCAGCATAACGGAGATACCAGCCTCTTCCTCCCGGAAGGAGTCAAACTGCCTGAACACCAATAGAATGCACCGGCTCTTGAGCAGAATATTGACAGCACTGACAGTACTCTTCACTCTGTCAGCACCTCTCCGTGCCCAACAGCTTGACTCTTCAAAGGCTGCCGCAATGGATGCAAAGCTCGAAGAGTACTTCAGGGCCATAGAACTTCTTCCCCTCGAAGACAAGATGGCTGAATGCGACTTCCTGGTGGAGAGCTGTGGGGACTCGCTTCTGCGAAATCACGTCGCGACCTACATCTATCAGCATTACAGCAACCCAAGGATAATGGGAGAAGAAGCTGTAGCCATCCATATGGTGGACAAGTGGTTCGAGAGCGGCAAGGTCAGATTGAACAGCGATTTCGAGCTTCTCAGCGCGAGAATGTTCGCACAGTTCAACCGCAATTCCCTGCTCGGAATGAAGGCTCCCGCGCTGACTATGGAAGATCCGGAGGGTCAGAGCGTCACCCTTCCAACCGAAGGCAGGGCCAGTGTCATCTACTTCTACGATGTCAGCTGCGCCAAATGCAAGCTTACCACCATTATGCTCAGGCAAATCCTTGAGAGCATTGACTTTCCCCTTGATTTCTATGCAGTATATACAGGCGTAAATCACGATGAATGGGACAGTTACAGAAATGAAAGATGGGCTCTGAAGACGAAGGCAGTGAACATTCATCACCTCTGGGACCCTGAAATCGACTCCAATTACCAGATGGAATACGGAGTGCTCGAGACGCCACAGATGATACTGGTCGATAAGGACGGGCTCATTATCGGGCGCAAGCTCGACGCGGACGCATTGTCCCGCCTCCTGGAGACCATCAGGCCCTACGACTACGGCGCAGGAGAGACTCTCTCCCTTTACAAGATGCTCTTCGAAGAGGATGTGACCGATGCGGAGGCAATACTCAATGCCGCGGCCTATATCAAGAATCTCGCGCTCGAGAGAAAGGACAGCGTGCTCTGCAAGCATATGCTCGGAGACCTTTTCTACTATCTGTCCGATTCTCAAGGAGAAGAGTACAAGAAGGCCCTCCTGCCTTTCATAGAGCAATATATCGAAGGAGATCCTGCCCTATGGTCTGATGCTGAGGATGTTGCAGCCATAATTGGACCGGCGCAGATGGAAAAGGAACTGCTCTCAAGGGCTCCCATAGGCTCACGCATCGCTACCCTGAGGATTACGGGACGGCTGAAGACAGTACGCAATGCCGGGCAGCCTCTTGATGAGATAAAGCCGCGGAAGATCAGGCTGAGGGCTTTGAAGGGTTCACCTGGATGGATAGTTTTCCATAGTCCGGGCTGTTCGTCCTGTGCCGAAGTGGCAGAAGCGGCAGCATCCATTTTGAAAGAAAGCCCGGATGCCAAATTCCTTTTTGTCGAGCCGGACAAGAAGTTGCTGGACCAGTTCGACCTATCAGTCCTGCCTCATATCATTGAAGTGGACAAGAGGGGTTATATCACGAGGAAATATTTGACTCTGAAATAATTACAGATTTGAAGAGACATAAGAGTCCCATTTCTCAATGAGGGCCGCCATATCCTCAGGCAGCTTTGAATCGAACTGCATCCACTGTCCGTTTGAAGGATGAACAAAGCCCAGAGTCTTGGCGTGCAGGGCCTGGCGGGGACATAGTTTGAAACAGTTCTCGATGAACTGCTTGTACTTGGCATAAATGGTTCCCTGACGGATTTCAGAGCCTCCATATCTCTCGTCATTGAAGAGAGGATGACCGATATGGCTCATATGCACCCTTATCTGATGGGTACGACCAGTTTCCAACTTGCATTCCACAACGGTCACGAAGCCGAAACGCTGCAATACCCTGTAATGGGTTATCGCGCGCTTGCCCTTATCAGGGTCGTCATAGACCCTGAAACGGAGGCGGTCATTTGGGTCTCTGCCGATATTGCCGTCAATGGTACCCTCGTCCTCTTTTATATTGCCCCATACCACTGCGACATAGCGTCTTTCGATGGAGTGCTCGAAGAACTGGCGCGCCAGCCTGAGCTGGGCTTCGTCATTCTTGGCAACAACCAGCAGACCGGAGGTGTCCTTATCTATGCGATGCACCAGAATTCCCATCCTTTCATCCTCAGCCTCAGGGCCTTGCGATATTCCAAGATGGTATGAAAGGGCATTTATCAGCGTACCTTCAAAATGGCCGTGACCGGGATGGACGACCATACCTGCAGCCTTGTTGACCAGAAGCACGTCATCATCCTCATAGACTATGTCCAGAGGAATGTCCTGCGGAAGTATCTCCAGCCCGCGACGCCTGTAGGGCATCACGAAACGTATCACATCTCCGGGACGGACTATGTAATTGGCCTTTACTATTTTGTCATTGACACGGACATACTGTTCCTTGATGGCGCACTGGACCCTGTGACGGGAGGTATCCTCGAGATGGCAGGACATATATTTGTCCACGCGCATAGGTTCCTGGCCCTTATCCACATTCAGGCGGAAATGCTCGAACATTCCCTGCTCTTCATCGTCTCCGCCCTCTTCCAGTATCGCTCCGTTTTCAGCTATTCCGCCAACGGGGATTTCATCATATTCCAGTTCAAATTCTGTCATTTCTTCTACTTCATCTTTTCTGGATCAACGGTGAGGTAGAGAGACACATCCGAGCCCTTCAAGGTAGGGAACTCATTGCTTCCGACCGGATTCTGGCGATACACAACAGCGCTGATGGAGTCATTGAAATTCCTGACACTGCCGTCAAAAGTGAGCTTGCCAACATTTAGTGAGCTTTCATGGATGACCTTAATGGCATTGACATACTTCTGACCAATCACACTCGGGATATAGGTAGAGTTGTCATCGGAGCTGAGACCGACAACGAGGTCAATGCTCGAGCCGCTGTTCACTTTCGAGCCCGGATCAATATTGCGGCCGCGATAGGTCTGCTTCAGCACATTATTGGTGGCAATGTCATCAACATAGATGAGCTTGCCGACATTGAGTCCGCGTGAGAAAAGTTCGGCCTGAGCCTGTCTCATAGAGAGACCGACCAGATTTGGCACGCTCTCTTTCTTAGGCACTACAGTATTGATGGTCAGCAGAATACGTCTTCCGCTCTTAACAAACTGACCGGCTGCAGGATTCTGGCGATAGACCGCTCCGGCAGCCATACCGCGCTGATAGGTGGAATCGATGACCTCTACTCTGATACCTGCGGATGCAGCTGCCGCTTCAGCCTCTGCAACTGACATATTGGTCATATCCGGGACTTCTATTACACGGCCGTGATGGGTGAAAACGCCGAGCAGGATATGAGCCAGCAAAGCTATTATAATGATGAAAGCTGCCGCTCCGAGCAGGTTTTTGAGTATCCAGCCGAAGGAGCTTTTGGTATTTTCAGTTTCTGACATAAATCTTCGTATTTCTCAAGGACGCAAAGTTACAAAAAAATCAAGTACCTTTGTGTATTGCAAACACAATACGAAATGAAAAAAGAAAAGCGGACCCTGCTCATCCTTCTGGCTCTCTTCGTTGTAATGATGAGTATTCCCTGGTTGGTCCCACATACCGCCTTCCTGGCCCTATTCGGCTTCGTGCCACTACTCTGTATGGATTATATCGCTGACAACAGCGGGATACGCAGATTCTGGCTCTGGCATTTTTCCGCATTCGTGCTTTGGAACGCTGCCACCACCTTCTGGGTATGCAATGCCACGGTCGGAGGTGGCCTCTTCGCCATCTTTGGAAATGCCCTGCAGATGTCGCTGATCTTCGGTCTCTTCCGCTTCAGCAAGAAGAGATTCCGCGGAGCCCTTCCCTACCTTTTCCTCGCAGCGGCCTGGATAGCCTGGGAGAGATTCTACTTCAGCGCCCAGATTTCATGGCCTTGGCTTGTCCTTGGCAATGCTTTCGCCCGCAGCACAGGACTGGTGCAATGGTATGAGTACAGCGGCAGCCTCGGAGGTTCGCTTTGGGTTTGGATGAGCAATCTCGCCGTCTTCGGCCTGATGCGCTCTCTGTCCGAAGGAAGTTTCTTCAGATGGAACGGCAAGGCCAGGGCTTCGGCAATAGCCGGAAGCCTCCTGGTCATCTTCGCTCCAATGATATGCTCAGCCATCATAGGACATAATTATGAGGAAAAATCAGAGGACAGGCTCGAAGTTCTGATTGGGCAGCCTTCCCTCGACCCTTATCATAAATTCCAGAAACTCAGCCAGGACGATCAGACCACAATACTGCTCAATGTCTTCGAGCAAGGACTTGCTGACAGCAAGGATGGCGAAAGGATACTGCTCCTCGCCCCCGAAACCTTCACCAACGACATCTATGTTGGATCCTATGCCCAGAGCAACACCTGGCGCCGCTTCCTCAATTTCCTGCGCGAACACGAAGGGACAGGCATCATCTTCGGAGCCTCCGCGAGGGAATTCTATATGGCTGACAAGGCAGAAAACCCGAATGACTACGATATGAAGGAGGGACGTTGGATGCGCTCCCACAATTCGGCTCTCTCACTGAATGCAGAAGGACGGACTGAAATTTACCACAAGAGCAAGCTGGTGGTTGGCACAGAGTTAACTCCTTACCCGAAGCTTATACTCCCCCTCGCGAAGAAACTGGGAGTGGGAATAGGCAGATGCGTAGGTCAGGACGAAATCAGCCTTCTCCACTTCGGAGATATTCCTCTCGGAAGCATAATATGCTATGAATCAATCTATGGCGAATTCTGCACAGGCTATGTCAACAAGGGAGCCAAGGCTTTGACCATCATCACCAACGATGCTTGGTGGGGCAATACTCCCGGCTATCGCCAGCACCTGAGTTATGCCTGTCTAAGGGCAATAGAACTGCGTCGCGACATTGCCCGTTGCGGCAATACAGGAATATCCGCCTTCATTGACCAAAAGGGAAGAATATTGCAGGCAGGCCCTTGGTGGGAGGAGGCAAGTCTCAAAGGCAGCCTCAATCTCAATTCAGAGCTCAGCTTCTTCGCACGGCACGGAGACATCCCCGGACGCATGTGCAGCTTCATTTTCATGCTGATGCTCATTGCCCTCATAGTAAGAATGATTACTCCTGGCAAAGGCAGATAAACATTATCTCTTGGAAATCAAAGCCATACCGGCAAAAGACAGCAAGCCGTTCACCAGGAGCAGACTAAAGCCAAGATCAAAGCCCAGACTGTTCTTGAGCAGGGTATTGAGCAAGAGACAGAGCAGAGGAGATAACACCGCTACATATGGCGTCGCCTTGTCGTGAATATCGGCACGTGTGAGAATTCCGAAGAAGAAGATACCCAAAAGCGGTCCATATGTATATGAAGCCAACTTGTAGATAATGTTGATAACCGAATCATTACTGATTAAGAAAAGCAAGGTCATTATCAGGAAGAAGGCCAGGGTGACACCCGCCTGGATGAGTTTTCTCTTCCTTTCCTTGCTCTTTTCATCAAGGTCAGAACGCCTGTTGAAGCCGAGGAAGTCCACACAGATGGTGCTAGTCAGCGAGGTCATTGCAGCGCCTGCGCTTGGATAGGAGGCCGAAATGAGGCCGATGAGGAAGAAAAGCGCGGCTCCAGCACCGAGGCAAGTGCTGGCGACAGCCGGGAAGATCTGGTCTGTCTTGGCAATGCCGAAGGCCTTAAAACCGCCCTTGCTGTTCACATATACGGAGAGCAGGGCACCGAGGAGAAGAAAGAAGAGATTGACAGCGACAATAATGGCAGCGGTCGAGTACATATTCTTCTGAGAAGACTTCAAGTCCTTGCAGGCCAGGTTCTTCTGCATCATCGACTGGTCGAGTCCAGTCATTGCGATAGTCACCACAATTCCCGATATGAACTGCTTGATAACATTGGTTCCGTGGCTCCAGTTCCAATCGAACCAGGAAGTGAACGGACGGCCATTGCCCACAACAAAGGCATTCTCATTGAGAGCCGAACCCACTGAAGAGAACATTTCCCCAAAGTTCCAGCCCATATCCTTGCAGATGAAGATGATGCTCAACGCCACGGCAAGCAGCATGAAGCTGGTCTGGAGCACATCGGTCCAGATGATGCTGCGTACTCCTCCCCTGTAGGTGTAAAGATAGACAAGAAGCAGGAAAACCAGAGAAACAAGCACAAAAGCCCCGAAAGGACCAAGTGATGCGACAAAGGATGCAGGAAGGAAACTCAGCAGCACCACAATTACGACATAGACTCTTACCGCCGCTCCAAGCAGACGGGAAAGGATGAAGAAAGAGGTTCCTGTCCAATAGCTCGAACGTCCAAAACGTTCGTCAAGGTAGGTATAGATGGAGGTCAATCCCATCCTGTAATATAGCGGAAGCAGGACTTTGGCAATTATTACATAACCCACGGCAAAGCCCAGGACCATAGGCATATAGAAGAAATTCTGCGTCCAGACATTGCCGGGCACGGAGATAAAAGTGACTCCTGTAAGCGAGGCACCTATCATTCCATAGGCAACGACGAACCATGGAGCCTGCCTGTCACCCTTGAAGAATGAATTGGCCGAGCCTCCGCGGGCGCTGTAATGTGAAATGGCGAACAGCAGGATGGTATAGACCGCGAATGCGAACACAGTCCAAGCGAAGGGAAGGCTTTGTTCCATATTGCGCTACAGTTTTATCAGACCGAGTCCAGGGCGGTCAGGAAGCACCATACGGCCCTTTTCAACCACCATACCCTCGAAGCGGTCATTGGAAATAAGAAGATTGCCGTCAATATCAGCAAAATCGACTCCCGGTGAGAGGTGAGCCGCGGCGGTGCAGGCGCAGGAAGTCTCCGTCATACAGCCCAGCATCACTTTCAAGCCCTCAGCGCGTGCGTAATTGAGCATTTTCCAAGCCTCGTGCATACCGGTGCACTTCATCAGCTTGATATTGATGCCGGTAAAGGCTCCTTTGATGGAAGGAATGTCGCGAAGACGCTGTATCGATTCGTCAGCGAATATTGGCAATGGACTTCGCTCAGTCACCCAAGCAATATCGTCAAGCATATCCACAGGCATAGGCTGCTCCACCATCACGATTCCCTGCTCCTTCAGCCAGTGTATCTCGTCAAGAGCCTTATACTTGTCCTTCCAGCCCTGATTCGCGTCAACTGCCAGTGGCAATGAACTTACCTCACGTATGGTGTGTATCATCTGCTCATCCGAATCGAGGCCGACCTTGACTTTCAGGATATTGAACTTGTCAGCGCATTCCAAAGTCTTCTGGCGTACAATCTCAGGAGTATCAATGCCAATGGTGAAGGTGGTGCTCGGCGCTTTGGATGGGTCAAGACCCCAAATGCGGAACCACGGCTGCCCCAAAAGCTTGCCCACCAGGTCGTGAAGGGCAATATCTATGGCCGCTTTCGCAGGGGCGTCACCTTCTGATAGGCTGTCAACGTACGCAAGTATGTCTTCAATCTGGAAAGGATCACTGAAGCGCTCAAGGTCCACCCTGGCAAGGAAAGCGCAAACACTCTCAACAGTATGCCCCAGGTAAGGCGGCATCGAAGCCTCGCCATAACCAACAAAACCGTCATACTCTATCTCCACCTGAACATCCGGGGTGGTAGTGCGGGAGTATGAGGCTACTGTAAAGGTATGTTGGAGTTGAAGTTCATAAGGCTCGAACTTCAGATGCATTCTGGCTGTTGCTCCGTGAGTGTTGATACTGTAGGGTACAGGAGCCTTGGTGGATGAGCTGCGAGTGCAGGATACAAGGCCGGTAGCAGCAAGGCCTGTGCCGATACCTGCGGCGGCAGCGGTCTTCAGGAAATCTCTTCTTTTCATTTTGTTTTGGCGTTTCATGACAAAAATAGAAAAAAAACTTAAAAAGAGGCAGAACAGAATATCAAATCTGTTTGAACCGGATGCAAGGGCAGGAGACGCGGGAGCGTGGGCATTGGCTGCGGCCGCATGGGGAACTTCAGCCGCGGGAGCGTGGGGACTAACGCATTGTGTATCAACAACTTAAACACTTGTCTATGGTCAAAATTTACCATAGACAATCCTTTAATTCACTGAGTATCTGACACTTATCCCCCACGCACGCCAGCCCTGGGGATGCCCACGTGGAATGGTCCCAAGCGGAGGAATGATACGAAGTGAGGCAGCTACTCGCGGGAGCGAAGCTTGCCCCAAGTTTTCGCGGAGTGACCGCGAGCAGCTGCCTCACTTCCAGATAACAAAAAAAGGGACAACAGAATTGTCATCCCCTTTGGTATCGAAACAGTTTGTTAACTAGAACATCTCCGGCTCATTTGACTCCGGTGCAGGAGCCTCGGCATTATTCCTGTGACCGAAGTTCCTTGGCTTGTCGTTTGGACGAGGACGGCGCTCACCGCGGTCATTGCCTCCGCGATCACCTCCACGACGCTCACCGCGATCACCGCCGCGACGATCATTGCCACCGTGACGCTCGCCTCCGCGACGGTCACCTGACGGTCTCTGTCTTGGCTCGGTATATCCTTCCGGCTTGTCAATGAGAGCACGCATTGAGAGTCTCATCTTGCCGGTCTTAGGATCAATTTCGAGGAGCTTGACATCTACCTCGTCACCTACCTTGAGGACATCCTCGACCTTGTCAGTCTTGGTCCAGGCAATCTCGGAAACGTGGAGAAGGCCCTCCTTTCCAGGAAGAATCTCAACGAATGCGCCGAATTCGAGTATGCTTACCACCTTGCCGTGATAAACGGTACCTGCCTCAGGAACAGCGACTATACCCTCAATCCAAGCTTTGGCTGCTGCCATTGCTTCAGCATCATTGGTCGCGATATCGACAACTCCGATGGTACCCTCTCCATTAGGATTAGGTTCTTCGGTGATGGTGATGGTAGCGCCTGTCTCCTTCTGAATCTTCTGGATGGTTTCACCACCCTTGCCGATGATGGCACCGATGAACTCTGAAGATACAACCATCTGCTCGATTCTTGGAACGAACGGCTTGTAGTCCTCGCGAGGCTCGCTGATGGTCTTCATCATTTCGCCCATAATGTGGAGGCGGCCCTGACGAGCCTGCTCAAGCGCTTTTTCGAGTACATCGTATGAAAGGCCGTCAACCTTGATATCCATCTGGGTAGCGGTGATACCGTCAGCGGTACCGGTTACCTTGAAGTCCATATCTCCGAGGTGATCCTCGTCTCCAAGGATATCTGTAAGGATGGCATATCTGTCATTAGGTCTCTCCTCATCAGTGATGAGTCCCATTGCAACACCGGCTACCGGCTTCTTGATCTTGACACCTGCATCCATAAGTGCGAGGCAACCTCCGCAGACAGAAGCCATTGAAGATGAGCCGTTTGACTCGAGGATATCAGATACTACGCGGACTGCATACGGATTCTCAGGAGCAACCGGAACCACTGGCTTGAGAGCACGGAGTGCGAGATTGCCGTGACCGATCTCACGACGGCCGACTCCTCTCTGAGGCTTTGCCTCGCCGGTAGCGAATGGAGGGAAGTTATAGTGGAGAACGAACTGCTGGTCATCCTGGATAAGGACCTCGTCTGTCTCCTTCATATCCATCTTGGTGCCGAGAGTTACGGTAGCGAGAGACTGGGTCTCACCGCGGGTAAAGATGGCAGAACCGTGTGCGCAAGGGAGGTAGTCAACCTCGCACCAGATAGGACGTACCTGGTCGCATACACGTCCGTCAAGACGTATACCCTCGTCAAGTATCATATTGCGCATAGCCTCCTTCTCGACTGCGTGATAATATCTTGATACCAAAGGCGTTTTCTCCTCGAGCTCCTCCTCAGGAATAGTAGCGAGGAATTCTTCCTTGATGGCCTCGAAGCCCTCCTCTCTCTCGTGCTTAGGCTTTGCTGACTTCGCGTGAGCGTAGCACTTGTCATAGCAGAAATCGTGAACAGCCTTCTTGAGCTCCTCATCCTCTACATCGTGAGGACAGTCGCGCTTGTTGACATCCGTACCGAGCTCTGCCATAAGCTCTTTCTGTACGCGGCAATGCTTCTTGATCTCCTGGTGAGCGAACTTGATGGCCTCGAGCATATCGTGCTCGCTGACCTCATTCATCTCACCTTCAACCATCATAATGTTCTCCTCGGTAGCTGCTACCATAAGCTCGAGATCAGCCCTCTTCATATCACTGAAGCTTGGGTTGATAACGAACTGACCGTCAATGCGGCAAACGCGAACCTCGGAAATAGGACCTCCGAACGGAAGGTCTGAGGTAGCGAGAGCGCAAGATGCTGCAAGTCCTGCAAGAGCATCAGGCTGAATATCCTGCTCTGCTGAGATAAGGGTTACGTTTACGAATACCTCGAGGTGGAAATCATCCGGCCAAAGAGGTCTGATAGGGCGGTCGATAAGACGAGAGATGAGGATTTCGTAGTCTGAAGACTTGCCCTCTCTCTTCATAAATCCGCCAGGGAAGCGTCCTGCTGAATAGAATTTCTCCTTGTAATCTACTGTAAGAGGCATGAAATCAGTGCCTTCCTTTACTTCTGTTGCTGCTGTGACGGTGGCAAGAAGCATAGTGCCACCCATTTTTACGACTGCTGAACCAGCTGCCTGCTTGGCGAGTTTTCCGGTTTCGATTTCGATCACGCGGCCGTCCGCGAGTTCGATTCTTTTGTTGATGATGTTCATTACTGTTTCGTCTTTACGTCTTTATATGCGTCTGCAGAACTGATTCTGCCTTTATGAAAATTCTTTCAGCTATGAGACCGAATTTTTGGCAAAAAAAGGGATAGATCACTGGGACCTATCCCTCGCCATTTCCTGTCGTATCGATTATCGACGGAGACCGAGCTCCTTGACGATTTTTCTGTATCTCTCGATGTCGAGCTCCTGGAGATAGTCCAGAATCTGACGTCTCTTACCTACGAGGCGAAGAAGTGAACGGCGTGTAACTACGTCCTTCTTGTTTTTCTTCACGTGCTCGGTAAGGTGAGCGATACGGTAGGAGAATAAAGCAACCTGACTCTCTGGTGAACCGGTGTCCTTATTAGACTTTCCGTACTTCGCGAAAATCTCTTGCTTCTTTTCAGGCATCAAATATTCAGCCATAGTGCAAAAAAGATTTATTGGTTAATAAAATACTGAACTTCCCGCCAAACGGCGAAAAAAGCGGTGCAAATTTAGCGAAATATTTTGAGATTACAATAAACCATTGGAAAATCAGCGAGTTAATTTGTACAATTCAGCTGAATAATCTACAGAAATCAGTATCTTTGTATTCGCCGCCCGCCCCAAAGGACGGTAACAAAACCAAACGATTCACGGCAATAAACTGAGTTATGGCAATCAAACTGGATATCATCGAAGATTCACGCAATCTGTTCTGCGACAGCAAATGGTGGGGCGACCCCGATATGCCTGAAGATATGGAATACCCTATGATTGAAGGGTATCCGCTCACATTCATCTGTCAGATAGCAGCTTACGACCTCGAGCAGTTCGACACCGAAGGAGTACTCCCCCACGATGGAATGTTCTATTTCTTCGCTGCGATTGACGAACTCTTAGGCTACGACAGTCCCATCAGGCACGACGGTCCTGGAGAATGGCCGAAGGGACACGCCGTCGTGAAATACACCAAAGCCGTCAATATGGAAACCTTCAAGAGCGTCATCCTGCTCGACGACGAGGACAATCCCATCAGCCAGAAGGCCCAGGCCCTGCAGTTCAGCGCCTGCGACGACGGTTTCGCCGGCTTCAGGATGCTGGGAGAAGCACCGGAAGGCTATGTCAATCTGCTCCGCATCCCTCTCGACCCACAGAGAACGCTCACATTCCGCATCAAGCAGAGCGACCTGGGATTCGGCAATTGGAAAAAGGCGAAATTCTACCTTGAAGAGGCATAATCGGAAAGGCCCTTATACGGTTTTTGGCCAAAAAGATAGTTTTTGACCGCAAAATTCAATAACTTCGCGGTGTTGAACAGGGGCCTTCAAGACAGAAGACTGCCGAAAACAAACGCAATTGTACACCAAGCAAAATATTGGATTTTGTATCGTGCCTGAAACTTCAGAAGTACGCACCTGTTTATCAGAAGTACGCACCTGTTTACACGTTAGTAGTAGTGGGACCGGCCTGTTCAGAGGCGGTCTGTTTTCAACCTTTATTATTATCCAAGTATGAAGGTATTATTGTCCAGTTGGTTCCCTGAGCCAATCAATGGGCTCTCTTTGTGGTTCATGGCCATCATAACCATAGTGTTCGCCTGCGGAGCGATCTATGGAAGCGGCTATATGAAGCATTACAGGGGCCGGGCTCTCAGGAACACCATCCATTGGGTCAGTTATGCCATAGCATACATCTCGATGATGCTTCTGTGTGTGGTACAGAACTCCATCGCCTTTCTTGTATGCTGGGAGATAATGGCCCTCAGTTCATTCTTCCTCGTCATCTACGAGAGCGAAAAGCCGGATACAATCAAGGCCGGCATCAACTTCTTCATCCAATCACATATCTCCGTGGTGCTTCTCACCGCAGGTTTTATGATGATTGCCTCCCGTACGGGCTCCTATTCATTCAGCGCAATCCCCCGCTATTGCGCGCAGACCGACGGAATGACGGCTTTCCTGCTTCTCTTCGCAGGTTTCGCCGTCAAGGCGGGCTTCGTGCCTTTCCACACCTGGCTCCCGTACGCCCATCCGGCAGCTCCTGCCCACATTTCCGGAGTAATGTCAGGTGTCATCATCAAAATCGGCATTTTCGGTATTTTCAGGATGATTTCCCTCTTCAGCATTGATTTCATCAAAGCCGGCGCAATCATCCTCGCCGTTTCAGCCATTTCAGGACTCTACGGAGTGATGATGGCAATACTCCAGCACAATCTGAAGAAACTCCTTGCCTACCACAGCATCGAAAACATTGGAATCATCGGTATGGGAATAGGCCTCGGCTGCATCGGAGCCGGCAACGGCAATATTGCCCTGGCAAGTCTCGGATTCGGAGGAGCACTGCTTCACACCCTGAACCACGCCCTCTTCAAATCCGTGCTCTTCTTCTGTTCCGGCAATGTCTATCACGGCACACACACCCTTGATATTGAGAGACTTGGAGGATTGGCGAAGAAGATGCCGTGGACTGCGGCTCTGTTCCTGATTTCATCCATCGCAATATGCGGATTGCCACCGATGAACGGATTCATCTCCGAATTCCTCATCTACAGCGGTCTCTTCGAGTGGATGCAGGGAGGCGGCAATGCAGAGACCACCGGCGCAGTGTTCTCGATACTGGCATTGGTAATGATAGGCGGGCTCGCCATCCTCTGCTTCACCAAGGCTTTCGGCATCATCTTCCTTGGCAATGCAAGAACGGAGTTCGAAGCACGTGAAATGGAGCCTTGCCGCATTGTTCCGCTCGTAATCGAGGCCCTGATAATGCTGTCCATCGGCCTGTGTCCGGGTTTCTATGCCAGATTGGCGGGAAGCGCCCTCGAGTGCCTGCCTTACGGAAACAGTGCTACGGTCAGCACAGGCTCGGGACTCGGCTTCGTGGGGATGGCCGGTCTCATCCTGCTGCTTCTGACAGGCCTCATCTACACGGCGAAGAGCAGGCGCAATTCGAAACGCCCAGTCAGCGAAGGCCCTACCTGGGGCTGCGGATATACCCAGGGAACCCCAAGAATCCAGTACACTGCCACTTCCTTCGTGAAGACCTACGTCCAGCTGTTCTCCTTCATTTTGGGCAACAGGAAACACCAGGAGCTTCCCGAAGGCATTTTCCCGGTTTCAGGAGAATTCGAATCGGAGTCATACGACAAGCTTGAGAACTGTCTCATCAGCAAGCCCGTTTCAGCATACCGCAGGCTTATGGACCGCTTCTCCTTCCTTCAGAACGGAAAAATGCAGTTCTACGTGCTCTACGGCATACTTTTCATCATAATTATGCTCATCGTGAGCTTCATATTCTGTTAGCGTTATGACAAGTCTGATTCTCATACTCATTTCAGCCCTCTTCTTCAACGGCATAATCGGTCGTGTAAAGAGCATCAGCGCCGGCAGAAAGGGACCAGGCGTGATGCAGCCCGTAAGGGATGTCATCCGGCTGTTCCGGAAAGGCTCCGTCTACAGCGAAACGACAGGACCGGTCTTCAGAATCGCTCCCGCAGTTTATCTCGCATCAGTGCTGGCTGCCTGCCTCTGCATACCGTTCGGAAGCAAGCCCGGCCTCATCAGCTTCAGCTACGATTTCGTATTCTTCGCATACGCTCTCGCGCTCGGAAAGTTCTTCTGCATCATAGCCGCACTTGACACGGGTTCAAGCTTCGAGGGTATGGGCGCTTCCCGCGAGGCCACCTATTCAATGCTCGCGGAGCCAGCCTTCTTCCTCATAATGGGTTCCCTCGCGATGATGACCGGTCACAGCTCGTTCCAGAGCATTTTCGCCGCAATTCAGCCAAGCAGCCCGATGGGATGGACACTCGCCGTCATTGCCGCTCTCATTCTTCTGATTCTGGCAATGGTGGAGAACAGCCGTATGCCTGTAGACGACCCGAAGACCCATCTGGAGCTCACGATGATCCACGAAGTGATGGTGCTGGACAACAGCGGCATTGACCTCGGTCTAATATTCGTGACCGGCTACCTCAAATTCGCTATGTACGCGGCGCTCATTGCCAATCTCTTCATCGGCAGCATCCCTGTCGGATTCGGCATTCCGGCCTTCCTGGCGGTTCAGTTCGCCTGCGCCGTAATCATCGGCCTCAACGAATCGTTCACCGCCCGCTACAGGATGAACCACAATCCGCAATTCATATTCACATTGACCTGCATTGCACTGTTGGCCGTATTCGGCATGATGCTCATTGCCGGCAAAACAATATAAAAAGATATGCTGGAAACATTCATCATATTATTCCTCTGCACCCTGTTTTACCTGGCAATTGCCAACAGAATGAGGAACTATGTCAAGCTGCTGGTCTACCAGGGCATACTGCTGTTCCTGGTGGCGGCCTTCCATCTGAAGGAATTCAATGTCTTCAATCTCATTGTAATTCTGCTCGAGACCATCGTATTCAAGGCTGTGGCAGTGCCTTATTGCCTTGAAGGAATCATACGTCACAACAATATCACGCGCGAGACGGAGCCCTTCGTTCCGAACTTCGTGTCATTGCTCATAGTCGCAGGCATCGTGGTGGGAGCAATACTGCTCTCCGCAAGCATCGACGACCTTTTCCTGGACAAGTTCTTCTTCGTGGCAGCCGTGTCGGCGATTTTCACGGGACTCTACCTCATCGTGTCACGCCGCAAGATACTCACCCACGTGGTGGGCTATTGCGTAATTGAGAACGGTGTGTTCATCCTTTCCCTCGCCGTGGGAAACGAAATGCCCGCAATGGTCAATCTCGGTGTGATGCTGGACATCTTCGCTTCCGTGCTGCTGCTCGGCATTTTCGCAAACAAGATCGGAGACGTGTTCCACGACGTGGACATTGACTCCCTCAACAAACTCAAGGACTGAACGCAATGATTACAAGCATTTATCTCATAGCAGTGGTCTGCATAGTTATTGGCCTGGCGCTCAGCCGTTCAAGGATACTGTCCGACATACTCGGGCTTCTTTTTCTCGGAGCCCAGGCAATGCTGACAGTATATGCCTTCCTGAACCCGGGAATCACTGAACTCAAATATTTCAGCTATGACGCGCTGGGACTCATACTGCTTCTCACACTCAGCATTATCAGCGTCCCTGCATTGATACATAGCCGCATCTACCTCACCAAACCAAGGGCATCTACCCACAGCTCAGCAGCTTACAACGCAGCATTCGTACTGCTGATTGCCGCAATGAGTATGGCTTACCTGGCCAACCACGCGGCAGTGACCTGGATTTTCACCGAAATCACAACCCTGAGCGCGGCGGTACTCATCTACCATCACCGCAGCAAACTCGCACTCGAGGCAACCTGGAAATATGTCTTCATCTGCGCCATAAGCATCTGCTTCGTATTCGTGGGCATACTTTTCATCAGCCTCGCACTGCTTCACGACGGCTGCTCCGGACTGTTCTACTCGGACATTCTCGCGCACAAGGAGACCCTTGACACCAATTGGATGAGGCTTGGCTTCCTCTTCACCTTCGCAGGATACACGGCCAAGCTCGGCCTCTTCCCTATGTTCACCGCCGGAATCGACGCCAAGGACAAGGCTCCGGCCCCTGCTGGTGCCCTGCTCGCCAGCGCCCTGATGAACCTCGGTTTCTGCGGCATCTTCAGGACCTACTCCGCTATCAGCGGCACTCCGGTAGGAGCCTGGGCGCGGATTATGATGCTCGTCGCAGCCCTCGTCACCCTCTTCATTGCCACCATCTATATGTCGAGAATCGGCAATGTAAAGCGTATGCTGGCCTACTCCGGCATTGAGCATATGTCGGTAGTCACTCTGGGCCTGTGCTTCGGAAAAGCCGGTTTTGCAGCGGCAATGCTTCATCTGGTGATGCACACCTTCGTAAAGTCCGGACTCTTCTTCCACTTCACGCAGCTATGGCGCGTCTATTCAAGCAAGATGATTGACGATATGGGAGATTACCTCAAGCTCAATCCTTTCGGAGCCCTTGTGCTTCTGTTCGGCTTCATCAGCATCGCCGCCGTACCTCCCTCAGGGCTCTTCTTCAGCGAGCTGCTCGTATTCAAGGCAATGATTGCCGAGGGTAATTGGGTGGTATTCGTGCTCAGCGCCTTCCTTCTGACCGTGCTGCTATGGGCCTTCGCCCGCAGCATATTCCGCATCATTTTCCTGCCGGCATCCAGACCTATAGAGAAAATCAGGATACCCGCCTGGGAATCACTTTCCCAGCTCGTCCTCTTCGTACTGGCAGCCTATATAGGTTTCAACCCTCCTGCATTCCTGCTCAATCTCATTGACCAGGCCGCATTATTGATTTCGTAACATTATGAACAACAATATATTACATATAAAGAACGGAAGCTGCACGAGTGTCACGGAGATTCCTGTACTGGGTTACGGGGATTTCAGGCAGACTGCTTCCAGACTGCTGGGCGACAAGGCAAGACATTGCGTCAGCTATTTCGCTTACCCTTGCAACGAAGGGTTCAGGCTGATGATGTGCATCGCGGATGACAGCGCGCACGACATTCTGGTGTTCGCCTGCGATGTGGAGAAGGATGCCGAACTTCCTTCAATTGCCGCAGAGCAGCTCGCACTCGAGCGTTTTGAGCGCGAAATTCACGAGAATTGGGGCCTCGGCTTCACGGGACATCCGTGGTACAAGCCAGTCCGCGACTTTATGCCTGACAAGTACAAGTTCTTTGAGATGGCCGGCGAGGAGCTCCACGAGGTCGGCGTCGGTCCCGTTCACGCAGGAGTGATCGAGCCCGGCCATTTCCGCTTCATCTGCAACGGCGAGGACGTCCTGCACCTTGAAATCCAGCTCGGATGGCAGCACAGGGGCATTGAAAAGCTGATGCTCGACAAAAAACGCCTCATCGAGCGCGTGCTTCTGGCGGAAAGCATTGCGGGAGACACTTCCGTGAGCCACTCCACAGCCTTTGCAGGACTTTGGGAAGCCCTTTGCGGTACGGTTCCTGGCGATGATGTTCTCTGGGCCAGAACGCTGGCGGCAGAACTCGAGCGTATGGCCAACCATACCGGTGACCTGGGCGCAATCTGCGGAGATGTTGCATACCAGCTCGGCGCCGCGGTGTACGGGCGCCTGCGCACCCCTATCGTCAACTTCTCCCAGCGCTGGTGCGGCAACCGCCTCGGCAAGGGCAATGTCCGTCCCTCCTATGCCCCATACGCCTTTACGGAAGAACTCAGGAGGCAATTGCTTCAGGACCTGACCGCATACGAGCGTGACTTCCTGGAGATGAGCGACAAAATCCAGCACTTCCCTTCCGTTCTCTCACGTCTGGACCGCACCGGAGTGGTCAGCAGGGAGCAGGCGGAAGCAATAGGAGCTGTCGGTATGGCCGCGAAATGCACTTCAGTATGCAGGGACATACGCGCTTCGCACCCTTATGCGGCATATCCTGCTCTCAGCATCGAGCCCGTAGTCAAGGATGGCGGTGACGTATTGGCACGGACGGAACTCCGCATCGACGAGGTGAAGCAGTCTCTCGCAATCGTGCGCGTCCTGCTGGAGAACGTGCCGGCCTTCGACGGAAAAATGCGATCCCCGGGGCAGCCTAAGGCCGATTCCTTCGCAATATCCCTCACCGAGGGATGGAGGGGAGAAATCTGCCATTGCGCCGTAACCGGGGCCGACGGTGAATTATTGACATACAAGATAAAAGATCCGTCATTCCACAACTGGATGGCTCTGGCGCTCGCTGTTCGCGGCAACGAGATTTCCGATTTCCCTATTTGCAACAAAAGTTTCAACCTGTCCTACTGCGGACACGATCTATAACAGCACAAGAAATGTTCAACAGTTTGAAGATATTCCTTCATCAAGGAAAACAATATATTCCTGACCTGCGCGCAGCCAAGGCTCCGGGAGTGTTCCGAGGCCGTCCGGTCATCTCAACGGAAAAGGTTGATGAGCAGGCACTTGCATCTGTCTGCCCGAGCGGTGCAATCTCCACTTCGCCGGTGAGCATTGACCTGGGCAGATGCCTGTTCTGCGGTGAATGCGAAAGATGCTTCCCGGGCAAGGTCCATTTCACTGACGACACCCATCTCGCGACCAATGTGCGGGAAAGACTCATTATACGCGAGGGCGAAGACAAGCCTATCGAGCTGGACAAGGAGGCAATCCGTCCGGAAATCCGCAAGATCTTCCGCAATTCCCTGAAACTCAGACAGGTAAGTGCAGGAGGAGACGGCAGCTGCGAGGCGGAGCTGAATGCCACCGGCAATGTGCAGTTCGACCTCGGCCGCTATGGAATCGAGTTCGCTGCGTCACCAAGACACGCGGACGGAGTCCTGATAACCGGACCGATATCCGGCAATATGGCCAAGGCCCTGGAACTCACCTACGAAGCCTGCCCCGAGCCGAGGATTGTGGTTCTGGACGGTACGGATGCCATCAGCGGAGGAATGTTCGCAGACAGCCCCGAGCTTGACCGTTCCTTCCTCGAGAATCATCAGGTGGATCTCTACATACCGGGCAATCCGGCACATCCTCTCACCGTAATCAACGGACTGCTTGACCTTACCAAAAAGTAACGATATACTAGCACTCATCTCAAACCTAAAAAAGTATGGTAAAAACAAAACATTCAGCATTGAGGTACTGCGTGGCGATTGCGTTATGCGCAGCTCTTGCCGTACCTTCAAAAGCAGCCATTCTTGGATCAGAATCCAGCGCAATGACACAACAGCAGAACGATATCGTAAAGGGTATCGTTGTGGATGAGAACGGTGAAACTGTAATCGGTGCAAGCGTTCTTATCAAAGGAACCGTAAGCGGTACTGTCACAGGTATGGACGGAAGGTTTGAAATCAGGGCTGCCAAGGGCAGTACCCTCGTCATTTCATCCATCGGCTATGTTACCAAGGAAGTGACCGTCAACGGCAACAGCCTCTCCGTCACCCTTCCTACAGACAGCGAGGCTCTTGAAGAGGTCATCATCACCGGTTACGGTACCTTCAAGAAATCGGCTTATGCAGGTTCTGCAGCTGTTGTCAAGACTGAGTCAATCAAGGATGTACCTACTGTATCCCTTAACGAGATGCTTCAGGGTGCAGCTCCGGGTGTGACCATGCAGCAGAATTCGGGTATTCCGGGTTCAGCCACTTCAATTTCCATCCGTGGTATGGGTTCATTCAATGCCAGCAACTCTCCTCTTTATGTGATTGACGGTATTCCGGTAAACACCGGCAACCAGTCATCACTTGGTACAGATGCCGGCCTCGATGCTCTCGCTACACTTAACCCTTCTGATATTGAGACACTTACCGTCATCAAGGACGCAGCCGCAGCTTCTCTTTACGGTAGCCGTGCAGCCAACGGTGTCATTGTTATCACCACCAAGAAAGGACAGAGCGGCAAAGCTTCCGTAGGTCTCAAGGCTTCGTGGGGTTTCTCCGACTTCGCAATGCCGTTCCGCCAGACTCTCAACGGTGATGAGCGCCGCCAGGCAGTCTATGAGGCAGCCTACAACTCTGAAATCGCATCGGGCAAGACCCACGACGAGGCTAACGAAACAGCTATCGAACATATGGAGGAATACGCTCCGATTCCTTGGTCTGGCTATACCGACTGGACCGACGTGCTCTTCCAGAAAGGCAACCATCAGAACTATGATGTAAACATTTCCGGCGGTACCGACAAAGCGAAGTACTTCGCTTCCCTCGGTTATATGGAGCAGAACGGTATCACCCTCAATTCAGGCCTGGAGCGTATCACAGGCCGCATCAATGCTGATTTCAAGGCTACTGACAAGATTACGTTCGGTGTGAACGTCCTCTTCTCCAACGTCAATCAGGATGCATACGGAGAGGGAACAAGCTACACCTCGCCTTTCTACTCATCAGTCAGCAAGGTTTCTCCTTCAGACCCTGTCTACAATGAGGACGGTTCCTGGAACCGCGACCTCATCTCCCTCGGAGACCGCAACCCTCTTCTCTCAATGACCTACGACAGGAAGCGTGAGTATGTGACCCGTCAGTTCAACACAGCCTGGGCTCAGTACGTAATTCTCGAAAGACTCATTTTCAAAACTACCGTAGGTTATGACTATCAGGTCAACAAAGGACAGAACTGGTATGATCCGCGCACCTCGAACGGTGACGACTACAACGGACTTGAGGAAGATACCATCTACCAGCGCAAGAACCTCGTATGGACCAACCAGCTCACCTACAACCACAGCTGGGGCGAGAACCATATGGATTATCTCCTCGGTTATGAGACCAACGACTACTCACGCGACTATGTATCCGCTGAAACCCAGAATTTCGCAACCTCTGGCAAGCACGACATCAGCAATGGTGCGATAACATCGGGTGCGGGCGGTACAAAAACCGGGACACGTCTCATTTCATATATCGGACGTATCAATTACGATTACGCCAAGCGTTATTTCCTTGGTGCCAGCTTCCGTGAGGACGGTTCATCACGTCTCCACAGGAGCAACCGCTGGGGAAGCTTCTGGTCGGCATCTGCAGCCTGGAGACTTTCTGAGGAAAGCTGGATGAGCGGAGTCAGCAACGTATTGACAGACGCCAAGCTGCGCGCTTCCTACGGTGCCAACGGCACCCTTCCTTCAGATTACTTCGGATATATGGGCCTCAGCTCAGTGACCAACAACTACAACGGTCTCCCGGGTATGTTCCCTATCCAGATTGCCAACGAGGACCTCAGATGGGAGAAGAACTACAACTTCAACGTCGGTGTTGACTTCTCGCTCTGGAACCGTATCGACGCCACTGTCGAATACTATTCACGCAAGACCAGTGACCTCCTTATGGACTATCCGATCTCTATGACTACCGGTTTCGATTCTTTCCTTTTCAATATCGGAAAGGTTCAGAACAGGGGTGTCGAGCTAGATCTCCACGCAAACGTAATCAACAGAGGATCATTCAATTGGGATGTAAACCTCAATATGTCACACAATGCGAACAAGATTCTTGAGCTTGACGGCAAGCAGACCGAAATCGTCAGCGGAACACAGATTCACAAGGTAGGTCTTCCATACCGCACATTCTATGTTTATGAGTTTGCAGGCATCGACCCTGAGGATGGTGAGCCTATGTTCTACACCAACAAGCTCGTGAACGGCGTGCTCCAAAAGGAGACCACCAAGGAGCTTGAGACAGCAGAACGCATAGGGTACAAGAATGCGGAGGCTAAGGTGACCGGAGGTTTGATCAATACCTTGCGCTACGGAATCATTGACCTTTCATTCAACATCAGCTATCAGTTCGGAGGTTACGGCTTCGACAAGTGGGCACAGAAGGTGGATCACCGCGGATATGACTCAGACCTGAACTTCCCTGCATACTACAGAGACCGTTGGCAGAAGCCTGGTGACGTGGTGAAGTATGAGAAACTCGACTATGATGCAGAGTACCTTATGTCCGACTACTATGCCAACTCACGAAACGTGAACAGCACCGACTTCATACGTCTGCGCAACCTCACCATGGGAGTCACCGTTCCAAGCGCTTGGGTAAGGAAGATCAACATTGACCGTTGCCGCCTCTATATGTCAGGCAACAACCTCCTCACCTGGGCGAAGTATGACTACTACGACCCTGAGTCGGTAACTAATGGTTCCACCAACTGGGGTACACCTCCTCTCAAGACCATTACCTTCGGTATTGACCTTTCATTCTAACATTCGAAAACAGTATGACAACAATGAATAAAACAATATACAGATTATCTGCCATTGCCGCAGCGCTGCTGATTGCCTGCTCTTGCGGAAATGATTGGCTTGATCTTGAATCGTCAACTGCCATCAGCACCGATTCATCAGTCAAGGTACTGCAGGATTGCAAAGCTTCCCTCAATGGAATCTACAGCACAATGCAGAACGCCTATGCATACTCGGGACGCCTCGTTTACTACGGTGACGCCGCAGGAGACGATATGCAGTCCTACAAGGCTACAAGCCGTACTGCTGACGTCTATCTTTTCGGATATACCCAGAATACCGTCAAGGAGTCGTACTGGCTCTATCCTTACTCGCTCATCAGTGCCTGCAACACCGTCCTCGAGCAGATTGACAATATTGAAACCAGCGAGACAGAATTTCTGAACTACTACAAGGGACAGGCTCTCGCCCTCCGCGGAATGTTCCTCTTCGACCTGACCAAACTGTTCGGATATCCATACAAGAAGGACAATGGCGCCAGCCTTGGAGTTCCTATTGTCACAGAAGTACTGGACAGGAATGCAAAGCCGTCACGCAACACAGTTGCCGAGTGCTACACCCAGATCATCAAGGACCTCACCGACGGTATCGCCCTTATGAATACCAAGACCGGCAATTCATTCCACAAGGGTTGGATCAACCGTCCTGCAGCCCTCTCGCTTCTGAGCCGCGTATATCTCTACCACGGAGATGACGCAAAGGCCCTCAGCACCGCACAGGAAGCCATTTCAGCGGCAGAATCAAAGGGTTACGCCCTCTGGACCAATGCCGAGTACAACAATGCCTGGGCAGTGGACGTTGACGCCAGTGCACCAGGTGAGACTCTCTTCGAGATTGTAAACCTCACTGACGACTCTCCGGGCAAGGAGGCCCTCGGATACCTCTACAATGACTACGGCTACTATGATATCCTCTGCACCAGCAGCTTCTACAGCCTTCTTTCATCAGACCCTGACGACGTGCGTCTTTCAGTAGCTCCTATCTCACCAAAGCGTACCAAGCGCGTATTCATCAAGAAGTATGCTCCTCAGGGCTCAGAGACCATCTCTGACGCCAATATCCGCCTCCTCCGCCTCTCTGAGACCTATCTCAATGCCGCAGAGGCTGCAATGAAGACAGGCGACAATACTCTTGCAGCCGAGTACCTCAATGCGATTGTAAGCCGTGCAAATCCGGCCAATAGCGTAAGCGCTGACGAGATTACTCTTGACAGGATTATGACAGAGCGCCGCAAGGAGCTCGTAGGTGAAGGACACCGCTTCTTCGACGCACTCCGCGACGGCGGTTATGTCGAGCGCTATGATGTTTCCATCAAGGCCATCAGCAGCACAAAGCATCTCGTGATGTCTGATGAGAAGAAGAAGTTCAATTGGGATTATGACCATTGCGTCCTCCCTGTCCCTGTAGGTGAAATTGATGCCAATCCAAATATCAAGCAGAATCCAGGCTATTGATGTTCAGCCTATTGTCTAAGAAGGAGGCCCTACAAAGGGTCCCCTTCTTTTTATTAATGATTTCCAAAACAAAGCAATCAATGAAGAGACTGGGAACAGCGATACTATGCATTCTATTACCGGTATTGGCATACACACAAGTTGTGGACCCGGAGCCGGGACGCCTCACAGCAGACGGCCCTTACCTTTTTTACCGCAACGACGGGGGCAGCAGAATCGTCACCGTCGACCTTGACGGCAATATTTCTGAAACGGAAAGCCCTGCAGCCCCCGCCAGCGTCCACGTGACCAGCCACGACGGGAAATACAGCTTCGATGTGCCTCTTCACAATATTGAGCGTCAGCCTTGGGCAATGGAGGCAAGGGAAAAGACCTGCATCATCTCCGACCCACACGGCAGGCTTGACTGTCTGGTAAGCATACTCAGGGCTTGCGAGGTAATTGACTATGAGCTCAATTGGTGCTTCGGGGAGAACCATCTGGTAATAATCGGAGACATTATGGACAGAGGTGATGACGTGACTCAGATATTGTGGCTCGTGTACAAGCTCGAAGCGGAGGCTGAAGCCGCCGGCGGTTCATTGTCATTCGTTTATGGCAATCACGAAGGGATGGTGCTCGCCGGGGATTTGCGCTACTGCCGTGACAAGTACAAGGAACTGGCTGACAAACTGGGAATGGAGGTACCTGAACTCTATGGTCCCGACACTGAACTTGGAAGATGGTTAAGCACACGAAACACGATAATGAAGATAGGTGCAGATGTCTTCGTGCATGCCGGATTGAGCGCTGACCTGTTCAGACTTGATATGGACATACCGGAGATCAACAAACTATGTTCAGAAGCTATCTTCCTGACCAGCAAGGAAAAAGCCGAAGTATCGGAGATTACTAAGATGCTTTTCAAGACAAACGGACCGGTCTGGTACAGAGGTTATTTCTCAAGAGACGAGAAATACGGAGGCAGGATGGATATGGCTACACTGGAGCTTATTCTTGAGCGCTATGACGCGGAAAGGGTTTTCGTCGGCCACACCATCGTCAGGAATATCAGGGATTTATACCGAGGAAAGGTTGTTGCCGTCGATGTGGATGCAAAACTGAATTACGAGGCAGGCCGCGGCCGTGCAGTGATGCTTGAGGGCGACCGGGCTTATGTAGTCAAGGATTCTGGAAAGAGACGGAGATTGAGATGAAATAATCATCGGAATTATCTTGAAGGAGGGATGGCCTTTTGAGTCATCCTCTTTATTTATCCGGATAGGGTGACGAATACTCAAACAGGCGGAAAATGATGCCTGATGGAGGCAAAGGGTTCGAGACAATATTTGTTGCAGAGACGATTCTTACCCTCGTGCAATTCACCGGCCACAATAGAGCGTGTCTTGAAAACAAAAAAAAGACTCTCTGGAAATCCAGAAAGTCTATTAGAAGAAGTGGAGATAAAGAGATTCGAACTCTTGACCCCCTGCTTGCAAAGCAGGTGCTCTACCAACTGAGCTATACCCCCAAAGAGGTAGGGACGCGCGGAGTTGAACCGCGGACCTCTACATTATCAGTGTAGCGCTCTAACCAACTGAGCTACGCCCCTATATAATTAAAAGATAAGTACAAGACACTTTTCAAATCGTGCCTTGAAACACTTAAACCGACAGCTTGCGTCATTCACAGCTCCAAAAAGGAGGTGTTCCAGCCACACCTTCCGGTACGGCTACCTTGTTACGACTTAGCCCCAATTACCAGTTTCGCCCTAGGTCGCTCCTTTCGGTCACGAACTTCAGGCGCC
>JAQXOE010000007.1 GCA_029098505.1 Bacteroidales bacterium
AAGCCATATTGCGGAGTGTCTTGGGACATATGCCGGTAAGGCGGCTGGCTTCATCTATGCGTATATACTGTGCCCCGGGGATAGTGACTGCTTTCATAATCTTGCGTAATTACGTTCATAGCGTGCTTCCATATAGGCATCCTCGTCAAAGAAGTCCTCTGGCCCACGGTCATCCACTACCTCTCCCGTCCCGTCACAGTTCTCGCACTTCTCTACTTCGCCCTGGTAGTACCACTCTCCCTTCGTCTCGGCGAGGCGCTCAGTAGGAGGAAGGCAGGCGTAGGTTGCTTCGCTCACCTCTAACTCGTCACCAGTGCGGCGGTCTATTGCCCACCAGGCTATCGCTCCCTTTCCTGCGCATTCCGGGCACTCTACCATATCCGGCTCCTTGCCACAAATCGGGCAGAGGTGCGAGTTGATACCTTTGCAAACGTCACACATAGCTTAGTCGTGCTTTGCGGCTTCCCTGATCTTATTCTCGGCAGCCTTGATAACATCATACACGGTAGAGAGGCCGCAGCCATACTTGTCAGCCAGGTACTGCTTTACTACAGTCTTGCTTGCCTCGGGGTTAGCTGTGAGCTCCAGGTAGTCAGCCCATATCTGGGCGTTGCGCTCATTGCGGCGGCGTTTAGCCGCAGTAATCATTGTTCTTGTCGTTGTCATAATTGTTATGAGTTTTCATTTTTGCGGATTTTAGCAAGGGCGGCCTCGCTGAGGAAATAGCGCTTGTAGGTACGGCCGTCGTCACCCTTCTCCCAGGTATCCTGGATGTCAAGGCCGGAGGCCCTGAGGTCACTGATGTACTTGCGAGCGTCAACGGTGCGACCTACCTTGTTTGCTTCGTGTGAGGTCATTCTTCGGCCCGCCTCGAAGGCCATACGGATGCGCTGCTTCTGCGTTTCCGGCGTGATAGGTTTTAATGAAGGTGTCATAATGCTGGCTTGTTAGTCATTTGAATCTTCTATTCCATCATAGAGATCGTCAAGTACCTTGGAGAGGCACTCGCCCAGGAGATAACAGCGTATGGTCACGTCGCAGGCCTCGGCGCCCTTCTTCAGGATGTCCACGCCATCCTCACCAAACTCCTTGAAGGCTTCGGCCAGAAGGTCCATATTGTGGCAGAGGTTCTCCTCGGCCACCCAGGCGTTGAAGGTGTACGAGCCGGAGCCGTTGCCGGTTACTCCGTCATCAGCCCAAAGGGCTTCGTACAGTTCCTCGTAAAGCTCCTCCCTATCCCAGTCGGCGGCCTTGTAGCCCTCCTCCTGGATATAGTCACGGATATCACTCTTGATGTTTTCTCTATAATCGTACTGTTCCATTGCTTCGGTGTGTTTGGTAATTAGTCCTTATCCTCAAGCATCTCATCGTATATCTTGATGATTGCCACGTACCAGGGCTCCTTGCGGGCCTCTGCCTTTCCCATTGCTGCCATTCCTCCGCAGAAGAAAAGAGCTGAGATGATGAAAGCCATTATGGCTATGATGCCGTAGGTATCCCCAGCGGCAGCTGACCAGAGCCAGCCAAATAGTCCGATACCGAGGCCGGAAAAGGTGCCTATGGTATAGCGGTTCTTGATGATTGAGGTAAGGACTGTTTTCATAACGATTACAATATAATCACTTGATTGGTAAAAAAGGGGTTAGGCGTTCACTGGACCAAACTGTTCACGGAGGTTCTTTATGAAGGCCAGAACGTAGTTGCGAGCTTCAACGGCGGCATCATAAGCGGCCTGGGCTGTCTCATACTCTCGGCTCTCAAGGATTTCACACACCTTGTAGTCAATGAAGTCGTTTCCAAAGTGGTCGAACTTGTTGGTGAATGTGATGCGGTTGCCGTCCTGGCTTCCAGTGATAGTAACCTTGCTGAGGCAATTCTCTCCTGCGAAGTAGAATGTGGCCTGATCGATGTTTGCTCCCTTCAGAGCTGAGAGCTGCTCGTGGATAGATAACTGTTCCATAATGATAATGTGTTAGTGGGTTAAATTGTTTCTATTGTGAGGGGTTCCTCGATGATGTTCAGGGACCAAGCCCTGACTCTGCTTAAACGCCTTTCATTTCCGTCATCCCCGGTGTATCTCTGGTACTCCAAGCGCCCTTCCACGAACACGGCCTTACCCTTCTCAAGGTTGGAGAAGTCCGTGATGAATGAGCCATTCTCCCAAGCCACTACATTGTGCCAGGTTGTCTCTATTACGGCCATACCCTCGGCATCTTTGAAGGCGACGTTGGTGGCTACTGTGAAGTTGGCTAACCTTCGGCCCTGCACCTCGCTGATACGGACAGTTCCGATTATGCCACGGAGTTGAATGCGGTTGAGCTGTTCCATAGGGCTATCTTTCAATGATTTCCTGGATGGTGTCAACCACCTCGTCAAGGTCAACGTACTCGAGGTCGTCGGCGATCTCATTCATTTTCTCTCCCATCTCGGACTCCTGGAGGCCCTCCGGGAGGTTTTCGTAGGCCTCACGTTCTTCTTCAGCGACTGCGCTGATGATTTCCTTTGCCTGCTCGATAAGGTCTATTGCCTTGCTGAGCTCTTTGCGTCTTGCTGCGTTCATAATGTTCCTTTGTTTGGTATGTGGGCCGGTTGCCCGGCCCGGGTTAAACTTATTTGCTTACAATTTCGAGGAGGGCTATGCGGTCAACTTCCCAAAGAGTCCACTCCTTTTCAAGAACATAGGCGAGATAGCCCTTGATACCGAGGATTTCAATGGCCCTGCTGCGTGCCCTTGAGCTCGACATCTCGTGAGCTTCCTCAGCCCAGAGGAACCCCTCTTGAAGTCTCCACTCCTTATGAGTGTGTCTGAGGCTTTCGCCATTTGCTCTCTCCTTATCAAGGAGGTCCACGGTGCGGAGCCAGTTGGCTGCGAGGTTCTCAAGAAGGCAGCCGTGATCTTTCTTCTTCCACTCCTCAGTAAAAGCATCTTTCTCAAGGCTTGATGCCATATAGATATCGTGGATAGTGTTGAAGTTCTCGTTGTCTTTCAACTGGCGGCCGAGGCGGCTCTCAAATTCTTGCTGTAACATATATTTTCGGTTCTAAAAATTTGTATTAACTTTGATTTCAACCCTGAAACCGAAAGCAAAATTACAAACATTTTCGGAAATAACAAAAAATATCGGTTATTTTTTACAAAAATTTTCGGTTTCGTTGTTTAACCACCATAAAAAGGAACAAAAATGCAAGGTAAAACTCTTAAAAATGCTCTCAGGGAATTGGGATTTACCCAGACTGAGATTGCCTCAAGACTCGGTATAAGTCAGCAGACATTCAACTCGGCACTGGGTGTCGATGACGTGCGCACATCGCTGGTCGAAAACATTGCAGAGGTAACCGGCCAGCCAGTTGGATACTTCTATGGGCTCGCCCCGGCTGCTCCTATCGCATCAGCCTCCGGGAAGGGGAGCACGGCTGTTGCCGGCAATGGAAACCAGGTAAATTCTACCGCTGATAAATTCTTGGCTGAAATATCCGCCCAGCGCCGTATGACTGAGAAGTCACAAGATCAGATTGACCGCCTGCTTGACATTATCGACAGGCTCAAACCCGGTACAAAATGACACCACGCAGGAGCATTTCTTTCACATTTGTCACACAATTGTAAATCATATGAATACACCAGACTCACAAGCTGTTGTTCAGCGCTTCTTCCAAGCCCTTTACTATCTCAAAGCTGAGAACATTATCCGGGGCAAGCAGACGTTCACAAGCAAATACGGCATCAATCGCTGGAACCTTAATTCATTGGAGAAGGACCCCTCAAGCAATATCTTTCAGGTAGCTTGGCTTGGGTACCTGGTGAAGGATTTCGGGGTGTCGTCTCGTTGGCTCCTAACCGGCCAAGGAAACATCCTTGCCAAGGGCAAATAAAAATCCCGGCGGCATAGCCGTCGGGTATCTATAAAAAAATATAAAAAAAATCTCTCTTTCTCTCGCACGCACGTGCGCCTATAGAGATATATTTATTTATTTCTTTATTTCTTTCTTTATTTATTTAGGGCCACAAATGCGTGACAAATGTCGCACAAATGTGAAACAAAAGTAAAAATGATATGAAAACAACCCTCCTCCTATATCTTGATTTCGGGTATTCGGGCCACTGCCTCCTGCTTCTTTTTATCCATTAGGTTGGCATATATCTGGGTCGTGCGGAGTTCCCTATGGCCAAGGAGTTTCTGCAAAGTATATATGTCAGCTCCAAGGTCCAACATAAGTACGGCGAAGGTATGACGGCCGCTGTGAAATGTTATATCCTTCGATACTCCGGCAACCATAGCCCAGCGTTGCAAATTCAGGTTCATATAGCTGTCGTATTTGAACCGGGGGAATACCTTTTCATCAGGGCCTCCCGGCTCCCCAAGGAACTGCTCTGCCTGCGGGCTTATATCGAGGTATTCCTGCCCTTTGGTTTTCTTCTGCTTGAACACGATCCTGGTAATGCCGTTCTCTCGGCGCACCTCCTTCCAGGTCATCTTCTCAATATCTGACTTCCTCAGCCCAGTGAGGCAGCTGAATAGGAATGCCCTCTTGAGGTCGGGGTATTTGCAATCGACGGCGGCCATTGCTCGCACCTCATCGAGCGTGAGGTAAGTGCGTTCCACCTCCTCCTCAGGAAAGCTCTTGATACCCTTGCAGGGGTTGGTGGGTATTACACCCTCCTCGTAGGCCGTGCGGATGCAGCACTTGAATTTGGCAAAGTAACCCTGCTTACTGTTGGCGCTGAGGGGTGACTGCGAATAGGCCTTGTGCTTGCTTCCGGGCTTGCGCTTATCACGGCTTACGGCCCGTTTATCCAGATAATCTCGGAAGCCCTGGCAGAACTCCGGCGTGACGTCCCGGAAGGTAAGGGAGGCCGGGCAATACTTTTCGAGGTGCTTGAGGCAGGAATACCAGTTGCCCCAGTTGCCCTTGCTTTCGGTTGCCTTGAAGCGCTCTTGGCAGAGGTGACGGTAGTAGTCCAGGAAGTTGGTATCAAGGAGGCCCTCGGACACGAAGCCGAAGCGGCCATTTTGAAGGTCAACGATGCGCTGAGCCCGGACGGCCTCGGCGTAGGCCAGGGCCTTACGATTTGCCTCACGGTCCTCCTTTGTTTTCTCGGGCACAAGGTAGAGCTTCAGATACTCGTATGAGCGCCTTCCGTTAATGTAGATGTCAAGATAGAGTGATTGCCGCCCACCGGCTATGGTACGGCGGCGGAGCCGGATGGGCTCCTTGCTGTTTTGCTGTTCCATTTTGTTGCTTTTGTTGCTCGTTTGGTAATTAACAACAAAGTAGCAACAAATTTCCGGGATATGCAAGGATTGTAGGGAAAATGGGGATGGCTCCAGGGCCTCCCAGGGCCATACAATAGCCCCTCATCACTTTCCGGGGTAGAATTGGCGCAGGATGTGGGAGTAAATATTTGTCCCGTAATGTGTCCTGCTAAGTATGGATTCTCTATTTATCATCCTTATCCTCTTTTTCTTCAAGAAAATTTCCTCCGTGTTCGCGATAGAGTTCACGGAATGCTGTAGCGAAATCATCATCGGAGTTCAGAAGGTATTCCTTCATTATTTCTCCAAGTTTGCGTGGCTCACTCATTTCAGACCTCCTTTTCTGTATCCGTGCGTTTCAAGGGCTTCTTGCTGGAGAGTCTGGCTTGTACTGTGGCAGGAGTTTTCCATCCAGCGGTCAATCTCAGATTTGAGGAAGTATAACCGCTTCGTTTTCTTGTAGAATGGAATCTGACGGTTGCATACCCAGGTGTAAACAGTGGGCTTTGTCGGTTTTCCCGGAAGGTACTCGCAAAGTTCGTTGAGGTCCATCCAGATGTCATCCGTTGTTCCTGTCTGAATCTTGCCAAAGGTGTTGTTGATAAGGTCTTTAAGTTCTCCGACCTCATCCATTATGTGAGCTACCATTGCAGGCAGCTGTTCAAATGTAGGGTTTGACATAAAATTTCAAGTTTTATGTCGTGTCGCTTCTTTCTTTTGGCGCCTTATATTATAAAGAAAGCCCACGACGTTGTTATTCGTGGGCAAATGTAGAAACGATAAGTCCTGTCAACCGGTTGTACAACTGGTTGTAAATTATCAGTATTGTATGTCTTTTTTTATCGTTATTTCGAGTCCGAGGTCATCCAGAATCTTGTTAACTCTTTCAATTTCAGCCTTGTGGTATTTAGTCAGGGTAATGCCTTCTATAGCATCGTTATAAATTCCTTGTTCGCTTCCATCTGTGAAGTATGCTACAAGGCGGCATATCTTTGATATGTCATTCTGACTCTTTCCTTTACCGAGTTTTTTCAGCAGTTCATATATTACGACTGTCTTGACTTTATTCGTGCTTCTTTCGTTGTTTCCGGATACACCGCCTGCTTTGTCATCTGGGGCATCTGCTCCTTCTTTGAATTTCGGTTCTAAAGCGGAAATCATCTTGTATAGTTCTGACCGGCATTTCATCATTTGAGTATCTCCTGATTCAAAGCGGTCAATCATCACTATGATAGTAGAGATGATAAAATAGTTGTCTTTATCAGACTTGAAAGACAGACTCTTGCAAAAGTCTCTGACACTTGACATTTTGTCCTTTACACAACGAAGCCGGTCATATAGGTAGTAAACTTCATTGAAGAAATCCAATAATTCATCGTCTGAATACAAACCGTTCTTACAGAGCATATTGTACTGCTCATAATTAAAGTCATCGTCCAAGTATTCATCAAGACGATTATGTGGATATGAATCTCTGTGATTGACGAGTGCCACCTTGATGCGAGTTGGGTTCGGAATACAATCAATCGGCTCAGACTGGTGTTTTGTATTCTGCTCCGTTCCAAGAAGGAAATAAAGATATCCGAAGGATTCATCATCCTTAATTACCCGGAAGAGAGTGTCTCTTATCTCTGAAGAGTATTCGATTGGAATCTCTTTATCGTTTTCTTTGAATACAGGAGCCTCTGGCTGCATAGCATTACCAGCGTTGAATAAATCCTGTTGAAGCAAGAAGTTTCGTTTGCGGATGTCAGCGCATAGAATTGTATTAAAATATGCGTCAGTTGCATTTTTGTCGAGTCTCAGGGGCTTCAATTCTTGTATAATTCGCTTGATTTCAGCTATGTGATTAATTGAAGCACTGTGTTTGCTAATATATTCTATTGCTCTCATTTTTTACGAAATTAGATTTCTTATTATCTGTTTTTCTTTATCTTCAACCCCTCTGCCGCTTTCCTCTTGTCCTTGTCCATTACCTCGGTGTAGATCTGGGTGGTCCCGACATTCTTGTGGGTGAGCATCTTGCTGACGACATAGATGTCAGCTCCGGAGCTGAGGAGCAGGGTGGCGTATGTGTGGCGGAAGCAGTGGAATGTGATGTGTTTTTCTATGCCTGCGTCTTTTATCCAGCCGTCGAGTTCTCTCTGTACGAGGGCGTATGTGAATCCTTTGAAGACTTGTCCTTTGCCCGGTGTTCCGCAGAGTTCCATTGCTTCTTCGGTAATTGGGAGTGATGCGTCGGTTTCTGTTTTCTCTGTTGTTATTCGCAGGCAGTGACCTCCGTCCGGGTAGGTTGTGATTTTGTCCCAGGTCAGGTCGCGTATGTCTCCAAAGCGCAGGCCTGTGAGGCAACTGAAGAGGGAAGCTCGTCTTAAGACATCTGATACGCATTGGGTGTCAGCGAGTGCTTGCAGTTCTTCGAGTGTCAGGTATTGCCTGTGGGTGTCTATTGTATCTATAGACTCGAGATAGTCGTTGACGTTTTCCTTTATCTTGTGTTCTCTATATGCTATGTTGAGGAATCCACGGAATGTTGACCAGTAGCCAGCAGCTGAGTTGCGACTGAGTTTTCTGTTACTGTGCATAAGCTGGTCTGCATCTAGAAGATAGTCTCGGAAGCCGTCACAGAATTCTACAGTGATGTCTTCCATTTTGCATTCTCCTCCGCAGTATTTCTTGAAGTGGTCATAGACCCTTATCCATTTCTGATCGTGGCCTTCAAGATTCTGGCGGTAGTATGCGAGGAAGTCTTGCTTTGGCGTTTCTTTGTCTATGAATCCTAGATCTCCACGGAGGATTGAAAGTTCCCGTTGTGCCCGTATGCCTTCAGCGGTAATCATTTTTTCTTTGTTGAGTTCTCGTTCTTCCTGGGAGCGTGGTTTTGAACTGAGGTAGATACCGAGGTATTCGCGCCTTGACATCTTGTTGGTTTGAGGGTCGCGGACGGCAGGGTAGTAGTCAAGATAGAGAGTTATCTTTCCGGATGGCAGGAGCCGTTTGCGGAGTGTTACTTTTGTTAGAGACATTGTTTATATCAGAGTTTTGAAGAGTTTGTCTAGTTGGTCTTTACGGTACCATACGAAGTTGCCTTCCGTGCGTATTTTTTCTATTCCTGCGGCTCGTGTTTCTTCTGTGAAACGCTTTTGGCCGATATGATAGAGTTTGAGGGCATCACAGCTCCGAATGTAGTGTTTTAGGATTTCCGGTGGAATCTTAGGTGTTTTGTCTTTGAAAAGGCGGTCCATGTCTTTGATTGGGAAATAGACATAGTTGCCTTTCCGGACTTTTTGTATGTTGTTTGAGTTGACGGCATCGTAGAATGTCTTTCCCCCTATGTGATAGTGTTTCTTGGCTTGGTCAACGGTCATATAGTTTTTCTCGAGGATGGATGGTGCTAATTTGCGGTTGTCCCAGTCCGCCTTGGCTATGTAGCAGACTGTGCCGCCCCTTTTGACGGGGATTCCGAGTTTGTGCGCGGTTGCGCATATATGTTTTCTGGAGATGCCTTCTCTTTTGGAGAGTTCTTCCGAGGTGTACCATTCTTTTACGTCGGGAAAGGTTTCTTTGTAGAAAAGGTCGTGCATCTGTGTTTTCAGATACAGGGCTTTCTGTCCGTGCCTGACCGCTTTGATTCCGTTACTTTGCAGTACTTTGTGGAATTTGCTCTTTTCGATGTTGTATGACTGCAGGACTTCTTCCCGTGTGATGTAGTTCCGAAGGTCGTGGGCTGTGAGGTGCTGGTTCTTCTTTGTCGGATGTGTAGTGGTTTGTATGCTGGTAAGGGCCGAAAGGGGTATCCTTATAGTGCGGGATGAGACTTGGTTGTAGGGGAGTTCTCCGGAGTTGAGGCGTGCGTATATGGTAGGACGGGATACACCGAGGAATTCAGCGGCCTCTGTTATGGAGAGGTACTGTTTCGGTTCAGTGTGTTTTGTCTTTCCCATTTTCTGCGTTGTATGTTGGTGAAGACCTTCGTGAAGCAGTCTTCGGGTTCAATTATTGTCAATCTATGTAAATCTTTGTAAAATGACGTAAAGGTGTCCGCGATAGCTGATGTCATTTTAATCATTGTACCACGTATGGTACAAATGTGGTACAAAAATACACAAAATAACCATAAAAACAAAGAAACAACAATAAATATAGCCACCTTGTTAAAGTGGCTATTATCAATAATTTATGTAGGGTTATTGGGTGTTTTGTTTTGGGTATTTTCTAATTTCTATTTCCCGATACAAAACTTCCTGAATATATTCCCCAGGACCTCGTCTGTGGAGATATCTCCGACTATGGTGCCGAGGTGGTAGCTGACCTCTCGCAGATCCTGCGCGACCAGGTCTGAAGGGAGTCCTGAGCTGAGACCGTCGCGTACCCGG
>JAQXOE010000008.1 GCA_029098505.1 Bacteroidales bacterium
GAACATCTTCTTTCTCAAAGATTTTTCAGGTGAAGACAATGCCCCTTTGAAAGATGCCCTTGAGGCACTCCCTTGCGTAAGACGGATCGGAAGAAGTTCCGGAGTGCCTGGCAGTATCAATATGGGCCAGTACAGCACCACCCGGGATGGTCAGGACATCCTTTACAAACTGATCAGGATGGACAGTACTGCATTTTCGATGTTTAGATTTGAGATTCTGGAAGACTTCCATGCCCCGCAGTTCAACAGCGTCTGGTTCTCGGACAAGAGTTTTGCCGCAACCGGCTTCGACTCGGACTATCATGACATCAGCGGCACGCTGAGCAGACGGACGAAGGGCTGCGAACAGGTTGCCGGCGTTTTCAAATCTTTTCCGACGAATAATGCCAATATTGGGGAAGAAGACTATGCCATCGTTTCGCTGATGCGCTCTGAAGACATCCCGTTCGCCGGGTGGGTCATAGAAACCACCCCGGACCGGAAAGCAGCGAAAGCGCAGATCATGGAAGCTTACGATAACTCCATCAAGGGCAAGCAGATCTACGGCAGCTTAGCTTTCTGGGTTGACGAGAACATCGCCGAGGCATGGAAACCAGCACGCAACAACATGCGTCTGGTGGAGATTTTTATGCTCCTGTCTATTATCATCGCCCTCCTTGGTCTGGTAGCCATGAGTACCTATTATGCCGATGAAAAGAGCCGCGACATTGCCGTGCGGAAAGTTTTCGGGGGAACGGTGGACATGGAGGCGCAGAGAACGATACGTGAATATATGGTGCTGGTAGGGATTGCCTGCGTCATCGGCATTCCGATTGCGGTCTATGCCGCGCAGGAATACCTCAAAGATTTCATTTACAGGCTGGAAGGCTATTGGTGGATTTTCGTGGTGGCCGTGCTGCTCACCGGGCTTATCGCGTTTGTCTCTGTCATCTGGCAGGTATTGAAGGCAGCAAAGACGAATCCGGCAATTGAATTGAAAAAAGAATAATGTTGATAATCCCGGTCCAACTGGGATGACGAATGTGATATGATTCTACGAAATTTAAAGAGCCTCATCCGCCGGTATCCTGTTGCGGTGGTCCTGAACTTCACGGGACTGGTGGCGGCGCTGCTGGCCTTCGCCCTGATATTCCTGCAGGCGGATTATGAGCTGTCTTTTGACAAGTGCCATCCGACGTCCGACCGGGTTTTCCGGGCCGATAAGAAAGGTGATGAGTCGCTGTTCAGGAATATCCTGCCGAGAGGCTTTGCCGATGATATCATCGGCTCATCGGCCCATATTGAGGCGGGATGTACAATCCTGCCATTCGTTGGCGATACCTGGTTTTCCGTGGAAGGAGAAGACCGCCTTTCCATCCGCTACAAACGCACGATGACCTGCGTCTCCGAGGGCTTTATCGATGTGTTCGGCATCAAGATGGTCGAGGGTGATTCCCATGCACTTGAGGGGCCTAATTCCGTGATTATTCCCCGGTCGCTGGCGGAAATCCTGTTTCCCGGCGAGTCTGCTGTCGGTAAACTGCTGAAGACAGACAATCAGTTCTTTCTGGATGAAACTCGCGGGGAGGTAACGGTGGCCGGCGTGTATGAAGACTTCCCGACGAACACGCAACTGGGAAATGACTTGTACCTGACCATCGGAGACATCCAGAAAGGTCTCTATGGCGGAGCCAACTTCGTCTGCTACCTGCTGTTGGATGACGAGAGCAATGCACAGGCGGTGGCAGACGAATTCAACACTCATTTTGACTTCGCACCGCATGGAGACTGGCTTTCGCCCATTGAACTGGTGCCGCTTACAAGTATCTACTTCCGGAATGAAGGCAATATCTATAAGAGTGGCAGCCGTTCGCAACTGCTTCTGCTCATTGCGATTGCTATCCTGATTCTGGGCATCGGTCTGATTAACTTCACTAATTTCTATGTGGCGCTGACGCCGCTGCGTATCAGGAGCGTGAACCTGCAGAAGATTCTGGGGTCATCTACCCGGCGGCTGCGTACCCAGGTGGTAGCGGAGGCGGTGACATGGTGCATCTGCGCCTATGTGGTGGCCTCACTACTGCTGGGCCCGATTTCTGATGCTTTGCTGACAGGAGGTGTGCTGATGCAGTCTTTCTCCTTCGGCAAGCATTGGGGACTGCTGCTGTTCGTCGGGACGGTAGCCGTGGCCACCGGTGTTATTGCAGGCATCTGGCCGGGTATCTATTCCACTTCGGGCCAGCCGGCGATGATCCTCAAGGGTAATTATGGACTTTCAGCGTCCGGAAAGACACTGCGGAGTGTCCTTGTGGGCGTCCAGTTCGTGATTTCTACGGCGCTGCTCATCTTCGTGCTGTTTGTCCAGCGGCAGAGCAAGTTCATGCAGGAGTATCCCTGCGGCTATGACAAGAATAATCTCGCAGTGCTGAATATCGGCGGAGATAATAGCCGTAATAAATCCGAGAGGCTGAGAGACCAGCTCCGGCAGATTCCAGAAGTGGAGGACGTCGCCTATGCGATGGAGCTGATAGGAGGGGCGGATGCCTATTCTACCCAGGGCTGTGATTTTGGAGACGGAGATGTTTCTCTGAGTTTGTTGTATTGCAGCTGGAATCTTCCGCAGGTGCTTGGACTGGAGGTGACAGAAGGCCGGAATTTCCATGAGGGTGACTATGGCTCGATCCTTCTTACCCGGGATCTGAAAGCCCGGGGCGCCGAACTGAAAGTGTACCCTGATGGTCTCGGTCCGAATGCTCCGGTTGTAGGGTTTGTGAAAGAGATGAACATCACCTCCATGCGCAAGGCCGATTCTCCGGTTGGAATGCAGGTTGTAGAGCCCAGCTGGGTGGGTGCAATGCCTTTCACATATATCCGCCTGTCCGAAGGAACTGACAGGATTGCCGCCGTGGAGAAAATCCAGGACGTACTGAAAGAGATGGATCCTACGATGCCGTTCGAGGTGCAGTTCTACGATGCCATCGGCAAGAACCTGTACAGCGGCGAGGAGCGCCTGCGGCTGGCCGTGTGGCTGTTCTCCCTGCTGGCGGTGCTGCTGTCGCTGGTGGGCATCTGGGGCCAGGTGCTGATGGACGTGCAGTACAAGCGGATGGAGATTTCCGTAAAGCGGGTGTTCGGGGCCGATATGGCCCAGATCACCTCGGAGGGCCTGATGCTGTATCTGCGGACGGTGGCCATCTGTTACGTGATTGCGGCGCCCATCGGTTGGCTGGTGGTACGATACTATCTGCAGCAGTTCGCGCACCGGGTGGGCTTCATGCCGTCGGTGTTCCTGCTGGCGCTGATGGTTGTGGGGGTGCTATGTTCGGCCGTTGTGCTGTATCACTACCTCAAGACCGCCCGGATGAATCCGGCGGAGACGCTTAAGAACGAGTAGGCTTCATAAGCAGATAAACATGCGCATGATCCGCAAACGCAAGGACAATCTCACCATCAAGGCTCCTATCGACGGTCAGCTGGGAAAAGAGAGAGCCGCATCGGCAGGCAGAATCCTCAGTACTATGAGGTGTTCGAAGGACTGGAGCCTGGCGAGAAGGTCATCACCTCTGGCTATGACACCTATGGTGACAATGAAGTATTGATTTTGCAGTAGGAAAAAACGAAGATGAAAAGTTATTTAAGATTCCTTTCGAGAAACAAACTGTACGCAGCCATCGAGGTGATGGGATTGTCTCTGGCGCTGGGATTTATCATAATCCTTGCATCATACGCCAAGACAGAGTTCAGCGTTGGTACGAAGCAGCCGCTTTCCAAGGAGATTTATGTCATAGGAACTTCAGACTCTTTCGGGATGACACTCGGCACAGCCGAGGAGTTCTTCCCGTCCATCCCTGAAATCAAGTCCTGGACACGAATGTCTGAAGTTGACGGTGATTGTATGGATGTCACCATTGGAGAAGACTACTACCATGTGACGTCTGTGGCACTTGACACCAACTTTCTGAAACTGTTCGATTACAACCTGACCGGCTGCTCCCGTGACAGGATACTGGACTCTGATGATGAAGTAATCATTTCTGAGAGTTTCGCAAAGAAAGCATTCGCTGGTGAAAACCCCGTTGGAAGGACTATCGAGCGTGGAGGGAAGTCTCGTACAATTGTTGGCGTCCTTCAGGACTTCGGCCCTTCTGACGTATTCAAACCTGCCGATGTATTTTTGAGCATGGAGCTCGTGAACAGCTACGTTCAGAAGATGGACCAGTTTGGGTCGGTTCATACCTTCGTCACTCTTAATGAAGGGGCTGATCCGGATGATGTGGCCACCAAACTTCTTGACAAGTATTGTGAGTACTGGGACTTTTTCGAAAGAGACGCATCCAATGGGTCGTTCCTGCATGGATCTTCGCTTACCCGCCTTGACGAGGTATATTTCAGCGGCATGGAGTCGTATGATTTCATCAGGGTTGGAAATAAGAAGACTGTTGAAGTGCTTCTCATTGTCGCCCTTGTGCTTTTGATTTCCGCAATATTCAATTACATCAACCTTACGGTGGCTCAGACTGGAAAGAGAGCGAAGGAGATGGCTACACGAAGGCTGATGGGTGAATCACAGTCGGGAGTCATGAGAAGGTATGTGTTCGAATCCTTCTTATTCACGCTCGGATGTTTTGTCCTCGGCTGTGTGCTTGCGCTCTGCCTGCAGCCTTGGATGAACAGTATCCTTGAGGCTGAAATTGTCTTGAGTCCGGACCTCTTGTCATGCATTTTTGCTGTGCTGCTGGTATGTGCCATTTCACTTGCCGCAGGTCTGCTGCCTGCTGTGATGGCATCGCATTTCAAACCTATCGATGTGGTCAAGGGTAATTTCCGATTCAGCAGCAAGATGGTTTTCAGCAGGGTGTTCATTGTCTGCCAGAATGTGATAAGCACGGTGCTGATTGCAGTGGCATTGACCATGACCCTTCAGATGAGGCATTTGGTTACATTGCCGACCGGTTACAATACAGATGGCCTCATTTCCTTGAAGACATACGAGATTGGATATAGTAATATGGATCTGCAGAATGATCTTGCAAAGAGGCTCCGTGCACTGCCTCAGGTGGAAGCGGTCGGCATGTATGTGAACAGTCCTTTGTGCTGCTCAAACAACGGCCATTATTCAGATGATGGGAAGTTGTCCTGGCTATCGATCACTTCGTTGGATACGACCAGCTTCAGGCTGTTGGGATTCAAGGTGTTGGAACAATATGACGAACCACTTGAGACATCATGCTGGTTTACGGAGGATGCCAGGGACAGATATGAAATCTCTGAACAGAACAGGACTCTGGGCCGGTTGAGAGATGGCGTTCCGGAATACCAATGCTGCGGAATCATTGCAGATTTCAGGGCCAAGGATGCACTGGTTACACCGATGGAGGATTCTCATAATGTGGTGATGATCAGAAGCGGTATATGTGCCGGAATGCTGATCAAGGTCGCGGGAAACTGCAAGGAGGCTTTTGCGGCTATTGGTGATGTATGGCGAGGAATGACGAAGGAAGTGATAGGATTTCCAAAGGAACCGAATATGAATTGCCTTGTGGATGAGTTGAACAGTTCCCTTACAGAAGAGAGGAACATGATGACTCTTGTATCTGTCTTCATGATACTGTCAATACTTATTTCTGCACTGGGTCTCTTTGCCATGTCCGTTTATTTCGCAGACCAGCAGAAGAAAAGCATATCCCTTCATAAGGTATTCGGTGCAGAGACCGGCCAGGCCGTGCTGCATCTGTCACGCCCTTTCATTATGGCTTCACTTGTTGCTATTGCGGTTGCAACTCCAGTCAGCGTGATATTGATGAGACATTATCTTGAAAGATTCTACAACAGAATAGACTTCCCTTGGTGGGTGCTTCTTGTATCTGCTGTTGTTTCCTTGCTTATCAATGGACTCTGCATTCTTAGCCAGACACTGAAGACTGCGAGCGCAAATCCTGTAGAATCAATCAAATCTGAATAACAAATAAAAACATACAATCATGATCAAAGTATCAAACCTCAGCAAGGTCTTCAGGACCGAAGAAATCGAGACAACTGCTCTCAATGGTGTTTCTTTCGAAATCAAGGACGGCGAGTTCGTGGCAATCATGGGCCCTTCGGGCTGCGGCAAGTCCACGCTCCTCAATATCCTTGGCTTGCTGGACAATCCGACCAGCGGTTCCTATGAACTTCTGGGTACCGAGGTGGCGAACCTCAAGGAGAAGGAGCGTACCAAGTTCCGCAAAGGAAATATCGGCTTCGTGTTCCAGAGCTTCAACCTTATTGACGAACTCAATGTGTATGAGAACATCGAGCTGCCGCTGCGCTATCTTGACATTCCGTCTTCTGAACGCAAG
>JAQXOE010000009.1 GCA_029098505.1 Bacteroidales bacterium
TATATGTCCATTTCAGCTGCCACGGTCAGCAGATCACCGACCAGGACGGAGACGAGTCCCTCGTCGACCCCAAAGACAGGTATGACGAGGCGCTGGTCCCGTACGATGCATGTGTGTCTTACGGCTGGCATGGTTACAGGGGCGAAAAGCACCTTACGGATGATGTGCTGAACGGGTATTTCAGCAGGATTCAGAAGGCTGTCGGAGCGAAGGGATGCCTGCTCGTTGTAAACGACGCATGCCACAGCGGCGGGCTGGAGATGGACAAGACACCAGACATGATGCCCCCGCACAGAGGGACATTCGATGCGTTCGAGCAGCCTTTGAAGGGGCGTACTGCAAGGCCGGAGGTGCGTCAGGTGTCATGGGTGAGCATCAGCGCCTGCAAGTCCTTTCAGACCAATTATGAGGTGAAGGTTGACGGGGAGATGTACGGAAGGCTGTCTTATGCTATGAGCCGGTGTTTCCGGGAGGGCATCTCTGCCGATGAATTGGTGAAGGCCATCTCTGAAGAGTACAAGCAGATACCTATGCCAGAAGGCAAGGTGCAGACCCTGCAATATGTTGCCCCGGAAAGGAGTAAAAGAAAAGCAATGTTCCAAAATGATTGACAACTACATAAACAGGCTTATTGCCGGCGACAGGCAGGTCTTTGACGTGATATACGCCACGTTCAAGAGCCAGTTCATAGCATTGTTCCGAAAGTCACAGGGGCTTGGCCGGGATGAGGCGGAGACGCTGTATCACGATGCCTGCGCCATTCTCCTGAACAATGTAGAATCGGGACGGCTGAGGCGGGATTCTATACAGAATTCACAGCTGAAGGCCTATTTGAACAACACCGGCAAGTACATACTATTCAACAAGCTGCGCAAGCGCCAGGTGCCCCTTACCGTGGATACGGACTACATCATGACCTACGGCGACCTCGATTCTTCACGTAAGCATAACAACAAGAGCATGGCTCGTGATCCTGAGGAGTCGTACGACGAGGAAATGGACGACAAGTTGTTCATCATACGCACCACCGTTCGGGATATGCCGCAGCCGTGCGACCAGTTGCTGAAACTGGTTATATATATGAAGAAGAGCAATAAGGAAGTGGCGGAGATTATGAACTATGCCAACGCAGATTCGGTGAAGACCCAGCGTTCCCGTTGTATGAAAAAGCTCGGGGATAAAGTAAAACAACGATTCAAAGCTGCAGGATATGAGCAATGAGATAGACAATCTTGACCGGATGCTCGAGTGCGCCATCCGTGAGAAATGGGCCGTCGAGCACATGAAGGAACTGGATCGACGTGAGAAGATTCGTCGCCGACGCTATGTCCGTTCGTGGGCCTTTGGCGTGGCAGCGTCATTCGCCATTGTCATTGGCATCGACGCCAAACTTAGCCACGATGCCCGTACTGCCGGCTATACCTTCGACCCGACCTTCGGCCAGATGGGCGGCTCAGAGATTACTGCCCTGATGCAGGAGAGAAAGATTGACGAAGCGGTAAGGCAGATTGATATTGCCCGAGTGCGGATTGACAAGGAAATCGCAGATCCTACGTCTTCCGATTCCGACTACCTGCTGCAGCTGGAGTCTGACAGGCAGGAGCTCGACCTGTTGGATGCTGTTTGCTTGATGCGTGAGGGCAAGTATTTCAAAGCCAGAAAGGCCCTCAAGGCTATTGTGGAAGAGGGAGGTGCATATAAAGCCGAGGCACAGAAACTCTTGGGAGAACTGTGATGAGGGCCATCAGGTTCATACTTGTCAGCCTTTGGCTGCTTGTCCCGGTACTTTGCTGCGCCCAGCTACGCAGGGATGAGGCAACGGTTGAGTACCGCTATGACAATGGGCAGTACAGTGCCGTCGTGAACAGGCTGGGATGGAGTGAGAAGATAACTGTCCGTCTGTGCACGGCTGATGACTTGTATGGTATGCCTGTCAACCATACCCTGTACGCCGAGGCCAAGGCAAAGAAGGCATACAAACTCCTATTCGAACCTGTCGAACAATATCTGAAGCCCGGAGACAATGTCTATTATTCGGCGACAATGATGCTGTGGTATTGCAACGTGGATGCCCTTGTAGACAATGATGGCAGGCGGCTCTTCGAGAAGTATCATTTCTTCCGACTGGAAGACATCCGGGCATTTCCGGTTGACCCGAAGAATCATTTCTACAAAGTGGTCCTCCTATATGGCGGAATGGATTATGATGCCGATCCGGAGAAGATGAACGAATATGCTTGGACGCTGCATACGAGGGATTTCCAGCATCTGTATGAGGACGTCAAGGGTGGGAATTGCGAAGACATGGATTTCGGCGCATCCGAAGACGGAACGAGAGCGGGATTCCGCAATCTGAAGAACAGCAAGGGCGAGATAAAGTTCATCTATTCGCTGGAAAGGCATTTCAGTAGCCCACATACAGGCGAAAAGGCTCTCGAGGAACTTTTCCGTCAGGATACGCGGCGGGACCACGAATACATTATGCACATTTCAACGCATACTTTCAATATGCCTGCGGGGTATTCGGATAATGATACGCCCAAAGAGCACTATGACAAGTATATGCGGAGCACAGGCCTGCTGTTTTCCGGTGCCTCAAGGACTCTTCGCGGCGAAGCTATGCCGTATAATCTGAACGACGGGCTTCTGAATGGCGCTGAGATTGCTAGACTGGATATGAGCCACTGTGCTATGCTTGTCCTCGGGGCCTGCAATACAGCTCTTGGCGAGGTTTCGCAGGACGGAATCCTCGGCCTCCAGACGGCCTTCAAGGAAGCGGGGGCGCATACTCTGCTGATGACCCTCTGGAGTGTGAACGACAAAGCGACATCAGAGTTTATGAGGCGTTTCTATACCTATCTTTTTGATGGAAAGACCAAGCACGAATCTCTTGACCTTGCCCGAAAGGACCTGATGCGCAGCGAGGACTTCAAGGATCCTATCTATTGGGCCCCTTTCATAATGCTCGACTGAGCTATCACTTTATCGGGAATCTCGGCTTGACGGGACGGGAATTGATGTAACGGAGTTCGGCACGTATCCAAAGCGTGTCGATTTCTGTTTCATTTGGGAATACATCCTGGATCTGGAGGAGTTGTATGATGAAATTGCAGAGCGAGTTGGGCATCGGGCTGGAAAAACCATGGAGATCGGACAGCATCTTGTATGTTCCCCAAAGCAGCACCGGAACTCTCGGGTCGTTGGGGCGGCGGCCACGACGACGCTTGCCGGTCAGGAGTTCCTTTCTCGCATCTTCAGCGTTCAGAATGTCGGGAAAATTCTTCTCCAGGTAAGGCCCTGCAAGTTCTTTCCAGAGCCAGTTCAGACTGTTATGAAGCCGAATTGAACCCTTTTTGCTGCGGATTGTTATTCCCTTGTATGAGCATTTGTTCTCTTCACAAAAGAGATAAAGACGCAGGACGTCCTGACGTATGTAAGCTTTCGTGGCTTTGGCAAAAGACTCTTCGTCTAACAAAGGAGCATTGCTTTTTATATATGATGAAAGTAGGATGAGAGCATCGAGGACGGTCGGGTCGTTCCCGGAAACACCCGGTAAGTCTTCGAAGATTTTGCGTATGCCATCGATCTCAAGCGAAGTTTCAAGCACAATCGTGTCATCTTTCCGGGATATCGACGGGAGCAATTCTATTCCATAGTAATTACTGAGCAGTGCCGAGGCCTCTGCGAAAGCGTCGGGGTTGAAAGTGTAGTTTGTCATATTGTCAATGTTTTACACCTTCTATATGTCAGTTGCCTCGGGAGTGTAATCAAAGAAAGAAATCAGATATTTTTTGCGATTTCTTTTTTTGCCGGAAGGCTTGTCTTGTCTAAATTCGTAGGACTTAATAACCTGGTCAGTATTACTTAAAACATTTGTTATGGGATTCATTCATATGCTTGCAGTCAACAGACAACTCAATGGAGTTGTTGACGGAATACATTCGAAGTTTCATAGACTCGAGGATCTTATAAACGGATATCGAGGCGTGAACGGAAGTAACTTCAACGAGGTCAATACGCTCATAAGCAGTATATCGAGGGACATCGTCGAGATGGAATACAAGGTCAATGCTCTTGACTATGCTGAAACAGTATCGTTGCTTCTGCTTTGGACGAATGGAAGAAAGTATCCTTGGATGCAGTGGCAGGCATTCGCTAACATGAGTCTCAACGAAGCGAAATTATATGTCAACGAGTACAAACCAGGGTATTATAAATAGAAGTAAGATTCAACCAAACTAGTGCAGCAAGCGCGTGTAGATTATGGTTATTAGTCTATCGGGCTGGCCGGAATTGATCCGGGTCAGCCTTTTTTCTCTGTTTACCTTTTTGGGCTTTTGCTATATATCTATAAACAACAATAATAGAAACGAGCATGAAAAAGTTTATAATCATCGCAGCTGCGCTGCTTTCAATGTGTTCGACAGTCGGATACGCACAGAAAAAGACTGACAATACCTATAAGCTTCAGAAGGCCTATGAAGTCCTGGAGAATGATCATGATTTGGACCAGGCCATGGAACTGTTGGGCGGACAGATTATGGATACTCCAAAGAATGTGGAGGCGTATCTTCTGCGTGTCAAAATTTTCCGCAACAAAAAGGAATTCGCCAATGCACTTTCAGACCTGAACGCAGCCATCAGGATCAATGACAGAAAGAATGATATAAAAATCTCCTCGCTTCATTGGTGGAAGGCAACCATATATATGGATATTGATGAGTATGAGAAAGCTGCTGATTCATACAGAACTGCATTGAGTATGGCCCGGAAAGACAACAAGGACAATGTGCAGAATATCTCTTTCGACTATGCGCAGGCCTTGTTTATGCTAAAGAAGTATGATGAAGCTGATGCCATATACCGGCAGATGCTCAAGGAGGATGAAACGGACCAGGCCGCAATGTTGGGCCTTGCCAGGAATATGTTCGAGAGGGAAAATTACTCTGAGATGTTTCCTCTTCTCAAGAAATGCCAGAAACTCGATGCCGATTATAGTGAGGTTTATCGATTTTTGGCCTATGCTTACGACAAACTCGGGGAGACTGACAATGCGATAGATAACGGATTCACCTGGTTTGAGAAGGATGACGATGCGGATATGGAATTCCTCATCAAGGTGGCCTTGAAACACAAGAGCTATGCAGTCGCAAAGGCTCGGGAGATGGTGAAGAAAGGCGAGAACCCTGCTCAATGGCGAGTGCTACTTATTTCACTCTATGAGAAAGCTTGTGAATACGAACTGGCTATCAAGGAATATGATGCCCTGGAATCTGAATTCGGGAAGGATGCATTCATCTATATCCACAGGGCTGAGAATTATTCGGAACTTGGTCTGACGGAATTTGCCCTAGCGGACATTGAGCAGGCTTTAGGCGGGGACGATGACCATATGGCTTACTGCACCAAGGGAAACATCTGCAGAGCTGCTGCGATGTACAAAGAAGCAATTGCAGCCTATTCGGAAGCGATTGAACTGGAGCCTATGAATGCCTGGGGATATTATGCACGTGGCTGGAGCTACGAGCTCTCGGGTGATGAGGAGAAAGCCATGGAAGATTACAATCTAGGTATCGATCTGGACAAATCCTATCCATACATATACCTGATGCGAGGCACACTTCTGCGCAAACAGGGAGACACAGAGGCCTCCAAGTATGATTTTGAGAGGGTTCTTCAACTCGACACTATTGCCAACGGAAATTCCTGTGCAATGTATGCCCTTTATTTTCTGGGACGCGATGATGAGGCGGAAGCCTGGATGCAGAGAATCATTGATGACAATCCTTTGGATTGCGGAAGCTACTACGACAAGGCTTGCCTTTATGCGAGAATGGGAAAGCTTGATGAGTCAGTCGCTGCGCTTGAGCTTGCCCTGAAAAGGGGATACCGCTCCTTTGCTCACATCGAGCATGACGATGATATGGATTCGATACGCGACAGGGATGACTTCAAGGCTCTCATTGAAAAATACTCGGCAATACTTGACGAGAGGATGAAGGGACTGAAGGATATGGTTATTGAGGAAAGAGAGACGACGATTACCGAGGTTGCCATCAACCGTCATCCGGGAGGTACTTTCGAGATTCCCTGCACGGTGAACGGGCTTTCTCTGAAAATGATTTTCGATACCGGGGCCAGCGATGTTACCATCTCCAGCGTGGAGGCCAACTTCATGCTCAAGAACGGTCAGCTTTCCTTAAAGGACATCAAAGGAAAGAATCACTATATGACAGCAAGCGGGGACATTCACGAGGGAACGGTAATAACGCTCAAAGAAGTGAAGGTGGGAGATGCCATCCTGCGCAATGTACACGCTTCTGTGGTCAAGAACCAGAAAGCACCGCTGCTGCTTGGACAGAGCGTCCTTGAGAAGTTCGGCACCATCACCATTGACAATATCAACAACAAGCTTATTATTAAGCATTGATATGGCTATGGCTTCTATCGAGCCTACATTCCCGCATCAATACATAACGAGGCTATGCTTTCTGGTGCCTGGACATCCATAGCACAGTAGATATCCCGTTGCTTCGTAAGGATTTCACCGATATAAGGGTCTTTGCCTGGTTGCTTGAAGCACTCGATGAT
>JAQXOE010000010.1 GCA_029098505.1 Bacteroidales bacterium
TATCCGGATATCCTGAACTTCTTCGAAAACAGATCAACGAACGCTTCCGCGGAATCCTTCAACTCCAAAATCAAGAACTTCCGTGCTCAACTAAGAGGTGTATCCGATGTCAAATACTTCCTCTTTAGACTTCAGAATATCCATGCTTAAACACATAGTTTTCCCCCCTGACCCAGTTTTTCTTTGTCAACAGATTAGTATACATTACTTATGAAACGCTTGCTCATTGCTATAATTGCTTTACTCACTGTAACTTGCTCTTTTGCACAGCCTCGTGCACTTGGCGGCTATGTCTCCATTTTTAGCGATGGTGTATATTACCAACATACTATTGCCGAGAGCGTTTTTTTCGAAGCTCAGTTAGGTCTGGATAACAGTACATTTGTGAAATTTGGCCCTGGTGCGGACTTAAGTGTAAACATCAACTTCATTGTTGCCAGCGTTCCCAAAAATAACAGAACAACGAATTTTTGGTATGGAATAGGTCTTCATGGTTCATATGGAGTAACAGGCTTGTATCATCCTGCTAATGATACAAATCCATTTGTCGGTATTGCCCTGAATCTTGGTTTTGACATCTCATTCAATAATCATCTTCAATTCTATACTAAATGGAGCCCGAAATTCGGAAAGACTTGGGGATTAAGTAATGAATATGAGGGTAATCCCACATCAAAGATGGTCTCACAATTTGATTTCGCAAAAGCCATCTTAGGCATTATTCCGGAATTTGGCTTAGCTTATTCGTTTTAGCTAAACCTTCTCTTGTGGGGGCTTCCTAGTCTTGCTCTGGCTGTGGGGCTTCCTCGGCCGACTCTGGCCATGGGGGATAAGTGCCTGGTAGTCAGTGAATTAAGCATTTGTCTATGGTAAATTTTGCCCATAGACAATTAGCTAAAACATTGATACACAATAGGTTATCCCCCCCCCACGCGAACCGCAGCATAAGGAACCACGCTAACTGCGGCATAAGGAACCACGCTAACTGCGGCAAAGGGAACCACGCTAACCGCGGCATAAGGAACCACGCTAACCGCGGCAAAAGACCCTGCGTACCCGCGCTGCTGAGTCCATTGAAGTTCTGCGGAAACCTGCATCCACCCACGAAGGCCAATGAAGCCATTCGGAAGGCCGCTGACATCTCGCGGAAGCTCGCTGTCAGTCCTTTTTGCTTTCCCTTTCTTTGATTTCACAGTGATATTCTAAAATATTTCAAGCCTAAATCGTTAAATATTAATAAATAGGCACGAATATTGTGTAAAAATATCACCCGTTGTTTTATCAAAGAAAAAATGAAGAAAGGTTTATTATTGTTGATTTCCTCACTTCTCATCGCGCCTGCCAATGTGTTCGCACAGTTCAGGACAGACCTGCCCGAGGCTTCAGTCGAAGAGCAGGAAACAGAGCCTGCGCTTGTCCTCACACTGGAAAAGGCTATAGAAATTGCCTTGAGCGAAAATGCTGCGGTGAAAGTGGCGGATATGGAAATTCAGAGAAGCTCCTATGCTTTGAAGGGCTCTTACGCTTCTCTGTTCCCGTCTCTTGACGGATCTGCTTCTTATTCAAGAACTATCAAGAAGCAGGTGATGTATATGGATTTTGATATGAGCGCCCTCGGAGGTATGGGTGGCGGACAGGGTTCAGGAGATACTGAAATACCTGATATGGGTGATACATCAGCCTCTTCAGGGGCTTCCTCTTCAGGTGGCGGTATTGAGGTTGGCCGTTGGAATACCTATACTGCAGGAGTCCAGGCCACTATGCCTTTGGTAAATGCCCAGCTTTGGAAGAGCATCAAGATTTCAGCCCAGGATGTTGAACTGGCAGTTGAAAAGGCCAGGTCATCCAAGCTTGAGACCGTGACCCAGGTAAAACAGGCCTTCTATGGTGTTCTGCTTGCCAAGGAAGCCTTCAATGTTTACAAGAGCGTTTACGAGAATGCGCTTGACAATTTCAAGCAGACCGAGATGCGCTACAACGTGCAGAAGGCTTCGGAACTTGAGTACCAGCGCGCGAAGGCGACTGTCCAGAATGCCATTCCGAACGTTTACGACTCTGAGAATTCGGTGATACTTGGCTTGTGGCAGCTCAAGGCTGTGATGGGCATTGACCTTGACACTGAGATTGACATTGCCGGAAGCCTCAATGACTATAGCGAGCATATGTTCCGCGATATGTACGAAGGCAGCGAGATGACTCTTGAGGGCAATTCCACCCTCCGCCAGCTTGCGATTCAGGCTGAGGAGCTAGCCAATGCCGTAAAGCTGCAGCAATACGCATCTCTTCCTTCGCTCGGACTTTCGTTCTCATACAGTATGAATGCGATGACCAACGATTTCAAATTCAGTGAGTACCAGTGGTCTCCTTATTCAGCTGTCGGCCTCAGCTTGCAGATTCCTATCTTCGCGGGCGGAAAGCGCTCGAATGCCGTTCGCCAGGCCCAGACCCAGTACAATCAGATGAAGGTGCAGCAGGAGAATACCGAGCGGCAATTGAAGATTGCCATTCGCCAGTATCTCTCGCAGATGGAGACGAGCATGAAGAACTATTACGCCGCTGAGGCGGGAGTCGAGACTGCTCTCAAGGCCTTCGATATTGCCCAGAAAACCTACAACCTCGGCAAGAGCACCATCACTGAGCTCAATGACGCGAGACTCGCGCTGACCCAGGCACAACTCGGCCAGTCTCAGGCCATTTATAACTTCGTAATTGCAAAAGCCAATCTTGAGCAGACCCTCGGATGTGATCTGACTCTACAATAAACAATCAATCAGAAGAATATGAAATCAGGATTCAATTCAATCGTGATAGCAGGACTTGCCCTGATGGCGGTATCCTGCGCTCAAAATTCACCAAAAGGAAAAGCTGAGGAAAAGATGCCACAACTTGTGAACAATGTGGAAGTGGCTACAGCTGTGATTAAGGAAGTGCCTCAGGATGAAACATATACAACTACCGTTCAGGCTTATGTGACTAACAATGTCGTGCCTCAGAGCGGCTCGCGTATCAAGAAAATCAATGTCGAGATAGGCGATTTCGTGAGCAAGGGACAGGTGCTCGCCGAGATGGACCAGGCCAATCTCCAGCAGACACGCCTCAAGCTGGCCAACGATTCTACCGAGCTTGGCCGTCTCAAGGAGCTCTATGCCCAGGGTGGTATCTCAAAGTCTGATTTCGAGCAGGTTCAGCTGGCATACAATGTATCCAGGACCCAGTACGAGAACCTCGTTGAGAATACCATACTCCGCTCTCCTGTAAACGGAGTCATCACAGCTCGCAACTATGATGCGGGCGATATGTATGCGATGTCATCTCCTATCTTTACAGTCCAGCAGATTACTCCTGTCAAGCTCCTCGTGGCTATTTCGGAAACTGATTACACCAAGGTAAAGAAGGGTGATTCAGTTCAGGTGACCGCAGATGCCCTTCCTGGAAGGACATTCACCGGCAAGGTGGACCGCATCTATCCTACCATCGATCCCGCTACCCATACCTTTACAGCGGAGGTGGTAGTTCAGAATTCTGACAGGGCCCTCCGTCCTGGAATGTTTGCTCGCGCCCACGTGACCTTTGCCGTAAACAAGAGCATTGTCATTCCTGACAGCGGTATTATGAAACTTCAGGGCTCAGGCCAGAAGTCTGTATTTGTACTTAATTCTGACAATACGGTTTCCAGCCGTGTCGTTACTGTCGGAAGGCATTACGAGGGCCAGTATGAGATTCTTTCAGGCCTCAATGAAGGTGAACAGGTAGTTGTCAAGGGCTTCTCATCCCTCAAGAGCGGATCAGAAGTCAACGTAATCTCCAAATAGCAGAATCAAATGAGCATATATAGAAAAGCGGTGAATAATCCGGTCACGACGGCGCTCGTTTTCGTCGCCTTTATGGTGTTCGGAGTATTCTCCCTTATCAAAACCCCTATTGCCCAGTTCCCGGACTTCGACGCCAATGTCATTATGGTGATGTCATCGTATCCGGGTACGAGTGCAGCCGATATCGAGACCAATCTTACCAAGACTCTCGAGAATACTCTCAATGGAGTGAGCCACCTCAAGGAACTCAACTCCACCTCGAGGGAGAATATGTCCCTCATTATGCTCCAGTTCGAGTACGGCATTGACATTGACGATGCCACCAATGACGTACGTGACAAGATAGATATGGTCAGCTCTGCACTTCCTGACGGTGCTTCAAAGCCTGTCATAATGAAGTTCAGCGCTGAGGATATGCCTATTATGATTATGTCGGCGACGGCGGAGGAAAGTCTTCCGGGACTTGAGAAAATCCTTGATGACAAGCTTGCCACCCCTCTCGCACGAGTATCAGGCGTGGGTACCGTATCCATCACCGGAGCTCCTTCACGCGAGATCCAGGTATATTGCGACCCTGTAAAACTTCAGGCTTACGGCTTGTCAGTCAGCACTATATCCCAGATTATCGCATCAGAAAACAGGAACATCCCTTCCGGAAGCATTGACATAGGTTCGGAGACTGCATCCCTCAGAGTGGAGGGCGAATTCTCGGATCCTTCTGAGCTTCTGGACGTAGTGCTTGGTTCCTTCAACGGCCGGGTGGTCTATCTCAGGGATGTGGCTGATATTCACGACGGTTCACAGGAGAAGGAAGTGGAGTCATATACCGACGGCATACGTTCGGCACAGATTGTCATCCAGAAGCAGAGCGGTGCGAATACCGTCAACGTTATACGTAACGTGAAGAAGACTCTTGCCGAGGTCGAGAAAACCCTCCCTTCTGATATAGTCGTGACTACAGTCGTGGACTCATCCAGCGAGATTGTCAATACCATCAACTCATTGAAGGAAACCATCATCATCACCTTCCTGGTGGTTATGCTTGTGGTATTTGTCTTCCTTGGCAGGTGGAGAGCCACCTTCATCATCGTGCTTTCCATCCCTATTGCCCTTCTCGCATCTCTGGTTTATCTCTTCGCGACCGGCAATACCCTGAATATCATTTCGATGTCAGCGCTTTCGATAGCGATAGGTATGGTCGTCGATGATGCAATCGTGGTGCTGGAGAACATTTCCACCCATCTCGAGCGCGGAGAAAAGGCCAAAGAGGCTGCTGTTCACGGTACTTCCGAGGTAGCAATCTCCGTAATCGCTTCCACCCTCACTATGCTCTGCGTGTTCCTGCCTCTCACAATGATGACAGGTATGGCGGGCATTATGTTCAAGCAGTTGGGCTGGATAGTCAGCATCATTATGATAGTCTCTACGACCGCAGCGCTTACCCTCGTGCCTATGATGTGCTCGAAGATGCTTAAGGCCGGTCCAAAGACAGGAAAGCTCCATACACTTATTTTTACACCTATCAATAAGGCTCTCGACTGGATTTCAGCCGTCTATGCAAAGATTATTGCTTGGGCTGTAACTCATCGCAAGACTGTGGTGCTGAGTGCGTTGGCTATTTTTGCCCTGGTACTTGGCCTGCTCGGACCGAGAATCGAGACCGAGTTCTTCCCTCACAGCGACAGCGACCGTCTCACAGTCAGTATTGAGCTTCCTGCCGGAACTAACCAGGATGTGACGGCAGACTTCGCAAAGCGTTTCTACGCTCACGTTCTTGAGGCTGTACCGGAGATACTGATTTGCAGCTACAACTATGGTCAGGCTGATGCTGACAATGCCTATGCAAGTATGAGGTCGAACGGTTCGAACATTATGTCAATGAATATGAACATAGGCAGTTCGGAGAATCGTAAGCGTACTTCTGCTGAGCTGGCAGACGTTATCCGTGACGTGATGAATTCCTATCCGGAAATCAAGAAGGGAACTGTCAGTGAAGGCGGCGGCGGAATGGGCGGCGCTTCTTCAGTCAAACTCGAGATTTACGGTTATGATTTTGGCACCACCGATGCAGTGGCAGCGCAGTTCAAGGAGATGATGCTCGAAAATCCGGCATTCACTGAGGTGATTATCAGCCGTGATGAGTATACTCCTGAGTATCAGATGTCTTTCGACAGAACCAAGCTTGCCGTAGCCGGTTTGAACTCATCTACAGCAGCTGCAGCTTTCAGCGCTGCAATGAGCGGATCCGTCGGTTCCTTCTACCGTGAGAACGGTGATGAGTACAATATCCGCGTCAGATATGCTCCTGAGTTCAGGACCAGCATCGAGGATATTGAAAATATCGTTGTTTACAACAATGCCGGCAAGGCCTTGAGAATGAAGGATCTCGGAACGGTTGTCGAGGCCGAGGTACCGCCTTCAATTTCCAGAAAGGACCGCGAAAGAGTGGTGACGGTCACCGGAGTCGTAGCCAACGACATTCCTCTTGGAAAGGCAGTCAAGGTATCGCAGAGCTTAATCGAAAATGCAGAAGTCCCTTCAGAGGTGTCTGTGGAGATAGCCGGTGACTATGAAGACCAGCAGGAAATGTTCGGCGATATGATATTGCTGATGGTACTCATTGTCCTGCTTGTATATATGGTGATGGCATCTCAGTTCGAGTCATTTATGAGTCCTTTCGTGATTATGTTCTCGGTTCCATTCGCATTCGTGGGAGTGATACTCGGTCTTTCATTGACCGGAACAGCTCTTGGAATGATGGCAATGGTCGGTATCATTATCCTCTTGGGTATAGTGGTCAAGAACGGTATTGTGCTCATTGACTACACCATACTTTGCCGTGAAAGGGGTATGAGCGTCATAGACTCTACCGTTGCGGCTGCCCGCAGCCGTCTCCGTCCTATCCTTATGACCACCCTTACCACCGTGCTTGGTATGCTCCCTATGGCTCTCGGCACAGGCGAAGGTTCGGAAATGTGGCGTTCACTCGGTATGACGGTATGTTGGGGTCTTTCAGTATCATCCCTCATCACTCTCATACTCATTCCTACTGTTTATTGCGCCATTGCGCTCCGCCAGGAACGCAAAAAGGCTAAGAAGGCACTCAAAGCATAGTACAATATGAAAGCAATATTCGTATCATACAATCAGGCATACAACCAGGAGATAATCGAAGTTCTTGAAAAGAACGGACAGAGGGGCTTCACGAACTGGGAGAATATCCAGGGACGCGGCTCTGTTGACGGGACTCCGCATTATGGAAACCACGCCTGGCCGGAGATGAACTTCGCCCTCCTGACCGTGGTTGAAGACGGAAAGGTCGATTCTATCCTGAAGGACCTGAAAACCAAGGACGAGGACTATAAGGATTTGGGACTCAGGGCTTTCGTCTGGAATATAGAACAACAGTTATAGGTTCCGGCTTGCTATTTGATATCCAACCATAAATTCATATATTTGTGGTTGGATTTTTTTTATAACACTAAAGAATTATGGCAAAAGTAGTAAACAATTCAAATATCGCTGAGATACTTGCAGGTGACAAGCCTGTAATGATAGATTTTTGGGCAGTATGGTGCGGACCATGCAAGGCTCTGTCTCCTACTGTTGACGAAGTGGCGGAAGAATATGCCGACAGGGCAGTCATTGCCAAGTGCAATGTTGACGATGCTGACGATGTGGCTATGCAGTACCGTATCAGGAATATACCTACCCTGCTTTTCTTTAAGGACGGGGAACTCAAGGAGAGACTTGTCGGCCTAGTGTCGAAGAAGGAGATTACCGACATTCTTGACAGACTCGCATAATTCTGTCCGTCTATGAGAAGGTTGGCCGCACTTCTGGCATCTTTGATAATTTGTGCTCCTCTTCTGGCCCAGAATACTCCTGGAGAGGGACCTTCTATGTTGAGCGTCGGCTCGGCCGCATTCATTGGCGGTCTCGGTACCGCTGCTCTCCTCAGTAATAGCGATTACTCCAGTTTTGGTATCATTGCTGGTTCGACCTCTTCAAGTACGTCCTTGGATGATCTCAAGACGGCAGCGGTGAATCAGTTCCACATAGGTGTGGTAGCCAAGCTTCCTCTTCCTCTGGGGCTTAACCTGCAGCCGGCGCTGATGTACAATGTGAAGGGTACCCTCGTTGACGGTGATATCCAGAATGCCAGATTGGATGCTACGGTGGGGTATCTGGAACTTCCCGTACAGGTTCAATGGGGCATCGGACTCGGAAAATTGCGTCCTTTCGTACTTGCGGAGCCTTTTGTGGGATATGCACTCAATACCAAGGGTGAGTTCAGTATCAGCGAGGCAAAGAAACCGGCTTCTGAACTGATAAATCGTCTGGAGTATGGTTTTGGGCTCGGTGCCGGCCTTGAAGTGGGCAATTTCCAGCTCAGCGGAAGGTATTTCTGGAATTTGGGCCAGCTTGTTGCTACCGAGGGAGTGGACCTTGACCGGATTAACGTCTCGATAAGGGACGCTATTTCCCAGAGGGATTCCTTCAACGGCTTTTCCCTCTCTCTGGCTTTCTTCTTCTGATTGGGAACTGCTGTTTTACGTAAGGAACCAAAATGGATAAAAACGCTATTCTGGACTATCTGGGCGAAGACTGGCCCAGGATGCTTGGCCTGATTTCTTCTTCCCTGAGCAGTGATGTGAGCCTGTTGAACGATACCAATGCCTCCTTCCTGGAACACTCAGGCAAGAAACTCAGACCGCTTATTGCCCTTATTGTGGCCAAGACCTGTGGAAATGGTGAGTTGAATGAGGACAGTCTTCATTATGCTGCTGCGTCCGAACTGCTGCACAATGCCACTCTCCTGCACGATGATGTTGTCGATGGAAGTGAGACAAGGCGGGGAGTGCCTACAGTAGCCTCCCTATTAGGCGGAACGGCTTCGGTGCTGATAGGCGACTTCTGGCTTGCCAAGGCTGTGGAGACAATGTTTGCTACCGATACCGTGGATGGTAAGGTGGTGAAGGTGTTCACGAAGACCCTGTCCGACCTGGCTGAGGGTGAGATGCTTCAGCTCCAGAAATCTGGCAATGGAGATACTTCGGAGGCCGATTATTTCCGTATCATCTATTCGAAGACGGCGTCGCTCTTTGAAGCGGCCTGTGTTTCGGCGGCTATTTCTGTCGGTTCTGCTCCTGCGATAATCGAGGCTGTGAGGGAGTATGCGGTGAACATAGGACTGGCCTTCCAGATTAAGGACGACATTCTGGACTATTCAGGAAATGATATAGGAAAACCAACTGGAGCCGATATAAAGGAACAGAAAATCACCTTGCCCCTGCTGGGAGCTCTCCACAGGCTTGATCCGGAAAAGGAGAAGACTGTCCGAAAGGCTGTCTGCGACATTGCCGAGCATCCAGAGCAGGCGGAAAGCGTGTTTGAACTGGTAAGGGAGTATGGTGGAGTGGAGTATGCCACGGAAAGGCTGCACGAGTGCTGCAATAAGGCGGTAAATGCCCTGAAAGTCTTCCCGGACTGCGAAGGCAAGAGTTATCTTGCTGATATAGCGGAGTTTATTGCCGATAGGAAAAATTGACAAGGACGATGATTTTCGATGATATCATAGGCAATGAGGATGTGAAGCGCGCTCTCACCGGAATGGTGGGCTCGGGCCGCATACCACACGCCCTGATGTTCTACGAAAATGACGGTTGCGGAGCCATTCAGTTTGCGCAGGCTTTTCTTGAGCTGCTGATGAGCTCTCAGAAAATCGGGAAAATGATACATCCCGATGTGAAATACATCTTTCCTGTTGCCAAGGGAAGCAAGGTTTCGACCGACAAACCTACTTCGGAAGCCTATCTTCCACTTTGGCGTGAGCTATACTCGGAGAATCCGTATTTCCTTGAAAATGAGATGAATGAAGCTTTCGGTATAGAAGGCAGATCATCCCTGATTGCAGTTGCCGAGGCCAAAACCGTGCTCGACCTCCTGTCGATGACGGCCCTCGAAAAGGGATATAGGGCTGCAGTCATTTACCTCCCGGAGAAGATGAACCAGGAGACTGCCAACAGACTGCTCAAGTCGATTGAGGAGCCGCCGGAGCTGACCCAGCTAATCTTCATTACCCACGCTCCGGAAAAGGTATTGACCACCATCTCATCCCGTTGCCAGGGCATAAGGCTGCTTCCTTTGTCGAAGGACGAGGTGGCGAGGGTGCTGGTGGAGCGCTTCGGGAAGGACGCTGAAGCTGCTGCTGCGGCTGCGGAGGTCTCCGGGGGAAGTGTCGGACAAGCATTGTCCTGGCTCTCGATGACCGAGGATACAGACGAGGAGTTCAGAATCTTCCGGGAACTGATGTCTGCTCTCCTTTCGCGCAATCTCTCCGCGGCTCTGGATATTGCCGATACTCTCGGTGCAATAGGCTCAAGAGAGAAAGCGAAGGCCTTCTGCCGCTATGTCTCCGAGGCCTTGAGAAAGATTTTTATGCTTCAGCAAGGTTTGGAGGCCCTTTCCGGTGTCAGCGGGCGGGAAACGGAGATTTATTCGGATTATGCGAAGCGTTGCAAGAAAAGCTTCCCGCGTATGGCGCTTCCGTATCTGGACAGGGCGGTGATGCTGATTGACCGCAATATAAATATGAAGATTATGTTCTGCGACCTGATTGACAGGCTTTATGTACTGGTATGATTGGAGAGCACAACAAGATGATACAATGAACAACGAGAACTTTGAATCTAAATACTTCGACTGCAACCGGGGTTGTACGACGACCACCGACGAACAGAGCGGCGAGATTACGGTAAACTACCGTCAGGGCTGCTGCAAGTTGCAGGACTACAACGTGTTGGCTGGTATATTGCAGCCGGAGTTCCGCGACCTCTTCGAAGTGAGGTTCAAGAACACACGCAAAGGATTCTACACCAATGCCTCCGGCCAGAACGTCAAGGTCGGCGATTTGGTAATCGTGGAGGCTATTACCGGATATGACCTGGGAATCGTGACTCTTGAGGGACCTATTGTTGGCCGCCAGATGAAGTCGCGCGGAGTCTCTCCGGACGGCGAATTCAAGAAAATCTACAGGAAAGCGCGTCAGGGCGACATTGCCAAATGGCAGGAGGCGATTGCCCGTGAACAGGACACGATGGTGAAAGCCCGCCGGATTGCGGCAGAAATGGGCTTGGAGATGAAAATCGGTGACGTCGAGTTCCAGGGGGACGGCTCCAAGGCCATTTTCTACTACATTGCCGACGGACGTGTGGACTTCCGCCAGCTTATCAAGGTCTTCGCCGAGGAATTCCGTATCCGCATAGAAATGAAGCAGATAGGAGTGCGTCAGGAGGCCGGGCTCATAGGCGGCTTAGGCATCTGCGGCAGGGAACTTTGCTGTGCCAACTACATCACCAACTTCCAGTCCATCACCACCTCCGCGGCCCGATGCCAGGATCTCTCCCTGAACCCCCAGAAGCTTGCGGGACAATGCGGAAAACTGAAGTGCTGCCTGAATTACGAGGTGGCCACCTATCTCGATGCACAGTCGCGCATCCCGCGTGTGACCGAGCCTCTCGAGTTTGAGGACGGACAGGCCTACCTGATGAAGACGGACATTCTCAGGGAAGTGATGTATTTCTCTTATGACAAATCCTCTATGGCGAAGCTGTATGCTCTTGATGCTGAGGAGGTAAGGGAAATTATCAAGATGAACCGCAACGGCATCAGGCCGGAATCGCTGCAGGATGAACCGGAGCCTCGTGCACCAGAATTCGTGACGGCGGTAGGTGACGACAGCATCACCCGTTTCGACAATCTCGAGCGCAAGAAGAACAAGCGCCGCCGTAAGGGCAATGCCGGAGCCGGCAATGACAGGCCTAAGCAGGAGCTCAAGTCCGAGCAGAAGGAGGAAGCAAGGCGCCCTGAAGGAGAGAACAGGGGTGGCAATAATGCCCACAATAACAGGAAGCAGCACAGGCCAAAGGCTCCAAAGGCCGCTCTGAAGAATGAACAGTAATGTCTGAGTGGCGTCACATATTGATATCCGCTCTGTTTGTGGCTGTTGCTTTTTCGTTGTTCTCCTGCTCCGAACCTCAGTCATATGAGGAATTCGTGCGTACGGGCAGCAAGGATGAGGATGGATTGTACCGCTTTACCCTCAATATGAGTGACAGTCTCGCCGTTTACGACCTCAGCTTCTACTCGCGAATAGAGTGCGGCAATGGCAAGTTGGCGGAATTGCGGGACTTTCCTCTCGACATCACGCTGCAGTCCCCGAGCGGCAGGAAATATTGGGAAAAGGTTTACTTCCCAGTACATCAGAGCTCAAAAGGCTCAAACTTCTACTCGCATCAATACATATTGCCCTACCGCAGCGGCATTATACCTGACGAGGCGGGGGAATGGGAACTGGCGGTGCGCATTGATGCGGACGGCCATATTCCGGGCTTCAGGGGCCTGGGTGTGATATTGGAAAAGAAAGGATGGGACACAAAAAACTAAAGAAATTCGCTGAGAACGAGACCTTCAAATGTCTCCTTCAGCCGTCTGCGGAGGAATTGCTCGCGGACGGATATTTCAATTTGCGCGACCACGAAATCAAGGGACGCTGGAATGAGCTGATGTTTGAAAAGGACCAGCCCATCATACTTGAGCTTGGCTGTGGCAAGGGGGAGTACACCATTGACCTGGCACGCCGCAATCCCCAGTTCAACTACATCGGCGTCGATATCAAGGGAGCCCGTTTGTGGAAGGGAGCGAAATATGCCAGCGAGAATGCTATGGGCAATGTCGCCTTCCTGCGCACCCGCATCGAGTTCATCACCGCCTTTTTTGCAGAAAATGAAATCTCGGAAATCTGGCTCACCTTCTCCGACCCCCAGATGCGCAGCGAGAACAGCCGTTTGACCTCTCCTCTCTTCCTCGAACGCTACCACTCCTTCCTCAAACCAGGAGGCCTGGTGCACCTGAAGACCGACAGCCGCTTCCTTTATGAATACTCTCACGCGGTGGCAATCCAGAACCGCCTCGAAATAATTGCCTCGACCAAAGACCTTTATGCCACCTCTTCGGAGCAATTGACCGGTGCCTGCGGACAGGGAGCGAAGCTCCCGGAAGATACAGTGAACGCTCTTTATGAGGTGCAGACTTTCTACGAGAAGCTCTTCCTCGAGCAGGGATACAAGATAACATATCTGTCTTTTGTCATTGACCACGAAGGCCGCTTCGAGCATCCGGAAGGCTTTGACGAGGAGTATTGGCGTTCGGTGGAGGGCCCGCGCCAGATTTTCGGACACGATACAGCCGAGACCCGCCGCCAGAAACTGGCAGCAAAGGAAAAACAAGGAAATTATGCCGAAAGCAAAAAGTAGAATACAAATCAACAACCGCAGGGCTTCGTTCGATTACGAGTTCCTGGAGACCTACGATGCCGGAATAGTGCTCGTGGGTTCGGAAATCAAATCCCTGCGTATGGGCAAGGCCTCATTGGCAGACGCTTTCTGCTATTTCGTCAATGGGGAGCTCTATGTGAAGGGGATGAATATCTCCACCTATTTCTGGAGTTCCTGGAACGGTCACGAGCCGGCGAGGGACAGGAAACTGCTGCTTACCAAAAGGGAGCTCAGGCATCTCCAGCAGTCGGTGAAACTGAAGGGACTCACCATCGTCGCCATCCGCGCATACATTGCGGACAATGGCTATGCGAAGCTGAAGATAGCCCTAGCCAAGGGAAAGAAGGAATACGATAAGCGACAGTCCATCAAGGAGAAGGATATGCGCCGCGAGCTTGACCGCGGCTAAAGTGATATTGCAATGCCGAAAGTGAGAATTCCTATTGCGGCTGAATTGCCGCAGCCTGAAGTGATTGACGTTGAGGCTGTTGTCCGGGATTATCGGGAGGGTCTCATCGACCTGGTGTGCGTTCTCGGCCCTACGGCATCGGGAAAGACCAGATATGCTGTGGAGTTCGCGCGCAGGATTAATGCCCTGATGGGGGCATCGGTAGCGGAGATCATTTCTGCGGATTCGCGCCAGGTCTACAGGGGGATGGATATCGGCACCGGCAAGGATATCTGCGAATACGGGGAGATTCCATACCATATGATAGATATACAGCCGGCCGGTGCGAAGTACAATGTCTATGAGTATCAGAAGGATTTTGTGAAAGTGTACCGCGACATACTCTCGCGTGGGGCTTTCCCGATACTCTGCGGCGGTACCGGCCTTTATATCGAGGCTGCGACTTGCGGCTATGATTTCAACAAGGAGAATCCGAGCGTAAATCCTGTCGAGCTTCCGCATAAGTGCTTCTATATAGGCACTTTAGTAGATAGGGATACCCGCAATGCCCGCATAGATGCCCGCCTTAGGGCCCGTCTTGAGGAGGGCCTGGTAGAGGAGGTGAAGGGGCTTCTGGACAGCGGCATCAGCTCCGAGGACCTCATCTATTACGGCCTGGAGTACAAGTTCGTGACCCAGCACGTGCTCGGAATCTTGAGCTATGATGAGCTCTTCACCCTTCTTTCGAACGCCATTCACCAGTTTGCCAAAAGACAAATGACCTGGTTCCGAGGAATGGAACGCGATGGCGTCGTCATTCACTGGACCCAGGTCTGATGATTCAATATTTCTTGTAGCCTTGCCGGCTATAATAATCAGAGGGAGAAGGCTTCGCGTATAGCATCCACTGCATCAAGTTTCTCCCAAGCGAAGAATTCAACTTCGCGCTGCACTTCCTGTCCGTCACGTATAAGAGTGAGTGTCTTGGTATAAGGCTTCTTTCCGAAGTGGCCGTAGGCTGCAGTGGCCCTGAAAATAGGATTCTTGAGGCCGAACTTGCTGATAATCGATGCCGGACGCAGGTCGAACAGGTCCTTGACCTTGGCAGCGATGTATGCGTCGGTCGCTTCACCCCTTTTGTCTGAGATGCCATTGGTCGAAGGAGCGCTTACGTGGGCTGAACCGTAGGTGTCCACAAAGACGCTGACTGGCTCAGGCACTCCAATGGCGTACGCCACCTGAACGAGACATTCGTCAGCAACGCCTGCCGCTACGAGATTCTTGGCAATGTAGCGGGCCGCATAAGCCGCGCTCCTGTCCACTTTTGAAGGGTCTTTTCCCGAAAATGCACCACCGCCGTGGGCACCTCTTCCACCGTAGGTGTCGACGATGATTTTTCTTCCGGTAAGGCCGGTGTCGCCCGCAGGTCCTCCGATGACGAACTTGCCGGTAGGGTTGACGTGGAGGATGAAATTGCCATCAAAAAGCTTGGCAGTCTTCTCCGGGAGGGAGGCTATCAGTCTCGGTATCACGATATTGCGTACGTCGTTCTCGATTCTGGCGCGCATTGCCTCATCCGTATCGAACTCATCGTGCTGGGTGCTCAGGACTATGGTGTGCACTCTCAGAGGCTGGTGTCTTCCCGAAAATTCGATGGTGAACTGGGATTTCGAGTCCGGGCGGAGGTAAGGCATCAGCTCCGGCTCATTGTGCCTGATGTCAGCGAGTATCATCAGGATTCTGTGCGAGAGTGAGAGGGCGAGAGGCATATACTCGTCCGTATCGGTGCAGGCATAGCCGAACATCATTCCCTGGTCTCCGGCTCCTTGGGCATCGACGCTGTCATTGCTCTTCTCGGCCGTTATGGCGCGGGTCACTCCTCTGTTGATGTCCTCGCTCTGGCCGTGGATGCGGTTGATGATCTCGCAGGAAGCGGCATCGAAACCGTACTCCTTCCTGTTGTAACCGATATTGTCAATGACCTCACGTATGGTCTGCTCTACATCGATGTTAGAGCATATTGAGCTGGTCTCTCCTCCTACCAGCACAAGGTCTGTGGTGCAGAATGTCTCGCAAGCTACCTTCGCGTCAGGGTCCTGGCGGAGGTAGGAGTCGAGTATGGCGTCCGATATCTGGTCCGCTACTTTGTCCGGGTGTCCTTCTGACACCGATTCACTGGTGAATAAGTAATTCATTGTTTTGATCAAAAATAAAAAAACTCCTGCATGAAATGCGGAGTTTACCTGAAGCTTCTATATAGCGTCAAAAATTCTGTATGGATTTTTTAGCATTTTTTAAAGTGGTTGCAAGCAGGCAAATCTTTCCACATTCTCATTGTGACTGCAAAGATACTCTCTTTTTCCCTATACTCCAAAAGGAATGTTAAAATTTTGTTAAATGCTGATAACTAAATCGTTGTAGTTTTCCGTACCAGCATTTTTTGCTATATATTTGTTTTTGAAACAAGCAATTTAATTGGTTTTCTTATGTCAAAATCCATCAGAATTGCGCTGACTCTGATTTCAGCGCTGGTGTTTGTCCTATCCGCAAACGCCCAAGTGACCACTTCTACCATCAGCGGTAGGATTACTGATGACGCCGGTGCAGTTGCAGGTGCTCCAATAGTTGCAACCTACAATCCAAGCGGCGTCATTTATTATGGCATCTCCGACAAGAACGGAGCATACCGTATCAACGGCGTTAATCCGGGCGGTCCGTACACCTTGACCGTTGATATGCTCGGATACCGTAGTATCACCATTACCGAGGTATATGCTTCCCTCGCGGAGAACAATGTCATTGACTTTATACTTGAAGAAGAATCCATAGGCCTCGAGGCTGCGGTCTTCACTGCTGATGCCCTTGATTCGAAAATGAATATCTCACGTTCAGGTATCGGAACCTCCATCAGCTCTTCAAAAATGTCGTCAATTCCGACTGTCAGCCGCAGTATGAACGACATTATGAAACTCACTCCACAGGCTTCGACCACCACTGCAGGCTTCGCTGTCGGCGGAGGCAATTACCGCGGCTCATCAGTGACCGTCGATGGAGCTGCTTTCAACAATGCTTTCGGTATCGGTTCCAATCTTCCTGCCGGCGGTTCGCCAATCTCACTTGACGCCATCGAGCAGATGAGCATCAATGTGACTCCTTTCGATGTGCGCCAGTCCGGTTTCCAGGGAGGTGCCATCAATGCCGTTACCAAGCAGGGTACCAACGAGTACCACGCTTCAGCCTACAATCACTACACTTCTGACAAGGTCAGGGGAGGTATGGTTGCCGGTGAGGAAATCAAGAATACCAAGATACTCAACAATACCATCGGCTTCACGGTTGGAGGCCCTATAGTCAAGAACAAACTCTTCTTCTTCCTCAATGCAGAGTATACGATGGATGAGATTCCGGGCTCTTCATACATTGCCCGCGAAAATGCCGGCGCCCCTTGGGCATACTCTCCTGACGGTCCGAAGAACGTAAACCGTCCTACCGTGGCCCAATTGTCAGAAATCTCATCTTTCCTTTCGAGCCAGTTCAACTACAGTCCGGGACGTTATCAGGGCTATTCGCTCAGCACCCCTGACTATAAGCTTCTTGCCCGTCTCGACTGGAACATCAATGCGAACAACAAGCTCAATGTGCGTTTCAGCAATACCCACAGCTACGGCTCGAACCCTCCTTCATCTTCGATGTCGCCTATAGGCGGAACAAACTCCAGCTACAAGAACATCAACGGCGACAAGGTCTATCTTAACCGCTATTCGGCAGGCCGTCAGTCGCAATATGCAATGTACTTTGAGTCAGCACGTTACTTCCAGGAGGCCAACTTCCTTTCACTTGCTGCCGAGCTCAATTCACGCATCTTCGACTCCAGGGGGAACAATACTCTCCGCCTCACCTGGTCTCACCAGTATGAGCCGCGTTCATATGTGGGAGACTACTTCCCGACTGTGGATATCCTGAGCAATGAGGCTGTGAGCGGTTCTGACACATATGCGCACCTCACCACCTTCGGAGTGGACCCTTTCACCTATGGCAATCTCCGTGATGTCCAGACAGTTATTGCTACCGATGAACTTTCCTATACTCTTGGAAAGCACAACCTCATCGCCGGTGCCCAGCTTGAATGGAACAAGGCTGTCAACGGCTTTATGCAGGGAGGCGCAGGCTGGTATATCTATGATTCTTGGCAGAGTTTTGTCGAGGATGTCACCAAGCCTTCAGCCAGCACCGGTCCTGTGGCGTTTATGATTACCCACGCCAATCTGGACGATCCGTCCAAGCAGACCTTCCCTGCATTCAATTATACCCAGGCCTCCCTCTATGCGCAGGACGAGCTCAATCTGAGCGACTACTTCAAACTCACCGCAGGTCTCCGTTTCGAGCTGCCTTTCATCACCATCCCTACAGACAATAACAACAAGGAGTTCGCAAATCTCGGTTCACTTGAAAAGAACAAGGACAAGTATGCCGGAAGCTCATTTGACGGTTTGCGCACCGATATGGTTCCTAAGGCTTCACTCAGCGTTTCTCCACGTATCGGCTTCAACTGGGACGTATTCAAGGACAGAAGCATCATAGTACGCGGAGGTACAGGAATTTTCACCGGCCGCATCCCTAACGTATGGCTTGTTTCGGCGATAGGAAACTCCAACTGTCTCCAGTACCAGTACATCAACAAGAATGTAGTGGGTTCGGGAGCCAATACCGCAGGCATACACTTCACCAACAACAGGGATGAGATTATCAAGCAGCTTTATTCCGGCAATGCTTTCCAGAAGCAGGACCTTGCTGCTCCTACCGCCACCACTATCATTGCCAATGACCTTAGGATGCCATCGTCCTGGAAGTCTTCGGCTGCCATTGACCTTAACTTCCCTGAGGGCGTAAAAGCTTCATTCGAAGGCGTTTACAGCTATAATTTCAATGAAGTTTACGCTACGTCTCTGGGTTATAGGAAGGAGGGTACACTCGCAGCTCTTCCTGGAGAGCCTGGCTCACGCGACAAGTGGGTTGACGAAGGTATCGTGAACAGCACTGGCAGCAAGATGCACGGCTACTATGTGCACAATGTGAAGGACCTCCACGGCCGTTATTATTCCCTCACCGCCCAGCTCAGCAAGGACTGGAACTGGGGCCTCAGCGTGATGGCAGCTTACACCCACTCTAACTCTCTCACCGCTTCTGACGGCAATGGAGACCAGATTTCAGAGTTTGCGAACATCTACACTATGAACGGCTGCAACTCGCCTGAACTCGGATACTCAAGCTATGTCACTCCGAACCGCGCTATTGCAAGCATCAGCTACACCATCAACGAGGGCCGTCACGCCGCTACCAAGCTCGGTCTCTTCTATGAGGGTTACAATATCGGTTACTACAGCTCTTATTCGTACTCAAGGATGTCCTATCTGATGAACAATGTCAGCGGTGCGGGCTCTGCGTCACAGCTCATTTATATCCCTACCGACGAAGAGGTGGACAAGATGCCTTTCGCTGTTCTCAAGACGGGAGCTGACAACAAGACCTACTGGGAGGCTGCTCCTCAGATGGCATCCGAGTACAAGGACTTCCTCGGAAGTGACAAGTATCTCAAGAACCACAGGGGCGAGTATATGAAGAGAAATGCCATATCTGCTCCTTGGCTCAACAGATTCAACCTCAAGCTCGCTGAGGAGTTCTATTTCAATATTGCCGGGAAGAAGCACACTCTCGAGCTTTCTGCCGATATCAGCAATCTTGGCAATCTCCTCAATGACAATTGGGGTGTTTACAAGCAGATCAGCACCACCTCCATCCTCAGCTACCAGACCGATGCTACCGAAAAGGTCAGCAAGTACACCTTCACCAGACCAGAGTGGAGAAATCTCACCAATCTGGCTTCGACCTGGTCGGCGCTTTTCAGCGTCCGCTACAGCTTCTAGCCGGAAAGGCAAGGTCTTTCAGAAGGGTGACATCCGTGCCACCCTTCTTTTTTTTATAAAAAAAGAGACTGACAGGCAATTCCTTTGGAAAGAAGTCGGATTAGTGCTATTTTTGTTCTTTATAATACACTTATGTTTTTTAATTTTTAACTTATGTCCAATTCATTTAAAAGATTTTTGACCTCGTGCGCCGTTCTCTTTATGGGAATTATGGCTTTCGCGCAGGGAACAACTTCTTCAATGACCGGTGCCATAACAGACAGCAACGGTGACGCCATCGTCGGCGCTGTCGTTGTAGCTGTTCACACACCGTCAGGCTCCCAGTATCACGGCATTGCCGGAAACAACGGTTACTATACCATCAACGGTATGCGTCCAGGCGGCCCTTATGTCGTTACTGTGTCAACCCTTGGCTACAAGAGCGTAAGATTCGAGAATCTTACTCTTAAACTTGGCGAAACTTCCAATCTCGATGCATATCTCGAGGAGGATACCCAGATGCTCAATGAGGTTGTAGTCGTAGCTGATGCCGCTTCACGTTTCACAACCGAGAAAACAGGCGCATCAGTCAATGTTTCTAACCAGGATATGATGAATGTGCCAAACGTAAGCCGCAGCATTTCAGCGATTACCAAGCTTTCACCATATGCAAACGGTATGAGCTTCGCAGGAGGTGACGGCCGTTCAACCAACTTCACAGTTGACGGTGCGAACCTGAACAACAACTTCGGTCTTTCATCAAGCCTCCCTGGTGGCGGTACCCCTATCTCGCTTGACGCTCTCGAGGAGATGCAGATTGTAGTCGCTCCTTATGACGTACGTCAGAGCAACTTCGTAGGCGGTGGTATCAATGCCATCACCAAGTCAGGTACCAACTCATTCCAGGGCACTGCCTATACTTATTATGCTGACGAGAACTTCCGTGGCAACAAGATCAACGGTGAGGATCTCGGCGAGCGCAAGATGGAGCAGGACAAGACCTTCGGTTTCACCCTCGGCGGACCTATCATCAAGGACAAGCTCTTCTTCTTCGTAAACTTCGAGACACAGAAGAAGCCTAAGCAGGTAATCGAGTATCAGCCTTCTAAAGACAAGCAGGCAGTGCTTGAGAAGATCAGCCAGAAGCTCCAGAAGGATTATGGCTACAATCCTGGTTCATATACAGATTTCCCTGGCGGAACAGACAATATGAAGATTCTTGCCCGCCTCGACTGGAATATCTCAGACGACCACAAGCTCAGCTTGCGCTTCAACAAGACCAACAACCAGTACTGGTATGCTCCAAACGGAAACTCTTGCGATGACAACTTCCGCAACAAGGGTTTCAACCGTTCAAGTGAGGTCTCTCATCCTTTCTCAAGCAATATGTACTCACAGATGAGCAACGTAATGTCGTTCGCAGGTGAGCTCAACAGCCGCTTCGGCTCGAAGATTGCCAACCGCCTCCTCGCTACTTACACCAACATCAACGACCAGCGCGGCAGCAACTCCGATATCTTCCCTCATATCGACATTATGACCGACGGTGACTACTCAAGCGGAAACTTCATTCCTTACACCTCTCTCGGTTACGAGCTCTTCACTTACAACAACGGTGTGCTCAACAAGAATCTCCAGATTCAGGATGACCTTAGCTTCTATCTTGACAATCACACAGTTACAGCAGGTTTGAGATTCGAGATGATGGATGCGCTCAACTCTTATATGAGAAACGGAACCGGTTACTACCGTTATGCAAGTGCCGAGGATTTCCTCAATGGCGCCCTTCCTCTCTCATTCTGTCTCACTTACGGTTATGCCGGAAATGAGAATCCTGCAGGTGAGGTTAAGTACAATCAGTACGCAGCATATGCTCAGGACGAGTGGAAGCCTGTACGTAACTTCAAGCTCAGCTATGGAGTACGTGCCGAGCTCATTTCCTTCGACAACTCTGCTATTGTGACCAATCCTAACATCCTCGCTATCGACTACAACGGCAGACATATTGACACAGGCGCTTGGCCTACCAGCCGTGTGCAGCTCTCTCCTCGCGTAGGTTTCAACTGGGATGTCAATTCTGACAAGAGCCTCATCGTACGTGGCGGTCTCGGTCTCTTCCAGGGCCGTCTCCCTCTCGTATTCTTCACCAATATGCCTCAGTACTCAGGTATGATTCAGGGTGGATATACCGCTTCAGCCCAGATCAAGGACGGCAAGCTTGTTTACTCTGATGACGTTAGGGCAGCTCTTGAGAAGCTCACCGCAGGCGGCAAGTTTATGACAGATGTCAGTGAGATCGTCAAGACCCTCAACCTCCCAACTTCTCCTACCGCTGAAAGTGCTGGTTACGGTTCACAGAGCTATATCAGTGGTGTTGACCCTGATTTCCGTATGCCTCAGCAGTTCAAGACTTCTTTGGCAGTTGACTGGAAACTTCCTGTAAACTTCCCTCTCACTGTTACTGCAGAGGGTATGTACAACAAGACCATCTGGGGTATTATGATGGAGGACTGGGCTCTTGACAACAACAGCGCAAATCTCAAGTACTTCAATGGCCCTGACAAGCGTGTGATGAACATCAACGACAGCAAGATTGACAATAGAAATGCATATGTAATGACCAATACCCGCAAGGGCTATGGCTACTCTGCAAACCTCAGCGTTAATGCTGAGCCTGTCAGAAACCTCCGTTTGATGGCTGCATATACCTATACCGAGTCAAAGGAGCTTTCAGGTATGCCTGGCTCTGCTGCAAACTCTGTATTTACAGGTCTTCCAACAGTGAACGGTGCCAATATGACTGACCTTCAGAGAAGCCAGTATGTTGTTCCTCACAAGCTTATGGGTAGCGTGAACTACACCATCCCTTCAATTAACCTCCACCTCAACCTCTACTACTCAGGTTCATCTGCTCAGGGTAACAGCTATATCTACTCTAACGATATCAACGGCGACAGAAACGCCACCGATCTTATCTACATCCCTGCTTCTAAGAACGAGATCAACTTCAAGACTGAAGCTGATGCAGATGCATTCTGGCAGTTCGTTGAGGCTGACAAGTACCTCAGCAGCCACAAGGGCCAGTACGCAGAGGCATATGCAGCACGTTCTCCTTGGTATCACAGATTCGATTTCAGCGTTTCTAAGGATTTCAACTTTACCATCGCAGGAAAGACTCACGGATTCCAGCTCAGCGCTTCAATCGACAATATCGGCAACCTCCTCAACTCAAAGTGGGGTACTCGCAAGATGTCTGCATACCAGACTTCTCTTAACGGAACCATTGCCCCTCTCAAGTATGAGGGCGTGAATGCGAACAACGAGCCTGTATTCTCTATGAACAAGGCAGCTGATGTGCTTCCTGTTCAGAACTATATCAAGACCTATATCAATTCTTCAGAGTGCTGGCATGCACTTATCGGAATCAAGTACTTCTTCAAGTAGTCCTTGATACATAGTTTTTCAAGAGGGGCGATCAATAAGCGATTATTGGTCGCCTCTTTTTTTGTTATATCTGTCTTATTTAGTCGAAAAAGTGCTACATTTGTAAGTTTTATAAACGCACACACACATTACATATCATACAATTAACAATTATGTCCAATTCATTTAAACGAGTTCTGGCTTCGTTCGCTATTCTCCTTTCTGGAATCATAGCGTTCGCACAGGTCACTACATCTTCAATGAGCGGTAAGGTCACCGATGCCAACGGTCCGGTTATCGGTGTCGTTGTAACCGCAGTCTATGAGCCGACAGGTTCACAGTTCTACGCAGTGACAGGCAATGACGGTAGCTACCGTATCAACAACATCACTGCCGGCGGACCTTACAAGGTCTCTTTCACATCCCTTGGCTACAATGATTTCAGCTATACCGGAGTAACCGCTCCGCTTGCTGACAACGTTGTCCTGGATGCTGTCATTACCGAGCAGTCAATGGCTCTCGAGGGAACCACAGTGGTTGCCGAAAGAAAGATTACCAACATGAGCTCCGACAGAGCTGGTACTATGACTGTCCTTTCAACCAAGGACATTATGAATGTGCCTACCACTTCGAGAAGCCTCAATGCCCTTATCAAGCAGACTCCTCAGGCTACCGTCTCAGGATCAAACGCTTATATCGGCGGTGGCAATCACCGTGATTCATATGTCACCATCGACGGTGCTGCTTTCAACAATGCATTCGGTATCGGCTCCAACCTCCCTGCGGGCGGTTCACCTATCTCAATGGATGCCCTCGAGCAGATGTCCATCTCAGTGACTCCGTTCGACGTACGTCAGTCAGGTTTCACCGGCGGCGGTATCAGTGCCACCACCAAGTCGGGTACCAACACCGTGAAGGGTTCGGTGTACGGTTACTACCGCAATCAGGATATGAGAGGCTACAGAGTCGGTGTCGATGACTACAGGGGCCGCTATATCGACAAGTCCCTTCTCGAGAGCAAGACCGATTCACGCTACTTTATGTACGGCGCTACAGTCGGCGGACCTATCATCAAGAACAAGCTCTTCCTCTTCCTCAACCTTGAGGCTGACAGAAGCATCTCTCCTGGTCCTACCACACTTCTTGCCAACGGTACCATTGACGCCAACGGCCAGATTGTGCCGGGCGACAAGGTTTATGAGTCAGGAAACAACGTTGCACGTCCTAACGCCGTTGTCCTCGACGCCCTTTCAAAGTACCTCAACGACGAGTACGGCTACAATCCGGGTATGGTAAGAGGTTACAACACCGAGACCCCTTCACTCAAGATTCTCGCACGTCTCGACTGGAACATCAACAACAACCACAAGATGAACCTGCGCTACTCCCTGACCAACTCAAAGTACGCAAGCTCTCCTTCATCTTCAGTCGGCGGTCTTGACCACGATCCTACTTCAAACTCAAACAGAACAAGCCGTTACGCTGCATACTTCCAGAATGCTCGCTACTATCAGGAGCAGAACTTCTACTCATTCGCAGGTGAGCTCAATTCACGCTTCCTTGACGGTTCACTCAACAACGTGTTCCGCGTAGCATACTCTCACCAGTTCGAGCCTCGCTCAGTAGAGGGCGGTTACTTCCCATTCGTGGACATCATCGTAAACGGTGAAGGCGGCAAGGCTTATGACTACACCTCATTCGGTTACGAGCCATTCTCTTACGGTAACCTCCGTGACGTGAACACCACCACCATCACAGACGAGCTTACCTGGAATGTCGGCAAGCACACCATCCTCGCCGGTGCACAGTATGAGATTGACATCACCAAGAACGGTTTCCAGCGCTTCGGTGCAGGTTACTATGAGTTCGATTTCGATTCAGAGCAGGCTCTCTATGATGCCATCAAGGCAGGAACAGTATTCGACAAACCTGTTCAGTTCGCCATTACCCACGGCAACAACAAGACCTTTGCTCAGGAGTATCCTCACTTCACCTTCGGACAGGCTTCAGCATACATCCAGGACCAGATCAACGTGAGCAACAACTTCAAGCTCACAGCCGGTGTGCGCTTCGAAATGCCTAACTATCCTTCTCTCGAGGACAACTACAACGAGAGAGTCGTAGCAGCTACCTTCGCACCTTCAGTAAGCAATCCTGAGGGCAAGTACGATACCAGAAACCTTCCTAAGACCAGACTTTCAGTTTCTCCAAGAATCGGTTTCAACTGGGATCTTGCTGGTGACAGAAAGTATGTCCTCCGTGGAGGTACCGGTGTGTTCGTGGGACGTATCCCATTCGTTTGGATTGTAGCTCAGTCGGGTGACGCCGGTGTTCTCCAGACCACCTACACCACTACCCAGAACATCCCTGCGATCTCATCTGACCGCAATGCAATCCTCAACCAGATTTATCCTGGCGGATTCACTCCTGAGGCTGCAGGTTTGAACATTTCTTCAATCTCGCTTATGGATCCTGAGCTTCGCAACCCTAGCTCTTGGAAGTCATCACTCGCATTCGATGCAGTTCTTCCTGGAGACTTCAAGGCAAGCATCGAGGCTACCTACAAGAAGGACATCAACCCTGTTACTGTAAAGAACATCGGTCTCAATGCTCCTACCACCCTCGCAGAGGCTCAGTACGTAGCTGCACGTCCTTACTACAACAACGGTTACAGAGACAGCCAGATTACTTCTGCATATCTCGTATATAACGTTACCAACCCTAAACTTTGGGGTGACTACTTCTCACTCACTACCAGCCTCGAAAAGAGCTTCCCATTCGGAATCAACGCGAGAGTGGCCTACACCTATGCAAACTCCAAGGTTATCAACAACGGTGTCGGCGACCAGGTTTACTCAGTATGGAACGGTCTTACCAGCGTAAGAGGCGGTAACAATGCAGAGCTCGGCTATGCTTCATTCGTGAACCCTCACAGAATCATCGCCAACGTCAACTGGAGCAGGGATTATGCAAAGCACTTCGGTACCAACATCTCCCTTGCTTATTACGGTGGCATCAGCAGCAGAACCCATATGACCTATAACGGCAACATTCTCGGAGACGGCTCAAGCCTCTCGAACCTCATCGATATCCCTACCTATGAGGATCTCTATGGAAATGTTGACGGCAATGGTGCCGCTTACGGAAACGGTAACTGGACCTTCATGGAGAGCACCTACACAGAGAATGGTGAGAAGAAGACCTACACTGCTGAAATGCAGGCTCAGGACCTCGATAACTATATCAATCAGAACAAGTACCTCAGAACTCATAGAGGACAGGTTATGGAGCGCTATGGTATGATGGGCAAGTGGCACAACACTGTTGACCTCAAGATCGAGCAGAACTTCTACTTCTACACCGGTGCAAACCACAAGAAGCACACTCTCCAGGTCGGAGCTGACATTTCCAACTTTGGAAACCTCCTGAACCCATACTGGGGCAACGGTATCTCTACCTCAGGTACAGGTATGCTCAAGCTCACAAATCCTAAGGATGTCTACACAGAAGGCGCAAAGCCGGTATTCCAGGTGCAGACAAACAACGGAGAAAGGTATGAGCATATGTATTACACATCAATCAGCTCAGGTTGGTCTGCTATCCTCAGCGTCCGTTACACCTTCTAATTTGAATCACAATGAAACTTAAGAACATTATATTCGCTATGGCATCAATCGTTGCGGCTGTGAACTTTACAGCCTGCTCGGTTGAGGATGCCGTACAGTTCCCTGTCATTGCCACAAAGCAGGCCGTTTACGAGGTCGAAGCAGAGGGAGGCGAGGTGACTGTAGCTATCGAGTCCAACGTCAGCTGGACTGCTTCAATGGCTGCCGCTACATCAAAGGATGTTGTTGATGACGTCAAACTGCTTACCGAGAAAGGTACATTGTCAACCAAGGAGTTGAAGCTCTCTATGGGAGCCAACAGCGGCTATAACAGAGGAGTAATCATCACCCTTACAGGTCGCGATGTTTCTACGGCTTTCCAGGTAAAGCAGAAGGGTGCTCTAGGTGAGCGTCTCGACGTCGTTACCATTGCCGAGTTCAATGATCTTCCTGTAGATGCATCGGTTTACTACCAGATTTCAGGTACCGTTACCAAGATTGCACAGTCAAGCAAGTATTCAAACTTCTACCTCAACGACGGAACAGGCGAGATTTATGTGTATGGTCTCTATGACGGTAGAGGCGGTGCACAGTTCACTGATGGCTGGCTTGACAGAATGGGCATCAAGGTGGGTTATACTATGACTCTCGGTGCTACAAGAGGTGTTTATGGAACAACCAAGGAGGCTTTGTACGCTTACCCTATCGAGTGGGCTGCACCTACTACCCCTATAATCTCTGCAAGCGCTACCGAAGTAAGTGTTCCTGCTGTGGCTACTGAGGCCAAGTTCACACTCTCTGTAATGAATCTCAAGTCTGATTGGACTGTTACCCCTGCTGAGAACTACGACTGGATTACCGACTACACCAAGTCAGGCAGGGAGTCTGGCGACATCGTGATTGCCCTTACTGAGAACGAAAGCACCGAAGAAGAAAGAGTGGCGAAGTTCACTGTCGCTTCAGAGGGCGCTGCCTCATTGGAGCTTACTCTCGTTCAGGAGAAGTCTACAGGTCTTCTCGAGACCATCAGCGTCGCTGATTTTCTTGCCCTTCCTGAGAATGACAGCAACACATATCAGGTGGCCGGAATCGTATCAGGCGTGAAGACTGATGGCTCTGACAAGTATGGCAACTTCTACATTTCTGACAAGACCGGCAAGCTTTACATTTACGGTTTCGTTGGCCAGCAGGGCGGATCTACCCAGAACTTTGTCAACGTTCAGGCTGAAATGGGCCTCAAGGACGGCGACTATATGATAGTTCAGGGAGCACGCAGCGTCTATAAAGGCGTCCCTCAGCTCAGGAATGCTTGGTATATGAGACATTATTCATACAAGACCGCTGCTGAATTCAACGCTCTTGAGGACAATAATGACATCTTCTACACAGTATCAGGTAAGGTCAAGAGTATTGCCAATTCAACTTTTGGCAATATTTACCTTGAGGATGAGACCGGTGAGGTTTACATCTATGGTACTCTCAACTGGAATGGCGAGACCAAGAAGTTCAGCGAACTCGGCATCAAGGTGGGTGACACCGTTACCGGTTACACCATCAAGACTTCTTACAATGGTTCGGCACAGGGCAAGAATATGCAGATAGTCCTTATCGAGTCAGAAGAAAACGGCGGTGGCAATGACAACAGCGGCGACAGTTCACAGTACAGCTCCAATGTCAAGTTCACCATCGGTGACGTGGAGAAGTCAATTGACGTGGCTGCCAATGACGCTGCTTCAGGCAGCAGCCCATATGAATTCAATCTTTCTGCTTCGGACAAGTACGAGATTGTTCTCGACAGTGCACTTGCTGCCGATACCGAAATGAAGGTGGAGACCTATGAAGGCAACAATACCGGAAAGAGAGCTTTCGTTTTGGGCGTGAATGCCGAAAAGTAAAAGCGTAAACAATAATTGAACAGAAGGTGACTAAGAAGTGATTTAGTCACCTTCTTTCGTGTGTGGATAGTCAAGTCCTTCATTGGTCGGCCTTATCTGACGTTTCACCAACCCTTTTATCTGTCTCACCCCGATTCTACTTTGCTCGCCTTGAAATTAGACGTACATTGCAGCTACTTTTCAAACATATGATGCGAGCCTGTGGTGCCTGAGCTAATGAAAAATCCCTGGTCCCATACGTAGAATCAGTAAACAGTTTGTTCCCCACCTTCATTGCTTTCTGGTCGTGGGGTTTAACTCATTGTGTATCAATGCTTTAAGCTTTTATCTATGGGCAAAAAATCCCATAGGTAAATGCCTAACTTGCTGTGTGTCAGACACTTATCCCCCCCCCACGCTCGACCAGAGGTGAAAGCCAAACCCACTGGATTCCCCACGAGTATCTCCTACAATCACCGCTTGAAGGGAAGCTCAAGGAGACTAAATGAATTTGAAGGACTTGCTCTTGAGAGAAATGAACTAAAATTTTAAATTTGTAGTATGTTTGAATTGCCGATGAAAAACATTCGACTGCTGCTTATTTTGATACTCTCTGTTGTCTCTATGACATCAGTCCGTTCTTTCGCACAGAACAATAGCCTGAAGATTGACGATTCCTGCTATCCTTCTTTCAGACAAGCGGATTCTCTTGTGGGTACTGACAGGTTTCCGGCTCTGATTCAAGAGTTTGAAAACAAGGCCCTTTCCGTTGAAGACAAAAAAGCCCAGGTGCTGGTGTATGTCCTTAAACTCAGGGATGCCAAGGCGACTGGACCAGATGAGAAGGTGGATAAGTACTATGAAGAACTGAAGGAAGTAGCCAAGAGGCTGGATTATCTCCAGTACTATTTCTACGCCTATCATCTGAAGGCTGTTTATTATTACAACTGCGGCTTCCAGGCCAAGGCCTATAGAATCAGTGAGGAAATGCTGGATGAAGCAGTGGCTATGGACAATGAATATGGCTGCTGGTTCAGTGCCAGGAACATTGCTGACCTGTATATGGACAGCTACAAACTATCCAGGGCCAAGGAATACCTGCTTAAGGCGGTTGAGATTTATGAGAATACCGACAATAGGACCATCAAGGTCCAGGCTATGTCGAAGACCTATATGGACCTGGCTAGGTGTGACGAGCTCGGCACTCCTGATTTTGAGAAGTATTTGGACAAGGCTCTCGCTACAGCCAGGGTTTCTACCGATACTCTGACCGTGTATTTCTACAGAGCTTGCAATTCAGTACTGAAAAAGAACTTCGCCGAATACAACAAATACAAGGAAATCTGTCTGAACAACACCCAGCTGAAGAGAGTGCGCGCTCAAGCAAGTGTGGACTTTATGATGGCGGACGCAGCTGTAAGTGGCGATTGGGACTACTTCCTTGAGGCCTTGAAGGGCCTGAACCATCACGAGGATCTTTCATTCGTTACCCAACTGGCTGCAAAGTACGGTAATCTGGATGTGGTCACCGAGTGCTATCAGCGCCATATTATGCTGATATACAACTCCCGTGACCACGAAGTCCAGCGTACTATCGAGCAATTGGAGCTCAAGGTGGAGAACGACAAGCTGAACCAGACCATCATACAGCAGAAGGGGAGGACCAACCGCATCCTGATGGTGACCTCATTGATACTCCTTCTCGCCGCCCTCTTCATCTCCGTAGCCTCCATCTATTACATCAGGAAATTGCGCAGGATGAGGAAGGAGGCGGAGTCTGCCAACAAGATGAAGACACGCTTCATCCAGAATATGAACCACGAGATCCGCACCCCTCTGAACGCGATTGTGGGCTTCACCCAGTTGCTCATTGCCGATGACGAGCTCACTGAAGAGGAGAAGCAGCGCTACGGCCGCTATATCAGCAACAATTCATCCCTGCTGATGATGCTGATTGACGACATACTCGACATTTCCGATGTGGACAACGGCCAGTACCGTCTGGCAATAGGCAACTGCAATGTGGAAGAAATCTGCAACAATGCGATGAACACCGTCGAGACCAGAGTCCCTGCTGGAGTGGAATACCGCTATGAGAAAGGAACACCGGAGGGTTTCGTCATTGAGACTGACGGACGCAGGGTGCAGCAGGTGCTGATCAATTTCCTGACCAATTCCTGCAAGCATACGTGCTCCGGAGAGATAGTCCTCGCCTGCAGTCTGGAGGAAAATCTGGGCTCCATCACTTTCTCCGTACGCGATACGGGTGGCGGTGTGCCGCTTGAATCTGCCGAAGAGATTTTCAACCGCTTTGCCAAGCTTGACGGTTTCAAGCAGGGCTCGGGCCTCGGCCTGAACATCTGCCGCGTAATTGCCGGCAAACTGGGCGGCAGAGTGGACATTGACCGCAATTACGGCCGTTGTGCCGATCCGCAGGCGAAGGGAGCCAGGTTCGTATTCATATTGCCATTGACGGCACCAACTGACTAGCGTATGAAGAAAAGGGCAGTGGTATTATTTCTCGTTTTTCTGGCGGGTATCTCGCTGGGGGGCGGGCGTTTGCATTGCCCAGAACAATCCTTACGAGATAGATGATACCTGTTATCCCGCCTATGTGGAGGCGGAAGCGTTGATCGGCAAGCCTGAATTCGCGGAATATCTGGGCAGGTTCGAGATACTGGCGAAGCTGGCGGAGGACTCGAAGGCATTGACGCTCGCAGATGTGATACGTCTCAAGGATGCGATTCGCCGCGATGATCCCTCACTTACCGACTCCTGTCTGGAGCTGGCTCTTAAAAGTTCTCTCGAGTCGGGCTACCTGCAGTATTATTTCTATTCCTACTATCTCGCCGCCATTTCCTATTTCAACAAGGATATCAAGTCCAGAACTTTCGAGATTCTTGACCATATGCGCGAAGATGCTGAGCTGATGGACAATGACTACGGCCGCTGGTATTGCTCCGCCACACTCGGGGACTATTATTTGGCCTCGTGCAAGATCGAGCTTGCGAGAAAGCATTTCCAGGAAGCGCTGGATGTCCACGCCAAAACTGACGACCCGACTATCAAAAAGCAGCCAACCAGCAGGCTTTATGCCTCTGTAGCATCTACTTACGAGTATGATGCTCCTGAAAGGGACTATAATCTCGACCAGGCCCTCGCCACTGCATTCTATCCGTCTGACAGCCTGAGGGTTTATTTTTACAGGCTGTGCCAGGCCGCATTGGCCAAGGACGAAAACCAGTATTGCCGCTATAGGAAACTGTGTGACGACAGCTACTATCTGGACCGTGCCCACCGCAGAGGTTCGAAACTCGTCAATATGACCGACTTGGCCATTGCCGGCAACTGGAAGGAATTCTCCAGCCTCAAAAGAGGAGTCTCCAATCTGGAGGACCTGTGCTATCTCTGTTCATTGACAAAGGTCTATGGCAATATCGACGAGTGCGCAAGTATCTACGACCTGATTCTGCGCAAGGTCAATAATATGAATGACAATGAGATAGGCTCCATTCTTGACGAACTGTCGCTGCAGATGGAAAACAGCAGGCTCAATCAGCTCACCCTGGACCAGAAGGCCTGGTACAACAGGATACTTGCCCTTACTGTCCTCGTACTACTCATTGCCGCTGTCCTGGTGGCTGTGCTTTCGTATTCGTATCTGACCAGAATGCGCAAAATCAAGCGCAAAGCGGAGGCCGCCAACAATATGAAGACACGTTTCATCCGCAACATCAATCACGAAATACGCACCCCTCTGAACGCAATCGTCGGTTTCACGCAGCTGCTGACCTCCGATGACGAACTCAGTGACGAGGACAGATTGCGCTACGGAGGGTATATTGCCGAGAATTCCGCCATTCTGATGAAGCTGATCGACGAGATCCTGGACGTTTCGTATGCTGAGAATGATGAAAGCATCTTGACCACGAAACGGTACAATGTCGATGAAATGTGTGCCAATGCTATGCGTGCCGTTGATACCGCAGAGCCGTCGTCACGCGATTCGAATTCCGATATTCATTGAACATCGTGAAATAATTCTTATCTTTACGGCTTGATGTTCCACTATTTGTAAAGGAAATGAAAAAAAGCAGAATCTTTTGTATCCTGTCACTTCTGGCTTGTGCCACAGGCCTTATCTGGACAGCTCTTTCTTGTGACCAGACGGATCCCCAGGACCGGGTTGTTCTGGAAATTACTCTTGACAATAATGAACTTCCGGGACAGAAGGCCGTATATCCCCTCCACGTTTCCGCTGATGGTTCCTGGACCATCACCAAGGACGCTGACTGGCTCAGAGTGTCTCCGAATGAGGGAGTGGGCTCTCAGGATGTCGAGCTCACCGTCCAGGCGAACAATTCCAACGCCGACCGTGTCTGCACCCTCGTTATAGAGAACAGCCGTACCAGCTCCAGATGCCGTGTAAAGCAGCTCAAAAGCGGAGAAATTGACGCACCGGGCTGGCTTGAGCTTCCTGCGATCAAGAACGATGATGACCATTTCTTCGTCACCCATGATTTCCAGGCCGACGGCAACACTTACAGAAACTATGCTTACTTCCTCAACAAGGACGGCAAGGTGGCTGAATGGGTGGCATATCCTCTGAATGCCGGCCTCAAGGGCAGTGGCAGCAGGGATGACGCCTGGGGCACTGAAGAGGCTCCGAATCTTGACCCGAAGGTTTCGAGGGAATATCAGGCCGTACTCCATCACGCATACACCGACAAGAGCAGCTATGGCAGAGGCCATCAGATTCCTTCCGCCGACCGTTATCGCGGCAATTCCAACGCAATGACCTACTACGGCACCAATATGACCCCTCAGAGAAAGAACTTCAACCAGGGCATATGGGCTACCCTCGAGAACAAGGTCCGCAGCTGGGCCAACCAGTACAGCAAGCCTGATGGCGTGGATACCCTTTACGTGGTGACAGGCTGCTCCCTGGAAGGTGTCAAGGACTATACCACCGACAATGACGGCAAGAAGATAGCCGTTCCTACAGGTTACTACAAGGCTCTCCTGGCATACAAGAAAGATACAAAATTCGGTGTCAACGGCTACAGTTCGATTGCTTTCTACTTCGACCACAAGGATTATCCGAATACTGATGCAGCCATCTTCGAACAGGCTATGACCGTAAACGAACTCGAGAAGAAGCTCGGAATCGATTTCTTCGCCAATCTTCCTGCATTGATAGGCAGCGAGAACGCCGAGGCTGTCGAGGACCTCGAAGACAACTGGTTCAGAAACAACTAAAAGAATATGAAAAAAATACTTTATTGCGCAGCAGCGGTACTGGCTATGACTGCATGTACTAACAAACAGACTACCAATCCTTTCCTTGAAGATTGGACCACTCCGTACGGAATTCCTCCGTTCGACAGGATTCAGATGAGCGACTACCTTCCTGCCATCAAGGCGGGTATCGAGCAGCAGAGCGCTGAGATAGAGGCGATTATCACCAACACCGAGACTCCTGACTTCGACAATGTCATTGGAGCATTGGATCTTTCTGGAGAAATCCTCGGCAAGGTTCAGGGAGTGCTTTTCAACCTCTCCGAGACTGAGAACAGTCCCGAGATGGAGGCACTCATCGAGGAGGTTACCCCTATCCTTTCGGAGCACAGCGACAACATCTATATGAACAAGGACCTCTTCAAGAAGGTTGAAGCCGTCTACAATGCTGACCAGTCGGGACTTACACGAGAGCAGCAGATGGTTCTCAAGAAGACCTACGACGCCTTCTACCGTAACGGCATCGCCCTCGACGAAGAGAAGCAGGCCCGTCTCCGCGAAATCAATACAGAAATGTCCCTCAAGGAGAACAAGCTCAGCAGCAATATCCTCGCAGAGAACAATGCCTTCAAGGAAAAATATGGAGTGGCCATTTCAGCCTATCCTACCGCAATGACCACAACTGAGGACAGATCACTGCGCGAGGAGATGTTCAAGGCTTATTCAAGCCGTTGCCACAATGGCAATGAGTACGACAACCGCCAGCTCTTCCTCGAGTTGATGGCTCTCCGCATCGAGAAGGCCAACATTATGGGTTACGAGACCCCTGCGGACTTCATCCTCGAGCCTAAGATGGCTCACGATGCTGCCACTGTTGAGGCTTTCCTCTCTGATATTATGGCCGCTTCCGTAAAGAAGGCGAAGGGAGAAATCGTTGATATGCAGAAGGTTATGGATAAGGATATAGCTGCCGGAATCCTCCCTTCAGGTTCAAGAATCAAGCCTTGGGACTGGTGGTACTATGCCGAGAAGGTGCGCAAGGAAAAGTACGACCTTGACGAGGAACTCACCAAGCCATACTTTGAAATGGAGAACGTGAAGAAGGGTGTCTTCGAATGCGCTCATATGCTTTATGGGGTAAACTTCGAGAAGCTTGAGGACGTCCCTTCATACAATGATGTCACCGAGACCTACAAGCTCACATACGATGACGGTTCGCTCATAGGAATCTTCATCTGCGACTACTTCCCTCGCGACAGCAAGAGAGGCGGTGCATGGATGAACAATTTCCGCGACCAGTACAGGGATGCCCAGGGCAATGACGTCCGCCCTATCATTGTCAATGTCGGCAATTTCAGCTCTCCTGACGAGAACGGCATCGCCCTTCTCACTGTCGATGAGGTGCAGACCGCCTTCCACGAGTTCGGACACGCTCTCCACGGATTGCTCAGCAAGTGCAATTACAAGTCAGTCAGCGGAACCAGCGTACAGCGCGACTTCGTGGAGACCTTCTCCCAGTTCAATGAAAACTGGGCCTTCCAGCCTGAACTCCTGGCCAAGTATGCCAAGCATTATCAGACAGGTGAGCTTATTCCTGAAGATCTGGTCAAGAAAATCAACAATGCCCTTAAGTTCAATCAGGGCTTTATGACCACTGAACTTACAGCCGCTTCAATACTCGATATGAAATGGCACGAGCTCTCAAGTGTCGAGGGCATAGATGTGGATGCTTTCGAGGCTGAGGCTTGCAAGGAAATGGGACTCATTGACGAGATTATTCCGAGATATCGCACCACCTATTTCAATCATATTTTCTCAAGCGGCTATTCAGCAGGCTATTACGGTTATCTCTGGGCTGAAGTGCTCGACAAGGACGCTTTCCAGGCTTTTGAGGATAATGGCGTTTGGGACCTCGAACTTGCAAAGAAGTTCAAGGAGACCTTCCTCGAGAAGGGCGGTAGCGAGGAGGCAATGATCCTCTATCACCAGTTCCGTGGCCAGGATCCCGACACAGCTCCTATGCTTCGCGGACGCGGCTTGCTTTGATGCCGGGGGATAATTAATCGACAATAGACAAAATATAATAAACATTAGATACAAGAAATGGACAAAAAAGTACTTTTGATGATTCTCGATGGTTGGGGAGAGGGCAGACAGGATAAATCCAACGTAATCTATACCCAGGGAGCTCCTTTTATCGAGAAGCTTCGCAAGACCTATCCTTGCAGCAAGCTTCATGCTTGCGGCGAATATGTAGGACTTCCTGACGGACAGATGGGAAATTCTGAAGTTGGACATATGAACCTCGGCGCCGGCCGAACCGTATATCAGGACCTCGTAAAGATCAATATAGCTTGTCGCGACCATAAGCTTCTGGAAAACAAGGAGATAGCCGAAGCTTACCGCTATGTGAAGGCCAGTGGCAAGAAGCTCCACTTTATGGGCCTCGCTTCAATGGGTGGCGTGCACTCTTCACTTACTCACCTCTATGAGTTCCTCCGTGTAGCCAAGGAGGAGGGCCTCGAGAAGGTTTACGTACATTGCTTTATGGACGGACGCGACACCGACCCGCGCTCAGGCAAGGGCTTCCTCGAGGATATCGAGAAGCATATGGCAGAGAGCACAGGCAAGATTGCCACAGTCTGCGGCCGTTTCTATGCAATGGACAGGGACAAGAGATGGGAGCGCGTCAAGGAAGCCTATGATATGCTCGTTGAGGGCAAGGGCAATACCGCAGCCTCTGCTATCGAGGCCATCGAGGCTTCATATGCTGCCGATGTGACAGACGAGTTCGTAAAGCCTTGCGTAATCACCGAGAACGGACAGCCAATTGCTACAATCGAGGAGGGAGACGCTGTCATCTTCTTCAATTTCCGCAATGACCGTGCTCGCGAGATAACCGCCGCCCTTACCCAGACCGATATGCCTGAGGCTGGAATGCACACCATTCCGCTTCATTATTGCACACTCACTCCTTACGATGCATCATTCACCGGTCTGCACATCCTCTTTGACAAGGAAATTGTGACCGACACCCTTGGAGAGACCGTTTCTAAGGCGGGCAAAAAGCAGCTCCGCATCGCTGAAACCGAAAAATATGCTCACGTAACCTTCTTCTTCAACGGCGGCGGAGAGCAGCCTTTCGAGAACGAGAGCCGTATACTCGTGAACTCACCAAAGGTTCCTACCTATGACCTCAAGCCGGAGATGAGCGCACTTGAAGTGACTGACAAACTGCTTGCGGCAATACGCTCCGAGGAGCAGGATCTCATCATCCTTAACTATGCCAATGGCGATATGATAGGCCATACCGGTGTGTACAGTGCCATCCGTTGTGCAGTATCCTGCATCGACGGCTGTGTAGAAACCGTTGTTGGTGCAGCCATTGAGCACGGCTATACCGTCCTTATCACCGCCGATCACGGAAACGCCGACTACGCACTCAATGAGGACGGAACACCTAATACCGCCCATTCTCTCAACGACGTGCCGTTCATCGTTGTCAATGCCGGTGAGGAGGTCAAGAGCGTGAAGGACGGAGCCCTCTGCAATGTGGCACCTACCATCCTCAAGCTTATGGGTATCGCTCAGCCTGAGGCAATGACAGCAGAACCTCTTGTATAATTCAGCAACAAAGCAGAAGCGAATGATTTCTCAGCCGCTGAGATTCCGCCCCATACTGAAGACTCTGGTTTGGGGCGGTGATAAAATAGCTGCCTTCAAGGGCATACAAAGTGACAGTTCCCATATAGGCGAAAGCTGGGAACTGTCTGCCATTAAGGGCAGTGAGACTGTGGTTGTTGAAGGGGAATATGCTGGCCTGGACATACCCAAACTATCTGCACTTTTCGGGGAGGACTTCCTTGGCAAGCACGTTGTCGAAAAGTATGGGTGTGAGTTTCCCTTGCTGGTGAAATTCATTGATGCTGCCAGCGACCTCAGCGTCCAGGTTCATCCTGATGACGCATTGGCTTTGCAGCGTTGTGGAAAGAGGGGCAAATCGGAGCTGTGGTATGTGCTCGAAGCTGCAGAAGGCGCCAGGCTTCTGTCCGGTCTCTCGAAGGAGTTCAGCAAGGAACGTTATGACCAAATCGCGGGCGGTCCGGAGATAATGGACTACCTATGCCAGCATATTGTCAGCGAGGGAGATGTGTTCTTCCTTCCTGCCGGCCGTATCCATTCTATAGGAAAGGGCTGTTTCGTTTTGGAGATTCAGCAATCTTCCGACATTACGTACAGGATTTATGATTACGGCAGGCCCGGTTTGGACGGCCGTCCTCGTGAACTTCATACAGCAGAGGCCAGAGATGCGATAGATTATCGCCTTTACCCTGATTATAAGCTTGATTATCAGAGAACTGAGAATCAGGAGAACGTACTTGTCTCCTGTCCTCATTTTACCAGCTCCTTCTTCAAGCTGACCCGGACTGTGACCAAGTCCGTATGTGAGCTGGACTCCTTTGTGATAGCAGTCTGTGCGGAAGGGGAGGGCAGCGTAAACGGTCTCGCTGTAAGAGCTGGAGAGAGTCTCCTCATACCGGCTTGTGCGGAAAGGCTTGTAATGAGCCCCGGCAGCCGTGGGATGACGATACTTACTGCCAATTGTTGACATTGACATAATAAGCAATAGTATGAAAATCAGGATGATAACAGTGAGCGCATTGCTCTTGACCGCTATTTTGGCGGATGCCCAGCGCCCAATGAAGGCTCCTGCGGGAGGCAAAAGAATCAGCAATGAGCTGATAGGGATTTTCTTCGAGGATATCAGCTATGCGGCTGATGGTGGGCTCAATGCCCAGCTCGTACAGAACGCTTCCTTTGAGTACAGCCTTTCCGAGCAGGATGGTTGGGGACCGGGCACAATGTGGAGCGTAGCCCATCCGGGACATGCCATAGGACAGCTCGAGATACGTCAGCAGAATCCGCTCCATCCTGACAATCCTACTTATATGCACATCCAGGTCGAGCGTTTGCGCCACTATTCTGACTATGACGGACGCCTTGGTTATGGCCTTCAGAATGCAGGCTGGGAGGGAATGAATGTGAAGGAAGGGGAGGGATATGATTTCTCAGCCTTTCTGCGCAATTCCGATGCCTCTCCGAAAAGCATTGAGGTCGTTCTGCTCGACCCTTCGAAGCCTACTCAGCCTCTTGCACTCTCCAAACTTGAATGCAGATCAAGCAGTTGGGAGAGATTGGAGTGCTCGCTCGTTCCTGAGAGCAGCTGCAGCAATGCGCTTCTTCAAGTGCTCGTGCAGAGCGAAGGCGGCATTGACATTGACAATGTATCCCTGATTCCTCGAGATACTTATCACGGACACGGCCTGCGCCGCGATCTGGCTGAGGCTCTCGAGGCCTTGAACCCCAAATTCATGCGCTTCCCTGGCGGCTGTGTCGTTCACGGCGGTCCGGATGGCTTCGCTGCTACCTACCGTTGGAAAAGCACTGTCGGTCCTAAGGAGCAGAGGAAGGGCATTAAGAATCCTTGGGGCTATCACCAGTCAATGGAGCTGGGCTACTTCGAGTATTTCCAGCTCTGCGAAGATATGGGAATGGAGCCCGTTCCGATATTGCCTTGCGGATTGAGCTGTCAGGGCGCGGGAGGAGCTTGGGGGCTTCCGGAACAAGCGCAGGAGGCCGTACCTATGTCCGAGATGGATGAATGGGTGGAGGATGCATTGGACCTCATTGAGTGGGCCAATGGCTCTGTTGACAGTGAATGGGGCTCTGTGAGAGCAGCTGCCGGTCATCCGGAGCCGTTCAATCTCAAGTACTTGGGTATTGGCAATGAGGAAAAGATAACACCCGAATTCGAGGAGCGCTTCCGCTATATGTATGAGAGAATCAGCGCTGCTCATCCTGAAATCGTCATAATAGGGACCGCCGGTCCGGGTTCGCATCAGGGCAATACGGATTATGACAATGCCTGGAGTTTCGCCAATGAGCTTGGCCTTCCTGTCATCGATGAACACTATTACGAGCCTCGCGAGTACTTCCAGAACAGCCGCCAGTACGACAGCTATCCGCGCAATCGCAAAACCAAAGTCTATCTGGGCGAATACGCCTCCAAGGACAAGAAACTCGTCGATGCCCTGTCTGAAGCGCTCTATCTGCTTCATGTTGAGCGCAATGCCGATATTGTCATAATGACTTCCTATGCTCCTCTCTTCTGCCGCAAGGGCACTCATAACTGGGACCCTAATCTCATCTATTTCGACAACGAGAGAGTCATTCCGAGCTGCAGCTATTATGTCCAGCAGCTTTTCGGCAATTCCTCAGGCGATTATTACTACGGGGATTGCGTTGAAATTAAGGACAAGACCGCGCTTCAGGAGCAGTCAGTAGTTCTTAATACGGCTACGAGGGAGCTTTTTGTGAAGATATGCAATGCTTCTTCTGAAGCTAAGGAGTGCAGTGTCGACCTTCGTCGCTTCAATGGTCTGGCTCCAACTGCCGAACTGACTGTCCTGAGCGGTGACCCTATGGCTGAAAACAATTTCGAACAGCAGCCTGTTGCTCCAAGGCAGGAAGAGCTGGGCATACAAAAGAAAATGTCCCTTACTGTCGAAGCCAATAGCCTGATAATGATCAGGATAGCTCTGAAGTAGGGGACTTGTGGGGTTTGGACCGCTTAGACGGTCATAATCTCTTTTTCCTTGGCTGAAACGACTTCGTCGACTTTCTTTACGTTCTTGTCTGTGATCTTCTGAACTTCATCCTCAGCCTCCTTCTCGGTGTCCTCGGACATTCCTTCGTTCTTCATTGCTTTCTTCAGGAGATCTACAGCGTCGCGTCTGGCATTTCTTACAACCACCTTGGCATTCTCACCAGCGGCTTTTGCCTTCTTGATGAGTTCCTTTCTTCTCTCCTCGGTGAGCGGCGGTACCATACAGCGTATCACCTCGCCGTTGTTCTGGGGATTGAGACCTACATTGGCATCGATGATGGCCTTCTCGATTTTCTGGATCATGTTCCTCTCCCAAGGCTGGATGGCAATGGTCTTGGCATCAGGGGTGGTGATGGAAGCAACGTTCTGCAAAGGGGAAGGTGTTCCGTAATAATCCACGAATACACTGTTGAGGAGGGCCGGGCTGGCCTTTCCGACGCGATATGATTTGAGGTCCTCTTCGAGATAGTTGATTGCCTCCTTCATCTTGGCATCACAGTTATTGATGATTTCTTTTGCTCTGTCTGTAAGCATAGTCAGTGAAATAATTATGTTACTTATACGTGTACTAGGGTTCCTATTTTTTCACCCTTGATGAGTTTCGAGAGATTGCCTTCCTTGTTCATATCGAACACGATGATAGGCATATTGCCCTGCTCGCAGAGGGCGAAGGCGGTGGCGTCCATTACTTTCAGGCGGTCGCTGATGGCTTTTTCGAAGCTGAGCTCCTCGTATTTGACGGCATCAGGGCATTTTTCAGGGTCGGCATTGTACACTCCGTCAACGCGTGTGCCCTTCAGGAGAGCGTCTGCGCCGATTTCCAGGGCTCTGAGCGCTGCGCCCGAGTCTGTGGTGAAGAACGGATTTCCTGTGCCTCCGGCAATCAGTGCTACTCCGCCCTTTTCCATTACCTGCACCGCATGCTCGCGCACATAGTAACGCGCTACCGGCTCCATCGGGGTGGCGGTGAAGACTTCAGCATCAATTCCCTGAGACCTGATGCCCATTGCCAGACCGAGGGAATTGATGACGGTAGCGAGCATTCCCATCTTGTCGCCATTGACCCTGTCAAAACCCTTGCCCGCACCTTGGAGGCCGCGGAAGATATTGCCTCCGCCTATGACAATGGCGACCTGAAGGCCTTCCTTTACGGCATCAGCCACTTCTTTCGCGTAGGCGTTCAGCCTGTTTTCGTCAATTCCTTTGCCCGAAGGGCCGCCCAGGCTTTCGCCGCTAAGCTTCAGCAAGACTCTTTTATACATATTGTGCGCTTTCTTTGGATTAACAAATTTATCGGAAAATTATGAAACTTGCAAGAAAGAGTCTATATTTGCAACTCAGAACAAACCTCATTGAATAAATCAGTTAAAGATATGTTTATTTTCAACTCTTCAATCGGAAAGAAATTCGTTCAGAGCGTGAGCGGCGCTTTCCTCATTATTTTCCTCCTCCTTCATGCTACTATCAACTTCTTCTCTGTAATCGATGCTTTCACAGGTAAATACGGAGCTGTTGCTGCAGACGAGAAACTTTTCTCTGCAGGTGATGGTCTTTTCAAGCTGGGTTGCGACTTTATGTCGACTCCGGTTATTTCGATTATGGTCCCTGTGCTTGCTCTCGGTTTCCTTGTGCACATCATCTACGGCTGCTGGCTCTCTTGGCAGAACCTCAAGGCCCGTGGCCCTCAGAAGTATGCAGTAGCAAGCAAGGCTGCAGCTGATTCCTGGTCAGCCAAGAATATGCTTGTTCTCGGTCTTGTAATTCTCGGAGTAATCTTCTTCCACCTTACACATTTCTGGGCCAAGATGCAGCTCCCTGAGATGTTCGGAGTAGGTGAGTTTGAAAACAACCCATATCTCCTTCTTGGCGCTACATTCGGAAAGTGGTGGATACTTGTTATCTATCTCATTTGGTTCGTGGCTCTCTGGTTCCACCTCGTACACGGTTTCTGGAGCATGTTCCAGACTGTGGGCTGGAGCGGACAGACTTGGTTCAAGAGAATCAAGGTTATCGGTGTAGTCGTTGCTACTGTCATCTGCCTTGCTTTTGTCGCTACAGCAGTAACCGCCTTCATAATGGCATAATTTCTTCAATTGAGAAGATAAATTTGTTTAAGAAATATATTTTGAGTACCTTTGCGGTCCCTATTTTGTGTAGGGATCGCAATTTTTTATAGTTAAACCATTAAAGATCAACACAATGGACACACAAAGCTACAAAACAGTATCGCTTAACAAGGCTACTGTGAACAAGGAGTGGGTCGTCATTGATGCTACAGATCTCGCACTTGGTCGCCTTGCTGCAAGAATTGCTCTTGTCCTCCGTGGCAAGAACAAGCCGGGCTTCACTCCTAACGTTGACTGCGGTGACAATGTCATCGTCATCAACGCTGAGAAGGTCGCTCTCAAAGGCAAGAAGATGACTGACCGTGTTTATACACGCTACACAGGTTATCCAGGTGGACAGCGTTTCACCACACCAAGGGAGATTCTCGCAAAGAGACCTACTGAATTGGTCAGGATGGCAGTAAAGGGTATGCTTCCTAAGACCCGTCTTGGTGACAAGATCTACGGAAACCTTCATGTATATGCAGGACCGGAGCATCCACACCAGGCTCAGAACCCTAGAACTATTACGTTGGACGAAATTTAAACAGAGCAAATGGAACAGATTCACGCCCTTGGAAGACGTAAAGCAGCTGTAGCTCGCGTTTATCTCGTAGAAGGAACAGGCAAGATTGTCATCAACGACCGCACCCTCGAGGATTACTTTGCTGAGGATGCTCTCCGTTACATCGTCAACCAGCCTGCTGCAGTTACTAAGACTGAAGGCCAGTTTGATATCAAGGTTACCGTCGTTGGCGGTGGTATCAAGGGTCAGGCTGAGGCTATCAGACTCGGTATCGCACGCGCACTTTGCGAGGTGGATAAGGAGGCATACCGTTCTACTCTCAAGGCAGCAGGATTCCTCACCCGCGATGCTCGCGAGGTCGAGAGAAAGAAGCCTGGCCAGCCTGGTGCACGTAGACGCTTCCAGTTCAGTAAACGTTAGTCATTACACAACTGTTTTACAATTGCACAGTCCGGTTCAGAAATTCTCAGATCTTTGGAAGGATGCGAATCCGACCAGGCTACCGGAGGATTGCCGCGACTGCGGAAAAGACGGGAGATTGACGAGGTCACTGCTCCGGTCTTGATGAAAAGAGTAAACAAAAAAACAACAAAACAATGTCAAGAACAAATTTCCAGGAATTGCTTGATGCAGGCGTTCACTTCGGTCACTTGGCCAGAAAGTGGAATCCTCGTATGGCTCCTTATATCTTCGATCAGAAGAACGGAATCCATATCATTGACCTGCACAAGAGCATCGTCAAGATAGACGAGGCTGCTGAGGAGATGAAGGAGCTTGCAAAGTCAGGCCGCAAGATTCTCTTCGTAGCTACAAAGAAACAGGCAAAGGACATCGTTTCAGAGAAGGCTGCTTCAGTCAATATGCCTTCTATTACTGAGAGATGGGCAGGTGGTATGCTTACCAACTTCCCTACAGTCCGCAAGGCCATCAAGAAGATGAGTACCATCGACAAGATGAAGGAGGATGGTACCTTCGACAAACTCGCCAAGAGAGAGCGTCTTCAGGTAGACCGTCAGAGAGCAAAGTTGGAGAAGAACCTCGGCTCTATCAGGGATATGAGCCGTCTCCCTTCAGCACTTTTCGTTATCGACGTCCAGAAGGAGGCTAATGCCATCAAAGAGGCTAACCGTCTCAACATTCCGGTTTTCGCTATGGTTGATACTTGTTGCGATCCTACACCGATTGATTACGTAATTCCGGCAAATGATGACGCTGCAAAGTCTATTGAATGCATTATGAATATTCTTTGCAAGGCCATTCAGGAAGGATTGGACGAAAGAAAGCTCGAGAAGGACAAGGAAGCTGCAGAAGAAGAGGCAGCTGTTAAGCCTACAGGAAAGAAGCTCCGTGCCCGCAAGGGTGCCAAGCCAGTTGACGTAGAGGCTGAATCAGAGGCAGCAGCGAGCGCAGAATAAAAGCTCTGTCCAAAAATAATGGCCTGTGCGTACTTTTGCCTGAAACAAAAGTCTGCATAGGCCTTTTTACATTAACAGAATAAAAAAATCAAAGATATGGCAGAAATTAAAGCAGCTGACGTAATGAAACTGCGCAAGATGACCAGCGCAGGTATGATGGATTGCAAGAAGGCCCTCACAGAGGCTGACGGCGACTTCAACAAGGCAATGGACATCATCCGCGAGAAGGGCAAGCTCGTTGCAGCCAAGAGAGCTGACCGCGAGACTTCAGAGGGCGCAGTTAAGGCTAGAATCAATGGCAATAAGGGTATCCTCGTTTGCCTTGGTTGCGAGACTGACTTCGTTTCAAGAAACGAGGCTTTCCAGGCTCTTGCAGAGGCTATCGCAGACGTAGCTATCGCTAACTTCCCGGCAGACATCGAGGCCCTCAAGGCTTGCAAGATGGCTGATGGCCAGACCGTAGCTGAGGCTGTTGAGGCTCAGACCGGTAAGACTGGTGAGAAGCACGTTCTCGCTTCTTACTCATCTATCGAGGCTCCATACATCAAGGAGTATGTTCACAAGGTAAACGGAAAGCTCGGCGCTATCGTTGGATTCAACAAGGAGATTGACGAGAACGTTGCCAAGGGTATGGCTATGCAGGTGGCTTCTATGAATCCTGTTGCTATTTCAGCAGAGGATTGCCCTGCAGAGGTCGTTGAGAACGAGCTCAAGGTCGCTACTGAAAAGACCAAGGAGGAACTCGTGAAGAAGGCTGTAGATGCAGCTCTCTCAAAGGCAGGCATCAACCCTGCACACGTTGACAGCGAGGCTCACATCGAGTCTAATACATCAAAGGGCTGGCTCACTCCTGAGCAGGCTGACCAGGCTCGTCAGATAATCAAGACTGTTGGCGAGGAGAAGGCAGCAAACCTTCCTATGCAGATGGTTGAGAATATCGCTAAGGGCCGTCTCCAGAAGTTCTTCAAAGAGCAGACTCTTCTCGAGCAGGAGTACACTATGTCTGACGACAAGAAGAGCGTAAAGGCTGTTCTCGCCGCTGCTGACAAGGATGCTAAGATTGTAGCTTTCAAGAGATTCTCTCTTAACGACTAATATCAGCGTCATAAACGATATCAGGGAGCTGACCAGGAAGTCAATAGGCTTTGAGGTCAGCTCCTTTTTTGTTTGTCTGCAGATGCTTACCTGTGCATTTCCACAGAATCGGCCTGGTTTTTTATTGTCTGGGCGCGGGGATCCAGATGGCTTTTCTTTTGGTTGAGCGTGGTGGATAAGTGACTGATACACAGCGAGTTAGGTGATTGCCTATGGTGAATTTTGACCATAGATAAATGCTTAAAGTGCTGATATACAATGGGTTGAGCCCCACGGCGAGGATGCTGCGGAGACAGCGCTGCAGAAACCGGCATCCCCCACGTCCAGCATCTTGGCTGCTGTGAGAGGAATTTGCACTCATCAGAAAGGAGGTAAGGAACTCACGGGAGCGAAGCTTGTCGCTGGATTTCGTGGAGCTCCAGCGAGTTCTTTGCCTCCTTTCCCTTAATTAATGTACAAAATCAGTAATTAATGTATAAATCTTAAAGCCATATAACGTTTTTTTGCACGTTAAGTAAATAGGAATTGATCCTCTTTTTTATAGCTTTGCATATCATTTGACACAACTAATCCAAATTAAAAACATGAAACGTTTAAGCGCAATTTTCCTCGGCCTCGCACTTCTCGCAGGCTCAGCAAATGCTCAGGAGCTCGCCAACTTCAATTTCGGTGGTGCACCTCAGGCAAAGTCACCTGATATGCAGGGCGATAAGGTTACTTTCCGCCTCAATGCAAACTATGCAACGCAGGTTAATCTCGTTGGCAGCTGGATGGAGAACCCATACGGCGGCGGCATCCCTATGGTAAAGGGTGAGAAGGGTATCTGGGAGATTACAGTTGATATGCCTTCTCCTGAGATCTACACTTACAACTTCGTTGTTGACGGTGTTTCAGTAAACGACCCTCAGAATTATTACGTACAGCGTGATGGTACCCGTTATCTCAATATGCTCATCGTTCCTGGCGAGCGTACCGAGAACTACAACGAGGCTAACCAGAGAGGTACTGTAAGCTACAAGTGGTATGACTCAGCCATTCTTGGAATGAACCGTCGTCTTACCGTTTATACTCCTTACGGTTATGAGGCTAACTCAAAGCAGAAGTATCCTGTCCTCTACCTCCTTCACGGAGCAGGTGGTGACGAGGAGGCTTGGTCATCAATGGGCCGTGCAGCTCAGATTCTTGACAACCTCATCGAGAAGGGTCTTGCAAAGCCTATGATCGTTGTTATGCCTAACGGCAACCCTAACCAGCAGGCCGCTCAGACTCTCGGTCTTCCTACTTCACAGCTCAATTTCCGTGATCCTGCATATGCAAACGCTTATGTAAGAAGCCTTTGCGAGGAGATCGTTCCATTTATCGAGAAGAACTACCGCGTTATCGCAAAGCCTGAGTCACGTGCCGTTGCAGGTCTCTCAATGGGTGGTGGCCACACTATTTCGGCTGCAGCTCTCTACCCTAAGATGTTCGACTATATCTGCCCTCTTTCTGCAGCAGGTTCTATGACTCCTGAGCAGGCAGCAGCTCTCAAGGCTGCAGGCGTTAAGCTTTACTGGGTAGGTTGCGGTAACACCGATTTCCTCTGGAACGGCAATCTCGCACTCAAGAAGGTTTGTGAGGATGCGAATATGGATAACTTCGTATTCTTCGAGTCAGACGGTGGCCACGTATGGGCTAACTGGAGACTCTACCTCAATACATTCGCAAGACTTCTCTTCAAGTAATTTTTGTGTATAGTATGATTTAATTCACAGGGGATGGCCCGAAAGGTCATCCTCTTTTTATTGTGGCAATGAAGGAAGGACTCCCGTGAGCCCTTCCTTCATCCTGGAAAGATAGTGAGTTGTGGGGGATAAATGCCTGATACTCAGCAAGATGAGCTATTGTCTATAGGCAAATTTGCCTATAGACAATAGCTTAAGGTGTTGATACATAGTGAGTTGTCTCCCACGCTGGAGGCGGAGGATTCCCCTATGTTTATCAGCATAAAATATAACCACGCGTATCCACAGGAGGATTCCCCTGCGGCCAGACTCATTCAAGATGACCCTTCCGGCTGCTGGTTTGAGAAGCATCCAGCTTGAGATGTTGGTGCATAGCTTGGATTCAAATGACAATTTAGTCTGCCTCCTCTGTTTTTTTTGTATATTTGTGTCAACCAACTATCCACATATAGTACGAAAATGAATCGTCCATATCTTCTGAATATTGCTTTTGCAGCCCTTTGTGCTTTCTGCCTTGCCACAGGCTGCAAGAGTAATGAGCATTTTGACCAGAACATCAAGATACAGAATCCCAATTCCACCAAGACCGTATCCTCAAACATCTCAAACAAGGATATCAATGTCATTGCACAGGACAGCGAGGGCTATGTCTGGATAGGCACTTTCAGAGGTCTCAACCGTTTCGATTCCCGAAACTACTATCAGTATTTCCGTGGTTCTGAGGAGGGCGACCTTAATCACAATCAGGTTTATGACCTCAAAGCTCTGGAAAACGGCGATATGCTCGTCGTAGCCGGAGCTGTCTCGATATATTCGGCCGAAGAAGACAACTTCCATTATTTTGCCCAGGAGGACAGCATTCATTTCAACAGGGCTCTCAAGGCGAGTGACGGGACTTTCTATGTTTCCGACAACTTCAACCTTTATAAGATTGACCGTTCAAGGGATACTGTCGTGCTTGCTGTACCTACGCTGAATCAGGCCTTCTCCTCTTTCTTTATGGGCGTAGACAATGAAGTCTGGCGCTTTGCAAACCGCAGACTGTCAAGGATTTCTCTTGACAGCGGCGAGGAGGTTCAGTACAGCCTTCCTTTCCGTCCGTATTTCTGTGCTGAGACTGATGGCGGGGATCTTTGGCTCTCGGATGGCAGCCGTATGGGCGTGTTCAATACCGTTCTCAGACGATATATGGATGTTCCGGCCGCTGTTGCCGCTGCTGACAAACTTGCATCTTCACCCCTTCATTCTGTACTGTCGGTAGGCTCGGACAGGGTCCTGTTCAATACAGCTTCAGGGGCTTATTATTTGTATGATGCTCAGGCTGAGAAGGTTATCGAAGGGACAAGCCCGGCTTTCCCGTTTGAACTGCCTCCTTTTAAGGACACTGAGGGCGCTTTTGTCGATATGGACAATAATATCTGGTTCTACTCGAACGATCAAGGCGTATTCATCTCGAATCCCGAACGCAGTCTCTTCAACGAGGAGCAGGGCTCATTGCACAGGCTCATTGACAACACCATCGTCTCCATTGCTTACGCGAAGTCCTGCAATACCTTGATAATGGCTTCGAAGCAGGGCGGCGTGTACCTTTGGGACAGGAGCAATTCCCGCCTTACCTTCCTTAAGAATATCAGTGAGAGTCAGTTGCTTATGGATATGAACGACGAGTGTCTTTGGAGTGTCAATTCCAACGGAAGCAAGCTTCAGCAGTGGAAGGTCTCGCCGACTTCCCTCAGTCTGATACGGGAGTACGATTCATATTCGTCTTTGTCAATTGCCCAGGACAACAATGGCACTATCTGGCTCGGCTGTGCTTACCGCTATCTTCAGTATCTGGAGCGGGGCAGTCACGAACTCAAAATGCTGCCGACTTCTACTGAAACGTCGAAATTCTTCTTCACTCCGACCGTGCTTCCGCTCAGGAACGGGCAGATGATGGTCGCATCAAGCATACATTACCCGATTTTCGTGGATGAGGACCATCAGGTCAGCTCCGGCAAGCTGAATTACGAGACCTTCAGCAAGTCCCTCATTGCCAGCGTGTTCGTCCCTACCGGCAGCATTCAGGATTCGGATGGTTATATCTGGTTGGGAACGGTGGGCTCGGGCTTGCTGCGCATCAATCCCGTCACCGGCGAGGTCATTGCCCTGGAAGGGGAGCCTTGCGACGATATCAGCGGCATACTCGAGGATGATTATGGCAATCTTTGGGTGTCCACGATGAACGGCATCGGCAGGCTCGACCGCAAAACACTTCAATTCACCAATTATTCGATTGAGGACGGCATCGGGGGCAATCAATTCGTCGACCGCTCGTCCTGCGCATTACCGGACGGCACCCTGGTCTTCGGAGGCAATCACGGCATCACCATCTTCAAGCCCGATGAGATGCGCTCGGTGAAGACCGTTCCTCTCCGTTTCGAGTGGATTAGGGTCAATGACGGCGAGTCCCCGCTGAATTACGACAAGAAGGGCAATCTGCTTCTAACTCATAGGGATAAGCGCTTTTCTATCAAGTATATAGCCCTTAATTTCAATGAACAGCAGCCTGTAAGGTACAGATATCGCCTCGACGGTTTCGATTCCGACTGGCATTTTGTCGGAATGAATATGGAGGCCAACTACAACAATCTTCATCCGGGGAAATATACTTTCCGCGTGGCAGCTTCGACTCCTTCGGGCAGCATTTCCACCAATGAGCTTACGCTGCAGCTGCGCGTGAAACCTGCTCCTTGGCTGAGCTGGTGGTCCCTCTTGCTGGATGTCATAGTCTTGGCTTTCCTAAGTATTTGGATATCACGGCATTATCGTCATTTGCGCCAGATACGCGAGACTGCCGAAAGGGCCGAAAGCGAAGAAAAGTTCTTCACCAATATTGCCCACGAATTCAGATCCCCTCTAACGATGATTTCCGGCCCGCTCAATATGCTCGAGCAGAAGGACAATCTCAACGATGAGGAGAGGAAACTCTTGGCAATGGCGCAGAGGAGCAGCCGCTGGATGCTTCAGTTGGTGGACCAGTTCCTTGATGTCGAGAAGATTAAGACCGACAAGCTCAGTTTGTCTGTCCAGAAGGCCGATATTTCAGTGCTTTTGAAAAATATCTGCGACATTTATGAGAATGCGGCGTCGCTGAAGGGAGTATCCTTTGCCTGCGAGGGCCTCGACCTTCCTTTTGAGATGCCTCTGGATGTGGACAAGATTTCCAAGATTATGAACAATCTTCTGTCCAACTCATTGAAATTCACACCTTCGGGCGGATTGATCCGTGTCTCTTTCGATACTATTCCTGATTCTTATGCGGAAGTGACTGTGACAGATACGGGCGTAGGTATCCCTGATAATCTGAAAAAAAAGGTCTTTGATCGCTATTTTCAGGTGGAAAAGAACCCGAACAGTCACGCAATTGGTTCAGGCATAGGACTTTATTATTCCCGTAACCTTGCAAATGTCCATCACGGGAAACTGTGGGTGGAGGACAATCCTGCCGGCAAGGGCTCTTGTTTCAAGCTCCGCATTCCGTACCTGGATAATGCTTATGCCCAGGATGAGTGGAGCAGGGGACCTGTTGTGGAACTGAATCCTAACGTACCTGCTATAGAGCCTCTCGAAGTGGCGAATGTCGGCAGGAAGGACAAGGCGGCAGTGCTGGTGGTGGACGATGACATTGATATTGCCAATTATGTAAAAGTAATACTTTCGGATTCTTATGATGTCAGCTGCTGCTATGATGCAGACAGCGCGATGAAGCTCCTGACAGAGGGCAATCCTCCGGATCTGGTCATCAGTGATGTGATGATGCCTCAAAAGGACGGATTCGAACTGTGCCGGGAAATCCGTGCTGATGTTCAGCTCTCACATATTCCTGTAATACTTTGTACGGCCAAGACCTCAGTTGAGGACAAAATTCACGGTTTGGAGGACGGTGCCAATTCCTATGTGACCAAACCTTTTGATCCGAAATACCTGAAGGCCGTGGTCAAGTCGCTGCTTGAAACCCGCAACAAGGTTCAGAAAGCCATTACTGAATCCACTTCGGTGGAGGCAATTGACGATGAGGTCCTGCCGCCTCAGGACAAGGCATTCCTCGAGAGGCTTTTCGCTATGATAGACGAATCCCTGTCGGATTCAAGCCTTGACGTGGATATGCTTGCCGAAAAGATGGGAATATCGCGTACGAAGTTCTATTATAAGGTAAAGGGCCTTACTGGTGAGAGCCCTGCAGTGCTGCTGCGAAACAGCAGATTGAACAAGAGCGTTTCCCTCATCCGAGAGGGCAGGTACAATCTTTCCGAGATTGCGGATATGGTGGGCTTCACCAGCCTTTCACAGTTCTCGGTTTCGTTCAAGAAGCAGTTCGGAGTCACTCCAAGGGATTTCAGATAGGATTCTGTACATTTTGAAAATTATCTGTACAAAAAAATAAGTGGAAACAAAAAGCTTGTACGCGTGGATAAGTAGGGGGTGAAGGCTTGTGTCTAACTTTGTAGAGTTAAATCATCACTAATAATCATGAAAACCCTTAAAAGATTTTTCCTCCTTATTCCAGCAGTTAGCATGGTTGCTTGCACTGCTCCGACTCCTCAGTCTGTGCTTACAAAGCACGATAAGGAAATCAATGAGATCATCTCCAAGATGACTCTCGAAGAGAAGGTTGAAATGCTTCATAGCAAGACTAACATGTCTTCGGAAGGCGTCCCTTCACAGAACATTCAGGACATCAAGTATTGCGACGGACCATTCGGTATCCGCGAGGAAGGACTTCCTAACAGTTTCGCTTCAGCTGGCTGGCAGCTCGACTCTGCTACCTATTTCCCTACAGGTTCGGCTCTCGCAGCCACTTGGTCACCGGAGCTTGCATACAAGTACGGTACCGGTATGGGTAAAGAGGCTCGCCTCAGAGGTAAGGATGTCATTCTCGGACCTGCAATCAATATCCAGAGGCTCCCTGTAGGCGGACGTTCTTACGAGTACCTTAGCGAGGACCCTGCACTTAGCGCAGCCCTTTCAGTAGGTTATGTGAAGGGTGTTCAGGATGCTGGAACAGCAGCCTGTATCAAGCACTTCGCTGTGAACAGCCAGGAGACCAACCGCGGTTCAGTCAATGCTGTTGTTGACGAGCGCGTACTCCGTGAGATTTATCTCAAGCCTTTCCAGGACGCTGTCGAGAAGGCTGGAGCTATGGTCGTGATGCCTGCATACAACAAGGTGAACGGAGCATATTGCTCTGAGAACAATCACCTCAACAATGAGATTCTCCGCGGTGAGTGGGGATTCAAGGGCTTCACTGTTTCAGACTGGGGCGGTACCCACAGCACTATGGGTGCAGCTCTCGGCGGACTTAATGTCCAGATGACAGGCAGTACCTATCTCGGACCTGCCCTCATTGACTCAGTAAAGGCCGGAAAGGTTCCTGAGAGTGTTGTTGATGACAAGGTTCGCGAGATTCTCCGTGTCCGTTTCGCTATTGAGGCTATCCCTGAATCAGAGGCTAATCTCGTTATGACCTCACAGCCTGAGAGCCAGAAGATCGCTTATGAAGTGGCTCAGAAGTCTATCGTCCTCCTCCAGAACGACGGTATTCTCCCTATCGCAAAGAATGCGAAGGTGGCTGTAATCGGCCTCAATGCCAAGGCTTCGACTGCAGCCGGCGGTATGGGTGCAGGTGTAAAGACTCTCTATGAGGTTACTCCATTCGACGGTATTATGAACCACGCAGAGGGTGAGGTAAGCTATGCTCAGGCTTACAAGAACTATATGGGTATGTTCGGCAGATTCAGAGCTTCCGAGCCTGGTGCAAACATTGCCCTCGAAATCAATGAGGCTCCGGATCCTGAACTCGTTGCAGAGGCTGTTAAGGCTGCTGCCGAGGCTGATGTAGTCCTCTATTTCATCGGAACCAATAAGTCAATCGAGAGCGAAGGCTCGGACCGTAAGGACATTGATCTCCCTGTAGGCCAGAACGAGATTCTCGATGCTATTGCAGCTGTAAACAGCAATATCGTATCCATCGTCATTTCAGGTGGTCCTTGTGATCTCCGTCACGCTTCTGAGAAGTCAAGAGCTATCCTTCAGGGCTGGTGGAACGGTCTCGAGGGTGGAAATGCTCTCGCAGAGGTTATCTACGGCGAGATTGCCCCTTCTGGAAAGCTCCCTATGACCTTCCCTGCAAAGCTTCAGGATTCTCCTGCATTCGCACTTGACAACTTCCCTCAGAAAGTTGAGACCCAGGGTGACCTCTTCGGAAACCAGTATCGTCAGGATGTTCAGGGCCAGAATCAGTTCAGAATGCAGCGTGTTGCTCCTGATGCTCTCTATACCGAGGGTTCTCTCGTAGGCTACCGCTGGTTCGACACTAAGGGCATTGCTCCACTTTTCGCATTCGGTCACGGTCTTTCATATGTTGATTTCAACTATTCTGATATGAGCGCTAAAGCAAGCAAGAAGTCAGTGACTGTAAGCTTCAAGCTCAGCAATACCGGCTCAATGGATGCTGATGAGGTTGCTCAGCTTTATGTACACAGACTTGATTCAAAGGTTGAGTGGCCGGAGAAGGAGCTCAAGGCATTCAAGAGAGTGACCGTTCCTGCAGGTCAGACTGTACAGGTTGAGCTTGAAATCCCTGTTGAGGAACTCCGCTACTGGGATGAGAATACCAATGCCTGGACTCTTGAGCACGGAAAGATTGAACTTCGTCTCGGAGCTGCTGCGGATGATATCCGTCTTACCTCAACGGTTTCTATCTAGACTATATAGTATCCATCCCGGATTAGTCTCCGGGGTGGATTTATTACACTAATACAAACCAACATTTTTTATGAAAATCAAACAAAGATTAATGAAATTATTCTGCGCTTTGGTGCTGGGATTGTCTTTGACTGTTTCCGCACTTGCACAGTCGCTTACCGTTAAAGTTACGGTATCCGATGAGTTTGGCCCTCTTCCGGGAGCCAGCGTGCTGCAGAAGGGAACAACAAACGGTGCTACAACCGATCTTGAAGGTCTTGCTTCAATTTCTGGCTTGAAGGCCGGCGACGTACTCGAGATTTCATTCCTTGGAATGACTACCAAGGAAGTGACTGTCGGTACAAAGACTGACATCAAGGTTACTTTGCAGGAAGATACCCAGCTTCTTGAAGAGACTGTCGTAGTCGGTTATGGTGTCCAGAAGAAGGAATCCCTCACAGGAGCTATTTCACAGATCCGCTCTGAAGATATTACCAACACCAAGAGCGTCGATGCTCTCCTTTCTCTCCAGGGAAAGGTTCCGGGACTTCAGATTCGTGATACCGGTGGTAAGCCTGGTCAGTTCGGTACTGAGCTCTCTCTCCGCGGTTACGGTACCCCTATGATTGTTGTCGATGGTGTTGTACGTAGCTCAACTATGGTCCGCAAGCAGCAGACTGGCTATGTATCCAGCGCCAAGGCTCTTGAGACCTACAATGATATGTCAGTTCTCCAGGAGCTCAACCCTGAAGATATCGAGAGTGTATCAGTCCTCAAGGATGCTTCCGCAGCCATCTACGGTCTGGGTGCAGCCAATGGTGTGATTCTCATCACTACCAAGAAGGGTAAGGCACAGAAGCCTTCAGTTTCATTCTCTGCTTCTGTTCGTCTCACAGAGCCTGTAACCAACCACGATGTAGAGGATTGGGGCAATTATATGCGCTATGACAATGCTATGGCAAGACAGGTCGGTATGCAGCCTAAGTACAACGATGACGAGCTCAAGGCATATGAGACCGGCAAGTGGGCTGCTGACGGCATCACTCCATACAACCTTCCTTACCACACAGGTGACGAATATGTTCACTTCGACTGGTATGACTATACTGTAAAGAAGGTTGCTGTCAACCAGAACTACAACTTCTCTCTCCGCGGAGGTACCGAGAAAATCAGCTATTATCTCGGTGTAGGCTATTCAGACGATTCTTCAATTCTCAGAACCGACAATTACGCCTACAATCGTATCAATCTCAGCGGTAATGTGACTGCTGCCATTACTGACAACCTCACTTTGACCTATACTATGGCAATGCGTAACTCAAACCAGAATACGCTTGCAGACCCTAACATTGACTGGAATATCCAGTATTACATCCTCGCTACCCAGCCTTGGATGGAGCCACATCCGAAGGGTGACGACTCTCACTGGTCAAACACCAATGAAATGATGAACGCCGGTGCTATCTTCAATGACTCCGGCTATGCAAAGAACGATACCCGTGTTTTCAACAACACTCTCGACCTCAAGTACAACGCACCATTCCTGAAGGGCCTTACCTTCCAGCTTTCAGGTGCTTATGACTACAATACTCTCAAGTCACAGACCTTGATGCTCAAGTATGACGTTTACGATTATGCTACCAATACCTACGCAGGTTCTGTAAAGACTTCAAATGAGTACTCGGAGCTTTGGACCAATAATACACGTCTCTATGCTCGTGCACAGGCCAACTACAACAAGCAGTTCGGAAAGCACAATATAGCTGCTACCCTCGCTGCCGAAGTAACAAAGAACGACCGCGCACAGGCTCAGCTCAGCCGTAAGTACGGTGCTACTGACCAGGAATCATTCGTTACCCACGACGTGATCGATCAGGGTATCAAATCCACAGGTGAGAATGCAGGTACACGTTCGGATTCAGCTACCGCGGGTTACATCTCCCGCCTCAGCTACAACTATGCGGGCAAATATCTCGCAGAGGTAATGGGCCGTTATGACGGTACCTACGTATATCAGAAGGGCAAGAGATGGGGTTTCTTCCCATCATACTCCCTCGGTTGGAGAATCTCAGAAGAGGACTTCTTCAAGAACAACATCAAGTTCATCAACAACCTCAAGTTCCGTTGGTCAGACGGTTTCACCGGTATGACCCAGGGCTCACCATACGCATACCTCAACGGTTATACATCAAGCGGCAGCTGGGTATTTACTGATGGTGCTACTACCCCTGGCTATGTGAACTCTACAGTCGCTAATACCATCCTCACTTGGGCTGATGTCCGTATGATGGACTTCGGTGTCGACTTCGGCCTCTGGCACGGCAAGCTCGACGGTTCATTCGACTGGTTCAAGCGCAAGACCACCGGTATTGCAGCCACACCTTCAGTGATGGTTCCTGACTTCTATGGCGTTTCCCTTCCTTCTTCAAACCTCAACAGCATGGAGAACGAGGGTCTCGAAATGTCACTTTCTTCAAACGGAAACATAGGCGAGTTCAGCTACCGTATCGGTGCTTCCCTCACTTATTCACGTACCCGTATGACCTACATCGAGTCTGAGCTCACCAAGAAGTACAAGTCTTCAATGGACTATTGGAAGAACAATACTCTCAACAGATGGAGCAATGCCCGTTCTGCATCACGCTATGAGTGGACCGGTGACCGCATCACCTGTCTTGACGATGCTTCAAATCTTTCAGTACTCTATTCTGTAAGCAAGAAGGAAGGTAATACCACTATGGTTCCTGGACAGTACCTCTTCGTTGACCGTGACGGTGACGGTTACATCACAGATATGGATAAATTCTTTATCTGGGGTGATTCCAACCCGCCTCTCCAGTTCGGTCTCAATATGAGCGGACGTTACAGAAACTTCGACTTCTCTATGGTATTCTCAGGAGCTTCACTCAAGTCCAAGTCATTCAGCCTTACTTCATACGCAGGCTTCGGTTACCTCTATCAGCTGCCTAAGATGTACTCTCGTGACAGCTACCAGATGGTAAACTATGATGACGACCCTTGGGATCCTAATACAGAGTGGAAAGAAGGCTACTGGCCTGTACTCGGAAAGGTATCTCAGGCTACTGCAGCCCTTCCATTCGTAGGTTACTCGGATTCTCAGCCTTACAATAATGTAAATGCTACTTACCTCCGCCTCAAGTCTCTCGAGCTTGGTTATTCAATCTCTCCAAAGATTCTCAAGCAGGTAGGTATCAAGAGTACCCGTGTATTCTTCAACGGCGGCAACCTCTTCACCCTCTGCAACAGGAACCTTCGTTTCATCGATCCTGAGTCAGTAGATAACGGTCGTGCCGGCGGTACCTTCCAGATCAACAGAACTTACAACTTCGGTGTAAATCTTAACTTCTAATATCCAGGTCAATGAAAAAAGTATTTAAATATATAGCATTGGCAGCAGTTTCGACACTTGCACTCAGCTCTTGCGACTCAATCTTCGACAGTCTTGAGGGCGACAAGTCCAAAGTGGACAACGCTACAATGTTCGGAAGTGAGGCTGGTATCGTACGCGTGCTTTCGTCAATTTACCAGTACATTCCAATGGGCGCTTTCTCTGACAGTGACAAGCAGACTATGATTGCCAATGCCAGCCGCGACGTCCAGTCATATAGCAAAAGCATCAACACGTTCTGGGATTATACCAAGATGCGTAACATCAACAAGTTTATTGTCGATGTACAGGAAGCATATGAGAACGGTGTAATCAAGCAGGATGCTCTCAATGCCTATTTGGGCGAGGCAATGTTCGTTCGCGCATATTGCTACTTCGCATCAGTTCGTGCATACGGCGGTATTCCTATCGTTGAGCAGCCTATGGACGATCTCTATGTCCCTGGCGGTGATATGTCGGCTCTCTATGTTCCGCGCAGCACTGAGAAGGACTCTTGGGATTACGTTATCGACCAGTTTGACAAGGCAGCTCAGCTCCTTCCTGAGACTTCTATGTCTCAGATGCGTGTAAACAAGTATGTAGCATACGCATTCAAGGCAAAGGCAGCTCTTTGGGCAGCTTCTGTAGCCAAGTATAATGACCGTGCACCTCTCAACCCTAACTACAATGCGGTTAAGGAGAAGCTTACCTATATGGAGAAGGCTTGGGCAAACCAGTATTATGCTATTGCCAGCGAGGCTGCAAAGAAGGTTATCGATTCAGGCAAGTACAAGCTTGCTGGTTATTCAGGACAGCCTCTCGGAGTCGAGGATGCAGTCAAGACTCTTAATGACCTCTTCCAGGTATGGGACGGCAGCGAAGGTCTTCTCGGAAGATCTTATGTGACAGGTCTTTCTACCGACAACAATGGTGTTGAGCAGGCTCAGGGCGGTAGCTGGGGTACAGCAAACCAGGTTACCTCAGGTTACCAAGGAGGTACATACTCTCTTACCCTCAACCTCGTTGAGGAGTACGATGACTATGCTGCTGACGGCTCACGCAAGTCAGGTAAGCTCGATACAGGTTGTGACGATGTTTATATCAACGGTGCCGAGAATGGAAAATTCAATGTCAATACACTTGGCCAGTACAAGAGATACGCGAATGTTGAGGATATCTTCGCCAACAAGGATGCCCGTTTCAAGGCTTGGATTGTTTATCCTGGATGTGAGTTCCGCGGAACCAAGATTCATATGCAGGGAGGTATGGTAAAACCTGACGGAAGCGTTTCTATCTACCCTGGTGATAACGGTGCAGTGGAGAAGAATGGTGTAGCTTACTATCCATATGGTGGACAGGCTGACCAGAACTCAGCATTCTTCAAGCTCGCAACCGACAAGAATGACAACAACCGTTCTTCTTATCCTTTCGTTCCAAGAAAGTATATGAACCAGAACGCTTGCTCATTCTTCAACCAGACTCCTTGGTACGATATGCGTTACTCAGAGGTTCTCCTCATCTACGCTGAGGCTTATGCAGAGGGTGGTGCAGGTGACGCTGCTCTTGCAAGCAAGTGTCTCAATGATGTCCGTCACCGTGCCGGTTTCACCGACAACGTTGAGCCTAATATCGACAATATCCTCCACGAGTACAAGGTTGAGTTCGCTATGGAGAACAAACTTCCTGAGGTTCTCTGCAGAAGACGCTCACTCTTCAACGGTATAGATGTTTATGACCACGAGGGCGAGAAGCAGAACAAGGAAATCGTTGTTCCTATCGTTGACCTCAGCGGTGACCAGGCTCAGTACATTTATGTACGCACACTCTCAATGTTCGGTACTCCTACCAACGTGGAGATGAAGCAGGGTACCATCAAGTGGGGAGGTATCAACGGTAAGACTTACTACAACAGCATTCCTAACTACGTTAAGAACAAGCTTACTGAAAACAACCTTGAGTATTAAAATCGGACTTTTTAGAACAATATGAAAAGAATTATAAATGCAATTTTGGCCTTGAGCCTCGTCGCATCCTTGACAGTGTCCTGCGACCTTTTCAAGCTTGACAATCAGGAAGGCCCTGATGCTCAGCTCGTAGGTAAGCTTATCGACCCTGCAGGCGAGCAGATTCAGGTTGAGGCTTGTCTTGTTGACTCCCGAATCATCTTCTGGGGCATCGTTTGGGGCGGCTCCATAGATTATAAGGGAGGAGTCCTCACAGTAATCGAGGACGTATCTGACCGCTGGGAGGATTCATTTGAGAAGCAGTACTGGTTCGTAAGATTCGACGGATCATATACCAACAATATGGTATTCGCCGGTAAGTATCAGGTCAACTTCGAGAAGATTCCGGTTTTCCAGGACAATGCTACCACCAACATTGAGCTTAAGAAGGGTAAGAATGAGATTGACTTCACTCTTAGGCCATATTCTTATATCTATGATGAGAACATCAGCTACAATGACGGTGTAATCACCGCGAAGTTCAAGGTTAAGTCAGGAGACCCTTCAAAGGCTGACTTCATCCGTAAGGTGGCTCTCTTCTCGAGCACATCTAACTTCGTTGGTTCATTTGCCAATGTCACCAAGGTGGAGATGGAGCCTAAGAAGAGCGGAAACTGGTGGGCACCTACCATCGAGCCTCTTCCTCTTGACACTGAGCTCACACTCACCATCGATACAAAGAACGATACCACTGGTGAGTTCAAGTACGATCGTGACCACTATCTCCGCATCGGTGTAGTATTCGGTGACCAGGCCAAGACAATCAATCCTGAGGATATATACAACTTCTCTCCAATCTACAAGATGGACAGACAGCACAATATCACCAAGTACGATTGGGCAACAGCCAAGTAATCAAGAAAAAAATCATATAGCCGACAGGCTAACTAAGATTTAACCTGTGTTTTAATGCAATCAGGGGGATGACAGGGTTTGTCATCCTCTTGTTTTTTTGTTTTTGTCACAATATTTTCTTTTCCGTAAAAAATACTGCGTGTATTTTGCCTTTATACGTTTTTTTAGTATCTTTGAAAAGATATTTAAAAGGATTTATACTAATCAACAATAAGCACAGAACACTAATCTCAAATTGATTTTTCTATTATTTAATAACTCTTACTAACCATTTTAATCACCTAACACAAAAACCAGTATGAAACAATTATCTAGAAATCTTTTTCTGGTTGCTTTGCTTTCTGTTCTGGCCAGCTTTACTTCTTTCGCACAGAAGACAGTTGCCATTACAGTAAAGGATCAGATGGGTCCTGTACCTGGTGTGAACATTCTCATCAAGGGTACAACCACTGGTGCGATGACTGACATGGACGGTATTGCTACTATTACAGCGAAGGATTCGGATGTCCTTCGTATTACTTGCATCGGCTATGCTGAGCAGGAAATCAAGGTCGGCAACCAGTCCAAAATCAATGTTGTCCTCGTTGAGGATACTGAGGTTCTCGAAGAGACAGTCGTAGTCGGCTACGGTACCCAGAAAAAAGCATCTTTGACCAGTTCAATCGTGAATCTCCGTACAGAGGAGTTGACAGCGACGAAGCAGAACGACGTTGTCGCTTCCCTTCAGGGTAAGGTTCCTGGACTTCAGATTCGTCAGCAGTCAGGCTCTCCTGGTGACTTCGATACAGAACTCAACCTTCGTGGTATGGGATCTCCTATCGTTGTTATCGACGGCGTTGTCAGAACTGCACAGAGAAGAAACGGATTCTGGAACGCAAATTATTCAACATCCTCATCTGCATTGCTCGCATCCCTCAACCCTGAGGATATCGAGAGCATTTCAGTCCTCAAGGATGCTTCCGCTTCCCTTTATGGTATCGGTTCAGAGAACGGTGTTATCGTTGTGACCACCAAGCAGGGTTCAGTAGGCAAGCCTTCAGTCCGCTATTCAAACAATATCGGTTTCGGTGTTCCTACAGCGCTTCCTGCCGAGGTAGGCATCATTGATTGGATGAACATCGCGAATGAGATGAATGCCAATGTCGGACGTCCTCCAAAGTATAGCGAGGAGATGATCCAGCACTTCGTGAACGGAGACAAGGGATACAATGACAATAACCACTACTCTATGCTTATGAAGGACCACTCCTTCCAGCAGACCCACAATGTATCCATCTCTGGCGGTAACGCTCAGACCCAATACTACATCTCAGGTAACTTCAATCAGGACAAGGGTATTCTCAACAACCCTGAGCTCGGCTACCACCGTTTCAACTTCCAGGGCAATGTCACTACCCAGATTACCGAGAATCTTAAGGTTAACTACCAGTCTTCATTCAACTATTCAAAGAGACACGGTCTTCCTGCAAATGTGAATATGAACATATTCTACTATGCACTCCTTTCTGACCGCGCCCTCTCACCAACTGTAGTTGATGACCCTAATCACTGGACATATATGGCTCAGGCTGAAGGCCGTAACGTTATTGCCATTGTCAATGGTCTTGGCGGTCACGATGATACCTATATGCAGTCATATACCAACAACATCGACGTTAAGTATACTGTTCCTCAGATCAAGGGCCTTGTCCTCAATGCATATGCATCATATGAGACCAATACACGTCAGACCAATGCGCTTACTCTCGCATTCCCTCTCTATGACTATTGGTCAAATACCCTCGTGGGCAAGAATGGTGACCAGAACGAGTACAGTGAGAACTGGAATAAGAATTCTACCCTCTACGGAAAGCTCCAGGCAAACTACAACAAAAAGTTCGGACAGCACAATCTCGGAGCGATGTTCGCTATGGAGGCAAGAAAGGGTACAATGCACTCAATCGGTGCCAGCCGCCGTTATGGTGACTTCTTTACCCACGATATCATCAGTCAGGGAGATGCATCTACCGCTACCAACTCAGGTAGCAGAACCATGTCAGCTACTGCCGGTTATCTTGGCCGTGTGAACTGGGATTACAAGGGCAAGTATCTCGCTGAGGTTATGGCTCGTTATGATGGTACATATCTCTACGCTCACGGACATCGTTGGGGCTTCTTCCCTTCATACTCTCTCGGTTGGAGAGTTTCTGAGGAAGAATTCTTTAAGTCTGTATTCCCTGCTGTAAACAATCTTAAGATTCGTTGGTCAGACGGTATTACTGGAGGTTCACAGGGTTCTCCTTACGGATACCTCCTTGGATATAGACAGAGTGGAAACTATGTTTACAATCCTGGCGGACAGATTGGCGGTTATGTAAATGACCAGGTGGCTCAGACCCTTATTTCCTGGACTGACAACCACCTTATGGATATCGGTGTTGACTGGGAAGTCAAGAACGGTCTCTTCGGTGGATCAATCGACTGGTTCTGGAGGAACACCACAGGTATTTCTGCAAAGAGTACCAATACCGTTCCTGATATGTACGGTCTCTCACTTCCAAATATGAATCTCAACGCTCGCCAGAACGTGGGTATTGACCTTGCTCTCCAGCACCGCTATCATATTGGAAAGCTCAACTATCGTATGTCAGGAACCTTGACCTTCTCACGCCAGAGAATGACTCACATCGAGGCTGAAAAGACTGCACAGTATTACAGCGCACAGCATTATTATGACAGCCACACCGAAGGTCGTTGGAATACAGCCAATGGTGGTAAGTTCTACGACTGGAAGGGCGGTCAGTTCGCAAACTACGGTGAGATCAACTCATATCCTGTAATGTACAATTCAGGATCGGCTAATAGCCAGATGCTTCCTGGTATGTACAAGATTGACGACCGTGACGGTGACGGATACATTACTAGTAAAGACCAATATCCATCTTGGCCTGAGACCAATGCTCCTCTCCAGTTCGGTTTCATGCTCTTCCTCAACTACAAGAACTTCGACCTCTCTGCTTCTTTCAGCGGCTCGGCTCTCGTACACAAGAGTGTAAGTCTCTCAGGAGGTATGGGTTACGGTTTCTTCCAGACCTTCTATGAAAGTTATACCGACAGATATCAGCTTGCAAGCGGTTATACCGATCCTCTTGACCCTAATTCACAGTGGACAAGCGGTATATTCCCTGCACTTGCTCCTGCAGCTGCTGCTTACGATGACTGGTCAAATGCCACTTACCGTTATAACCAGCCTTACTCTTGGGTAAATGCTGCATTCCTCCGCTTGAAGTCACTCGAGATTGGATACAACGTTCCTGCCAAGGTTCTCAAGCCTATAGGACTCAAGAATGCCCGCATTTTTACAAGCGGTACCAATCTCCTTACTTTCTGTAACAAGTTCTTGAAGCCATATGATCCTGAGCGTGCAAACAGCCAGTATCTCGGTGTCCTCGGTACACCTCTCCTCAAGACCTTTACAATTGGTGTTAATCTCTCATTCTAATTTGTAAACAGAATATGAAAAATATTTTCAAATATACATTGATAGGCCTTCTCGGCTTGAGCATGTGCTCTTGTGAGGCTCTCTTTGACAATCTGGAAGGAGACCTCACCAAGATGACCGAGAAAGACCTTATTTCTTCGGTTGCAGGTCTTGAGAGACTCCTCTCCTATTCATATCAGCAGATTCCTATGGGAGCTTTCTCTACCTCTGATTTGAGTACAATGATCGCTACCGATACTCACGGAAATAGCTACTCTCATACTACCAACGGCGGTATAAGTTTCAGTAATATCCGTTCAGTCAATCAGTTGATTCAGCAGCTTGATATGGCTAAGGAACAGGGAGTCATAGATCAGAAGACTCGTGACTATATGATGGGCGAGGCAAGGTTCATCCGCGCTTATATGTATTTTGGTGCCGTAAGAGCATTAGGTGGCGTGCCTATCATTACCGAGCCTCTTGACGATAAGTATGACGGAGGCGAGAATCTTGGCCTCTATGTACCAAGGGCAACTGAAAAAGAGACATGGGACTTCGTTCTTAGCGAACTTGATGAGTCCGCCAAGCTCCTCCCTGAAAATGCACTTGGTCTTTACCGTGCAGACAAGTATTGCGCATATGCACTCCAGTCAAGAGTCGCTCTCTATGCCGCATCTGTCAGCAAGTTCTGGAACAGAGCTCCTCTTGATACGAAGTATAAGTCTGTCGCAAGCAAGAAGACCTATATGGAGGCTTCATATGCCGATGCTTACTACCAGAAGTGTATCGATGCCTCAAAGAAGGTCATTGACTCTGGCCGTTACAGCCTTTACGGGGGCCCTACTTCGGATCGTGAGGTAGCTGAGAAGAACCTCTTCGAGCTCTTCCAGTCAAGGACAAGCGAATTCATCTTCGGAAAGAGTTATGAGACCGGCGTTGCCAATGATTCCAATGGCTTCGACTACAACAACTCTCCTAACCAGGGACACGTGAGAACAACCGGTTGGCAATGGGCACGCTATTCTGTAACCCTCAATATGGTTGACCAGTTTGACAATTATGCAGCTGACGGTTCACGTCTTGACGGTACTGTTAAGACACGTACTGACAACAATGAGACAGAGTATGTAACCCAGATTTCAAAGCCTGCATCTACATTCTCAACTTCTACTCCTTACATCAAGTACGACACTCCAGAGGCTCCGTTCGCAGACAAGGATGCACGCTTCAAGGCTTGGGTCCTCTATCCTGGACAGGAATTCCGCGGCATGAAGCTCGTTATGCAGGGTGGTTTCATAAGAGCTGACGGTACTCACCTCTTCTACACTGCACTCGGTCAGACTGAAGCATTCGGCAAGACCTGGTACTGCCTCGGTGCAGCTGACGGTTCACAGTATTCTGCATTCGACAAACTCGATGACCAGAATGCAGGAAACTGGTACAGCACAGGCTTCGGTAGAAAGAAGTATCTCCTCAACAATGCTGATGCTTACTCGAAGAACCCTTGGTACGATCTCCGTTATGCTGAGATTCTTCTCAACTATGCTGAGGCATATGCTGAGAGCGGAAAGGGTGATGCAGCTCTTGCAAAGAAGTATCTCAATGACATCCGCCACAGAGCAGCGTTCACGGACAACATCGAGCCTACAGTTGAGAATGTTCAGCACGAGCGCCTCATTGAGTTGTCATTCGAGAATGACCACGCCTTCACTCTCCACCGCCGTCGTGAGAATATTATCGACAACCAGATCAGAAAGCACGCTCTTGTGCCGACTCTTGATCTTAGTGGTAATGCTCCTAAGTACATCTTTGTACGTACAAACACCTTCCACGATGACGTCGATATGAATCCAGGTGGACACAACCTTAATACTGTTGGTTACTATTCAGGTATTTCCAACTATCAGGTCAATGGTTTCGAACCTAACCCTTCACAGGAATAATTGGCGTAAACACTAATAGAAAGTATAGTATGAAAAAAATATTTATTTTGCTTTCAGCTGTCGCACTCTGTACCTCTTGCGATTGGTTCGTATTCGATAATCAAGAGTCATACGACGCTCAGATAGAGGGCAAGTTCATTGACAGCAAGACCGGACAGAACATTCAGTTCGGTAACAACACAAAAACCTTCCAGATATATCAAGAAGGATACATTGCTCCCGGAAAGGATGAGTGTTATGGTGAGCAGTCTCAGAACCTCTACGTGAAATTCAACGGTGACTATCGTAGCAATCTTGTGTGGGCAGGTAATTACAGACTTCAAACCATCCAGTCAAACTTCTATCCTGTACGTGATGAGAAGTTTACTCTCAAGAAAGGCAGCAATACTGTTAATTTCACTGTTACTCCTTATGCAAGAGTGCTTGACCCAAAGTTCTCATATGATGCAGCCAATCAACAGATTGTAGCTAAATTCAAGGTGGAACTCGGAAATCCTTCTGACATTACCAGCGTTAAGGTCAATCTTTATGCCTTTACCGACCGCTTCGTTTGTGACGCGTTCAATAAAGTCAATGATAAAAGCGCTTCTAAGCAAATCGATGTAAAGGATGCAAACGGAAGCACAGAGATTACTCTCTCATTCTCAACAGATCCTAATAAGAACAACGGTTTGTTCAAGTATGACTTCGAGAAGTATCTTAGAATCGGTGTACTCGCAACCGGTAATCAGGTTAATACTAGCAGAAGATATAACTTCTCAACCACTTGGAGTGTAGCAAAGGGCTTCACAGGCTTCAGCGAAATCACTAATTGGGAAGAAGATTAATATCTGAACCTAAATCTTGAAAAGGGGCTGACCGCAGAGTCATAATGACTTTGAGGCCAGCCTCTTTTTTGTGGGCTGTCGCAGATCATTTCTTACTCCCTTCTTACTATCAGATTGTCTTTTTTTTGTACAATAGTTTCATTGAAAAGTTAAATTTTGGCTCAAATTCTTGTTTATTTGTCCAAAATTATGCTACATTTGTATGCTTTAAAACGATTTTATAACCATACTATTATGACCAAATGCTGAATTTTGGCTAAGAACCCTGCCAAAAGTTACTAACACATATTAACCATTAATTATTAACCTAACACAACAAGCCAGTATGAAACAATTGTCTAGAAATTTATTTCTGGTAGCTTTGCTTTCTATTCTGGTCAGCTTCCCTTCTTATGCTCAGAAGAAAGTTGACGTTACAGTAAAGGATCAGGTTGGTCCTGTACCTGGTGTGAATATTCTCATCAAGGGCACCACGACCGGTTCCACAACTGACATGGATGGTAATGCCACTCTGACAGTAAAGGATTCCGACATCCTCTCGATTTCCTGTATCGGTTACGCAGACCAGGAGGTCAAAGTAGGTAATCAAACGAAGATTACCGTTACTTTGGTAGAAGATTCGGAAATCATTGAAGAAACCGTAGTCGTCGGCTATGGTGTTCAGAAAAAAGCGTCCTTGACCAGTTCCATTGCCAACATCCAGGCTGAGGACATCGTATCAACAAAACAGAATGACCTTGTCGCATCCCTTCAGGGTAAGGTCCCTGGACTGCAGATCAAGCAGGTTTCAGGTCAGGGCGGATTCTTTGACAGCGACCTCTCATTGCGCGGCTACGGTGAGCCTCTCGTTATCATTGACGGTGTTGCACGTACCTCCAACAGAAAGGCAGGTGTCTGGGGTGGTGGCAACAGTCAGTCCAGCTCAGCTGCTCTCGCGTCATTGAACCCTGACGACATCGAGAGCATCTCTGTCCTCAAGGATGCATCTGCAGCTATTTATGGAGTAGGCGCTCAGAACGGAGTTATCCTCGTCACAACTAAGAAGGGTACAGTAGGCAAGCCTAATATCTCCTATTCCAACATTTTGACCTTCGGCGTTCCTACAGCACGCCCTGAAGAGGTTGACATCGTTACCTATATGAAGGCTGAAAACGAGATGCGCATCAACTCGAAAAAGGCTGCGTATTTCTCAGATGAAACCATTCAGCACTATATCAATGGAGACCCTGGTTACATTGACTTCAACTGGTACGATGAGATTATGAAGAAGTACACCTTCAATCAGACTCACAACGTCTCCCTCCGCGGAGGTAGTAACCAGACAACATATTATCTCTCAGCTAATTATGTTGATTCAGACCAGCTCTACAAGTCAGATGCAGGACAGTATAAGAGACTCGGCTTTACCGGTAACGTTACAGCAAACTTCTCACAGAATCTTTCCGTAACCTATCAGGCATCGCTGAATTACTCATACTACCTGAACCCTCCTCAGAATACGGCTATGAACTGGAACTACTACTCTCTCCTTGCAGAGCGTACCATTCCTCCAACCGCATTTGGAGACGATACTCATTATACTGACCAGCCACAGGCTGAGCATAGAAATATCTATGCCCTCCTTCAGACCAAGGATGCAGGATACCAGAAGGACTATATGTACGGCATCAGAAACAATATCGATGTCAAGTATTCAGCCCCTTGGCTCAAGGGCCTCGTGCTTCAGGCTTCCGGTGCATTCGACCTGGATGTAGCTCAGAAGAATGACCTCCTCCTTTCATTCCCTCTCTACGACTATTGGACCAATGAGATGGTTAACCAGAATCCTGACGTTCCTCAGTATTCGGAGGCGTGGTCGAACAGAACCAAGCTCTACGGTAGAGTTCAGGCCAACTACAATACTACTATTGCAAGCGACCATCACCTCGGAGTAACTTTGGCTTCAGAAATTACAAAGAATGGAGTCAAGAGCGTGAGCGCTTCAAGACAGTATCAGGGACTCTATACCCACGATACCATTGGACAGGGTGTTGTAGCTACCCAGAAGAACGACGGAACCAGATCACAGTCAGCGAATGCCGGCTACATTGGACGCGTCAACTGGGATTACAAGGGCAAGTATCTCGCTGAAGTTATGGCTCGTTACGATGGTAACTATCTCTATGCTCCTGGTTACCGCTGGGGTCTTTTCCCTTCATACTCTCTCGGTTGGCGAGTATCTGAGGAAGCTTTCTTCAAGAAACTCTTCCCTAAGATCAATAACTTCAAGCTCCGTTGGTCAGATGGTATGACCGGTAGGGCTCAGGGTTCTGCATATGCTTGGCAGCTCGGTTATTCTAAGAGCGGTTCATATGTATTCAACGATAACAGCGCAGCTAACGGTTATGTAAGCCATTCAGTAGCTGAGACTCTCGTATCTTGGGCTGATGTACGTATGATGGACTTCGGTTTCGACCTCGAAGCTTGGCAGGGCAAGTTGGGCCTCACCCTCGACTGGTTCTGGAGAGAGACCAGCGGTATTGCCGCTCAATCTTCAGTGTCCGTTCCTGACTTCTATGGTCTTTCACTCCCTCAGCAGAATTTCAACAAGAGCGAGAACGTGGGTATTGATGGAACCATCACTCACAGAAATAATATCGGCAAGTTCAATTATCGTGTCGCTTTGACAGCTTCATACTCACGTTACAGAACTACTTATCTCAAGAGTGAGGAAACCAAGAAATACACCTCTGCCAATGACTATTATATGAATCATACAGAAGGCCGTTGGGCAAATGCAAGAAGCGCATCTACCTACCATTGGGTAGCTGGCAATCCTCAGTTCTCAAGCTGGCAGGATATCTGCGACAGCCCTGTAATGTACAGCCTTGTACAGCCTACATCAGATATGCTTCCTGGTATGTACAAGATCGACGATAGAAATGGAGACGGTGTCATCAATGACAATGACCTCTATTTCGATTGGAGCGAGACCAATCCTCCTCTCCAGTTCGGTCTTACTTTCTCAGGCAGCTATGGTAACTTCGATTTCAGCATGAACTGGTCAGGTGCTTCTTTGACTAACAAGAGTGTTGCTGTTTCAGGTGGTTGCGGTTATGGCTTCTTCAATACCTTCTACGAGAACTATATGGATCACTGGACACTGGCAGATGGATATACAGATCCTTTCGATCCTCAGTCACAGTGGGTTGCCGGTTACTGGCCTGCAATCGCGAAGGCTAAGTCCGCATACGATACCAACTCAAACAACACCTACCGTAAGAACCAGCCTTATTCATTCGTAGATGGAACATATCTCCGTCTCAAGAGCTTGGAAATCGGTTACCGCATTCCAAAGAGCGTTCTTTCAAAGATCAAGGTAGGCTCAGTTAGAGTTTATGCAAACGGAACCAACCTCCTTACTTTCTGCAACAAGCTCCTCAAGCCTTACGATCCTGAGCGTTCACAGAGCTCTTGGCTTGGAGTCGGTGGTGCACCGCTCATCAAGAATTTCAGTTTCGGTGTTAATGTCAGCTTCTAAATCAGCCTAAAAATGAAAAGAATTTTCTTATATATATCAGCGATTATCGCATCCTTGGCAATAGTCTCTTGTGATAAGGTCTTCGATAACCTCGAGGGTGATTTGACCAAGATGACAGCTGAGGACCTGATGAAGTCTGAAGCAGGTATTGAGACTTTGCTTTCTGCTCTGTATCAGGCTATTCCGATGGGAGCTTTCAATAGCTCCGACCAGGCAACATCCTATGCCTGCGGTAACCAGGGAGACGTATCCTACGGACCTGGCGGTATCCCTTCATTCTGGAACTATGTAACTATGCGTGACGTTAACGTATTCATCAAGTCTCTTGATGAGGTTAAGGAGAAGGGTATCATTTCTGAGTCCCGTTACAAGGACCTCCTCGGTGAGGCTCGTTTCATCCGCGCATATTACTATTTCGCATCTGTAAGTTCATACGGCGGTGTACCTATCGTTACCGAGCCTCTTGACGATCAGTTTGATGGCAATGAAAATGCCGGCCTTTACGTGAAGAGAAGCACTGAGAAGGAAAGCTGGGATTTCGTTCTTGCAGAGTTGGATGAGGCTATCTCCCTCCTTCCTGAAAAGGCCCTCGGTACATACCGTGCAAACAAGTATGTTGCTGCCGCTCTCAAATCACGCGTTGCGCTTTTCGCAGCTTCAGTCAGCCGCTATTGGCAGAATGCAGCTATTCCTGACTCATACACAGCCGTTGAGAAGAAGCTCACATATATGGATGCTTCTTATGCAGCTGATTATTACAAGCAGGCAATTTCTGCAGCCGAAATTGTAATCAACTCAGGTGTTTACAGCCTCTACGGAGCTAATCCTTCAAGTGTTGAGCAGGCTGTTACCAACCTTACCGACCTCTTCCAGGAGAGAAAGTCTTCTGAGTGGATTTTCGGAAAGAGCTATATGGACGGAGTCTCTACAACGACCAACGGCTTTGATGTTCCTAACTCTCCAAACCAGGCTCACGGAAGCAACTCAAGCTATTGGAGCTTTGGAAGATATGCTGTCACCCCTGCATATGTTGACCTTTGCGACAATTATGACAATGCTTACCGCCGCGTCGACGGTACTGTCAAGACCGTTAAGGATGGCAATGAATCAAAGATCGTCAGCATGATTCATACAACTGTAGGTATCAACCAAATCAATGCCAGTATGGACAATTACCTCAAGTATGATAATGTTACCGATGCTTTCCAGAACAAGGATGCCCGCTTCCAGGCTTGGGTAATCTATCCTGGCTGCACTTTCCGTAATACTGAAATCGTCATTCAGGGTGGTCTGAGAAAGAGAGACGGCAGCATCGCCATCTACGATCTCAATGCTCACGATGTGCTTCCTGATGGAACTGAGGTATATGGACTTGGCGGAAAGACCGCTGCTGACTGTTCTGGTTTCTATGCTCGCGGTAATACCAACGACGGTAGCCACTATACCACTGGTTTCGGTATTCGCAAGTTCTTGAACCCTACTACCAAAGTCGCTTATTCTCAGAATCCTTGGTATGACATCCGCTATGCTGAGGTTCTTCTTAACTACTGCGAGGCACAGGTAGAGCTCAATGGAACAAATGCAGGAAAGTCAAAGGAGTACCTCAATGAAATCCGTCACCGTGCATACTGGCAGGATGATGTTGATGCTACTTTGGACAATGTCCTCAAGGAGAGAAGCATCGAGCTTGCATTTGAGAATGATGAGGTTGCTACTATGACACGTCGTCGTGCATTCTACAATTCATCAAGAGACGGTGCTACCGAGGCATCAAGAAGACATGCACTTGTTCCTGTCCGTGACGCCAACGATGGTAAGTACTTCTTCGTAAGAGCTTACTTCTTCAAGGAGGATACTGATAGGGCAGCTGTTAGCATTGATTCCAAGAACTACTACAAGTCTATCCCTAATTATGTTATTAACGACCTTATTGCAAACCCTGTTCAGGAGTAATTGCATAAAATGAATAGAAGTATGAAAAAGATATTCAAAATAATGGCTTCGGCCCTTCTGTTGGCATCAGTGACTTCTTGCGACTGGTTCGAACTCGATAACCAGGAAGGATACAATGCCAGTGTACAGGGTATGATTAAGGATGCGACTACAGGCAATCCTGTTTGGGGCGAGATCTACGGTACCGCCATTAACCAGTGGTGGGGTTCATATGAGGTTCAGAATACCGGCTACATTACCGTAAAGGAGCAAGGCTGGGATTCGGAAGCTGCCCAGAACTGGAATGTTAAGAACAACGGTACCTATGTGAACAAGCTTGTTTTCGCCGGTACTTACAAAATGGATACAAAGGACTCCAATTACTATCCTACCGTTCAGGAATTTGAACTCAAGAAGGGTGAGAATGTTGTTGACTTTACAGTGTATCCTTATCTCCGCATCAAGGATGAGAAAATCAGCTATGATGCTGCGTCAAAGAAGATTGTCGCTACATTCAAGGTTGAGAAGGGGCAGGCTCCTCAGGGCCAGGCTCCTGTAAACTATGTGGCTGATATCAGGCTTTGCTGCAATATCGACAGATGGGTAGGTACCAACTTCAATAACTGCAAGAAGGATCCGGGTTCAGTAGTTGGCAGTGCAAGTAAGTGCACCGAGCTCGCTGACGGTTCTACCTTGATAACCTTGACTATCGATACTACTGCTGAATGCAATATTGAGGAGTTCAAGTATCAGCGTCCTCACTACGTTAGAATCGCTGCTTGTGGTGGTCCTGCTGCTGAGGCTGTCAATCCTTGGACAGGTCAGGTTCAGTATGGAATGACAGTGAATACCAACAACAGATATAATTTCTCTCCAGTGTACAAAATCTCTGATGATTTCTCAAAGATTGAGCTTGTAACTGAGTGGTAATCAATATCTAGTCTTATGAGGCAGGTGGCTGATAAGTGATTATTGGCTACCTGTTTTGCTTATTATTCGGAAGGAGGAAGGTACTCACGGTCGCTCCGCGAAACTTGGGACACGCTTCGGTTAAGCGGTCTTTGTGGGGGATAAGTGATTGATACACAGTGATTTGGGTAATCGTCTATGGGAAAATTTACCCATAGATAAGTGCTTAAAGTATTGATACTCAATGATTTACCCTCCACGGGGCAGACCAGACGGGGAATTACGGCCCATAGTAAGGATTATCCTCCACTGGCGGGCCGGCCCGGGAACCACGCCCCGCGCCCGTCCACAGTCTATTTCCTCAATTGCTTCCTCAGCTTCAGGAAGATAGCCGCGCAGAACAGCAGCAGGAAGGCCGTGTCAACTGCCATAAGCAAAATAGGGGAGATGCCGGCGAAGCCCTTCCTTATGCTCTCGGAGAGAGCAAATATTGCCACGGCAAGTATTGTGAAGATGCTGATGGTCTTCAAATCATAGCGAATCGGATACTTCTTCTGCCCTAAGGCATAGCTCAGGAGCATTGCCGTACCATAGCCGGCGAGTCCTCCCCAAGCACAGGCGTAATAGCCGATACGGGGCACGAAAATGACATTGACCAGTATCATTACTGACGCTCCTATTGCGCTGATGATGGCACCCCAATGCGTCTGGTCCGAAAGCTTGTACCAGAAGGAGAGATTGAAATACACTCCCATAAAGATTTCGGCCAGCATTACGATAGGAATCACTCCAAGACCCTCCCAATATCCGGGCTGAATGAAATGCTTGAGTATAGGCATATAACTCATTACGGCCAGGAAGGCCAGCAGCGCGAACATTACGAAGTAAGTCATACCCTCGGACAGAGTCTCAGGACTGTTTTTGTCCCGGCTGCTGTTGAACACTATTGGCTCATAGGCATATCTGAAGGCCTGGGTGAGCAGTGACATTATCATAGCGATTTTGACGCAGGCCCCGTAAATGCCCAATTGCACCTTGCCTTCAGCGCCAGGCATAAGGAAAGGGAAGAGTATCTTGTCCGCCACCTGGTTCAGAATTCCCACAAGGCTCAGTATCAGCAGAGGCCAGGTGTATTTCAGCATACGTCCGGCGAGTTTCCTGTCAAAGCCAATGCGTAAACCCTTGAGCTCGCTTGAGAAGCCTATGAATACCAGGGAAGTGCAAATCAGGTTTACAAAGAAAATCAGTCCGACCCCGTAATCCATATTCACATACAGGCTCTCCAGCCCAGGCATACGCCCGAAAAGGGACGGCATCAGCAGGAAGATGAAGAGGTTGAGTAATATGTTCGGAATGATGAAGGCAAATTTGAGGCACATAAACTTGAGCGCCTTTCTCTGCTGCCTCAGCCTTGAGAACATAATCGCCTGAAACGCATCCATTGCCACAATTATCGCCATACAGCCAATGTATTCCGGATGCGAAGCATATCCCATTGCCCCGGAAATGGGTTTGAGCAGGATGAGGACTGTGGCAATGAAAGCCAGCGCGACTCCTCCGACCAGCCTCAGGGAAGTGCCATAAACCATCGCGCTATCCTCGCCATCCTTGTTCGAGAAACGGAACAGTGTCGTCTCCATTCCGAAGGTCAGCAGCGCAAGGAAAAGGGCAGTGTAGGCATATAGGTTCGTGACAATGCCGTAGCCTCCGCTTTCAGCTGCAATCCTATAGGTATAAAGAGGTACCAGCAGATAGTTCAGGAAGCGTCCGACTATGCTGCTCAGGCCATATATGGCCGTATCTTTCAAAAGGGACTTGAGATTCATTTGTGCTTTCTATACTGCGAAGTTAAGCCTTCTTATTCGAAAAAGAGCATATTTCGGACAAAAAAAGAGTCCCGCATTTCACAACGCAGGACTCCGCAACTCTAACCTAAAATTTAACCTATGAAAAAACTATTCGAAAAAAATGTTGCAAATTCTATACCATTTAGGTTTTATGTATAAAATCTGCGACTATTCGGATAAATTATTCAACTTTTCATCCAATTTTACTGTAATGATTCTGACATCATTGACCGGTCTGTCACGATAGTCAGTCTCAACTGCCGCAATGCTGTCAATGACATCAAGACCCTCGATGGTCTCACCGTACACGGTATATGAACCGTTGAGGTGTGCGCAGCCTGCCTCATCCTGTACGAGATAGAACTGTGAACCTGAAGACTCCTTGTATGGATTGGCTGTGTCACCCACTCTGGCAGCTGCGAGGGCTCCCTTCTTGTGTGTATATTCAGGGATGAACTCTGCTGGCACCTGATATCCCGGACCGCCTTCACCGTAAATATTCACGTTGAGCGTGTCCTTGGTGAGAGGGTCACCTCCCTGAATCATGAAGCCGTCGATGACTCTATGGAAAAGAACCCCGTCATAATAGCCGGAAAGAGCCAGCTTGGCGAAATTCTCACGATGTTTCGGGGTCTTGCTGTAAAGCTTGATTTTGATTGTGCCCATATTGGTGATGATGTCGAATACGGGCTCCTCAGGAAGCGTAGCGAGTATGTTCATCGCCTCTTCCTGGTTCTGCGGCTCCTGGACGAACTCGGTAGAGTCGGCACTTGCCTGCTCAGCCTCGCCGGCTGCAGCCTTTGATTTTTTGGAATTGCCGCAAGACGCTGCCACCGCTACGATGGCTGTGATGCAAAGAATGTTTTTAATAATCTTTTTCATAGCAGTTTATTGTTTATTGAAACCGTGTATTCCGAGAATAACCTTGCTATAGGTATATCCCAGTCTGTCAAGTATTCCGAAGTGATGTCCTGTCAGGGACTCCTTGAATCTGTCGAAATCCTTGTTCTCAGGCTTGCACCACTGCACCTCGCTCAGTGCCAGAAGTCTTGGTAGAAGCATATATTCCAGATGCTCGTTTGTGGCAATGTACTCCGTCCACAGATTGGCCTGAACTCCCAGGATATGGTTCTCGGCTCCGGCAGGCATTCCATCCATCGGCTCGTAGCCGTAAATCTTCTCAACCGGAACATAACCTCCGATGCAAACAGGCTCCAGCTCCTGTTCCTTCGCCTGGCAATAGTCGAAATAGCAATATGTCGTCGGGGTCATAATGGCGTCGAATCCGAGTCCCGCCGCCTTGATACCTCCATCAACGCCTCTCCAGGACATTACCGTGGCTCCCTTGGCAAGTTCGCCTTCCAGAATCTCATCCCAGCCGATAATCTTCTTCCCCTTGGTGGCGAGGAAGTCCTGCATTCTGGCGGTCACATAGCACTGAAGGTACTGCTCAGCGCTGAAACCATTGCTGTCCTCCAGTCCCAGCTCTGCGATAAGTGCCTGGCAATCAGGACAATTCTCCCATTCCGTCTTGGGACATTCGTCTCCTCCTATGTGGATGTACTCGGAAGGGAAAAGCTCCGCAATCTCGCTGAGCACACCCTCGAGGAAGGTGAAAGTGGCTTCCTTGCCAGGGCAGAGCACCTGGTCGGAAACGCCCCACTTGGTCCAAGGCTCATAAGGGCCTCCGGTGCAGCCTAGCTCTGGATATGCGCTGAGTGCCGCGAGCATATGTCCCGGGAGGTCGATTTCCGGGATGACTGTAATGCCCTTCTGTGCTGCATAGGCAATCACCTCCTTGACCTGCTCCTGGGTATAGTATCCTCCGTAACGGATTCCGTCGTTGGAGTTGAAATCACGTCCTATCATTGTTCCGCTTCTGAAAGCTCCCTCCATTGTGAGGGCAGGATACTGCTTGATCTCGATTCTCCAGCCCTGGTCGTCGGAAAGATGCCAGTGGAAGCGATTGAGCTTGTACATTGCCATTACATCGAGGTACTTCTTGATTTCGATGATGCTGAAGAAGTGCCTTGAACAGTCGAGATGCATTCCACGGTATCCGAAGCGCGGCTTGTCCTTGATGGTAACGCAAGGGATGGTCATCCTCATTCCCGCACCGTCGGCATTGCCGTAAATCTCGGGTGGAAGCAGTTGCTTGATGGTCTGGATGGCATAGAGCACGCCGTTTAACTCCGCCGCCTTCACTACTACGTTGCGACTGGTGACTTCGATGCTGTACTCCTCGGCTCCGAGACTGCTGTCCCTGAGGAAGGCGACGCCCTTGAGATTGCCCTTGGCAACAGTTGAGGCGAGACCGCTCGGGGCTGCGTAGGAGCTCATTTTGCCGGATGCGAGGGTGAGGTCGTTGGCGAAGGTCTGGATGGCTTTCCTGACATTGCCGTCGAATTTGTCGTCGCAATTGACCGCTGCACCGCTCATTTTGAAGCTGCCTTTTTCCATTACCACGCTCTGAGGCTGCGGAATGATGTGAAGTGTGACAGGCTCCTTGCCGGAAGCGAGGGTGTTGAAGCAAAGAAGTGCAGCAAGCGCTGCTATGGCATATCCTTTAATATTCATTTTTGTTCAAAATTTACGCAATATACAAAATAAAAGTGGTCAGTATAACAGAAAGCCTGCAAAACCTGCACAAACAATAAGCAGAATAGGGTTTATCCTGAATCTGTATGAAGCAATGAAGGCGGCCGCGAGTAGCAACCAGCTTTTCCAGTCGGGGAAGTTCTCGTCCACCACGCTCACGGAAGGGACGAAGCCGTTCCAATCGACCTTCAGGCAGAGTATCACCGCCGCGGCTCCTATCAGGCCGACCACCACAGGTTTCAATACACTCATCACAGCCTCGAAGATGCGGCTGCCCTTTACCTTGGTGTAGAATCTAACGAGGGCAAGGACAATGATGAAAGAAGGTAGGCTGATGGCCAATGTCGCTGTGAATGAGCCGATTGTGCCCCAAAAAGGGGAATAGCCAGCCGTCGTGAGAACATCGTAGCCGACAAAGGTGGCGCAATTGATGCCAATAGGTCCGGGGGTCATCTGCGAAATGGCTACGATATCCGTGAATGTGCTTTCGCTGAGCCAGGAGTGCGCCACCACGACCTGGGACTGTATGAGCGAGAGCATAGCATAACCTCCTCCAAAGGTGAAAAGTCCGATAACGAAGAAGGTGCTGAACAATTGAAGAAGCAGCAATATCATAGCCCGGCGCCCTCCTTGCGCTTGCGCTCCTTGAAAAGGGTGATAGCCAGTGCGAGCACTATTGTCACGAGCAATATATACACGGGTGAGAAGTTGAGGAAGGCCACCCCCAGCAGAGCAGATCCGCTGATGACCCAGGCCCACCATTTGCGATTGTTCTTCTTCGCCATATCAATCATAGGCACCAGAATCAGCGCCACTACTGCCGGCCGTATGCCCTTGAAGACCCGAATCACGATTTCATTGTCCTTGAAATTGGAAAACAGCATCGTGATCAGCAGTATGGCAATGAACGAGGGGGTAATTGATCCAAGGGTGGCGGCAATACTGCCTTTCGTGCCTCTGAGCTTGTATCCGGTGAAGATGGACATATTGACCGCCATTACTCCTGGCGCGCTCTGTGACAGGGCGATGATGTCGGGGAGTTCGGCTTCGTCCATCCAGCCCTTTCTAGTCATCTCGTTCTGTATGATGGGTATCATGGCGTAGCCGCCGCCTATGGTGAAGGCCCCCACTTTTGCAAAAGTGAGGAAGATGCTCCATAAAGACACTTTTTGTTTCATTAATATTATTTTTATCTGATGTCAAGATGCAAATTTATCCCATTTATTCGGGGCAATGAAATTTTGTTCGATTTTTTTTATGATTTTTTTTCGGGAAAGTATTGCAGGATAAAAAAAAGTTCGTACCTTTGCAATCCCAACGGAACGAACCGCACTGCGGAACGCTTCAAAAGGGAAGTTCATTGAAATATTGAAAGATAAGTACAAGCAAGTACCGAGAAACAAGAAAAAATCGAGAGCGTTGATTTCTTAAGAGATCAGAAGCGTCAGGAGCAAGCTGGAAGAATAGAATAATATACAAAGAAGAGTTTGATCCTGGCTCAGGATGAACGCTAGCGGCAGGCTTAACACATGCAAGTCGAGGGGCAGCG